>NZ_JARXOW010000001.1:601654-902481 GCF_030182585.1 Pedobacter faecalis | reverse complement strand
TTAAACGTACCATGGATATTGTCACGCTGCTTTTTGCGGGTTATAAGGACTTCGGACCGTTTGAGGTGGGCCCGGTAAATACCTTTTACAGTTTCAATGAAGTGGAGGGTTTTCGTCTCCGACTGGGTGGAAGAACGACGCCTGCTTTTAGTAAGCGCATTTATTTTGAAACCTACGGTGCCTATGGCTTTAATGACGAAAAATTAAAATACTTCCTGAGCGGTACGTATTCCCTGAACAGCAAGTCGATCTATGCTTTTCCGCAGAATTATATCCGGGCCAGTTATCAGCGCGACACACGTATTCCGGGTCAGGAACTACAGTTTGTGCAGGAAGATAATTTCTTTTTATCGTTTAAACGCGGTGAAAACAATATGATGTTGTACAATGACTTTTACCGGATAGATTATTTGAGAGAATTCGAAAACCACTTTTCATACAGTGTCGGTTTACGTAAATGGGTGCAGTCGCCTGCCGGTGGCTTATACTTCAATAACTCAGTCGCCAATCAGTTCAGTCGTTTGTCTCAGATCAGCACCTCAGAAGTATCCCTGGAGCTGAGATATGCGCCGAATGAAAAGTTCTATCAGGGCAAAGTGTACCGTACGCCGTTAATAAGCAAGTATCCCATTTTTAATTTAGGATATACCGCCGGCATCAAAGGTGTGCTTGGGGGCGAATATAACTACCACAACTTGCGGGCAAGTATCGACAAACGTTTTTACCTGAGTCAGTTAGGCTATACCGATATGACACTCGAAGGAGGTTACATCTTCGGTCAGGTGCCATTTCCACTGCTTTCCATTCACCGGGCCAATCAGACTTATGCGTATCAGCTCAAGTCTTATAACCTGATGAACTTTATGGAATTTGTGAGCGATCACTACGCCAGCATCAATATTGATCACAGCTTTAACGGTTTCTTCTTCAACAAACTTCCTTTGCTTAAGCATCTTAAGCTGAGGGAAGTGGTATCCTTTAAGGCTTTGTACGGGGGCTTGAGGGATGAGAATAACCCAGCCTACAACAATGGTACACTTCAGTTTGTACGAAATGATGAAGGCGTTCCGATCACCAATTCCCTGAACAGCGAGCCTTATATCGAAGGAAGCGTTGGCGTGGCCAATATTTTCAAGATACTCAGGGTTGACGCCGTGAGGCGGTTTACCTACCTCGACAATCCAAACGTCTCAGAATGGGGAATCAGGGCGAGGGTCAAGTTTGACTTCTAGCCTACTCCTCCCGGTTTAGTTTTCCCTGCGGAGTGGCGCTTTTCGGCTGCTCCCTGGCCATGTTGTCTTCCATCTCGTCATCGCTGGTCAGGTTGGGCATGCGTTCCGGGTCGTCCGACTGGTCGCCGCTTCCCTGCTGTTGCGAGTAAGCTGCCGCATTGATGTCTGCTGCTTTATCCCCTGCACGCTCTGGTTCAAGGTTATTATCCAGGCGCTCGTTCCATTGGTCGAGACCCGTTTTGTTCTCTTTGTTTTCCATGTTAGTATTGTTTTATACATAACGGCCATGCCCGCTATATTGTTTAGTGTGGTTATTTTCCTATTTTAGAGCGACCTTTACACACAACCAAATGAAATCAGTAAGTTTTTTGTTTTGCGCCTTTGTTGGCCTGTCCGGTTCTGCCTTTAGTCAGACGCTTTTTAATCCCTCCGATCTAAAGCTCGTGAGCAGCCAGTTTTCCTTTACGGAGGGTCCGGCAGTCAATAAAAAAGGTGAGGTGTTTTTTACGGATCAGCCTAACGACAAGATATGGAAATATGGAACGGACGGGACATTGTCGGTTTACATGGACAAAACAGGACGCGCTAACGGATTGCATTTTGATCGTAAGGGCAATTTGCTCGCCTGTGCCGATGAAAAGAACGAACTATGGTCTATCGACAAAAATAAACGTGTTACCGTGCTTATCAACGATTTGAACGGGCGTAAGCTAAATGGCCCTAATGACATGTGGGTCGATAAAAGCGGGGGCATCTATTTCACTGATCCTTACTACCAGCGCGATTATTGGACAAGAAAGAAGCCGGATCTCGAAGGCCAAAATGTGTACTATCTTCCCAAAGGGGCGAAGCGCTCTACCAGCATCATAACCGTAATTGCCGACATGAAGCAACCGAACGGCATTGTTGGAACACCTGATGGGAAATACTTATATGTATCCGATCTGGGTGCCCAAAAAACCTACCGCTATACCATTTCCGGGAAGGGTAAGCTGGAAGAAAAAAAGCTGATGTTTAATAAGGGTTCCGACGGCATGACGCTGGATGAGCAGGGCAATATTTATATTACCGGGGGCGGTGTTACTGTGTTTGATCCGAACGGGACGCAAATCGCCCATATTCCGCTCAAAGGCTGGACGGGTAACGTCTGCTTTATCGGGAAAGACAGGAAAACGCTGTTCATTACGTCATCAAAATCCGTTTATACCCTTCCTATGAATGTCAGGGGTATTGAATAAGGCAGAAAGATTCCAGATTATATAGGACTTTTTTTTGTTCATGTTGTCTATTTATTGGAACTTGTGTATTATTATTCACTCGTTTAACCAAACATAACCAACATGACGAATGTAAACCTGGTTCGGGCTGCCGGCCGACGCCTTAGTTACGGTCTATCTATGGTATATTTGCTTTTCACCGGGTGCTCCCCTTCGGGACAGTCAGACTCGGAAAAAGTGGTCGAAAATCCGCTGTTCAAGCTGCTGGATGCCAGTCAGACCAACATCAGTTTTGCAAACACCATTGCTGAGAACTTTGATCAGAACATCTTTAACTATCCAGCCTATTATAATGGGGCCGGGGTAGCCGCGGGCGATCTGAATGGAGATGGTCTAGATGAACTTTATTTCTCGGGGAACATGGTGGGTAATAAACTTTATCTGAACCATGGCAACATGCAGTTTTCCGACATTACCGACGTTGCCGGGGTTGCTGGCCGAGGTGCCGAAGGTTGGAAGAACGGTGTAAACATGGCTGATGTTAACGGTGATGGCCAACTGGATATTTATATATGCTACTCCGGTCTGCACGATGGTGAACAGCGGAAAAACCAGCTTTTTATTCACCAGGGTTTGAATGAGAGCGGTATTCCGGTGTTTAAAGACGAAGCCGAGGCCTACGGTTTGGCAGATTCTGCTTACTCCACCCAGTCTTTTTTCTTTGACTACGACAAGGACGGCGATCTCGATCTTCTGCTGGTCAACGAAAACATAAAAGTATTGTCAGAACTGGATGATTCAACCATTCAGGAATACCGGGCAACTAAAGACCCGATGTCAGGCAGCAAGCTATACCGGAACGACAATGGCCGGTTTAAAGATGTTACCACGGCAGCGGGAATTTCCAATTCCGTCCTTTCATATGGCTTAAGCGGAGCAATCTCCGATGTGAATAATGACGGCTGGCCGGATATTTATCTATCGAACGACTATTCGATTCCAGATCATCTTTATATCAATAATGGTGACGGAACCTTTACGGATAAGCTAACCTCCACGTTAGATCATATCTCCATGTATTCCATGGGAAGCAATATCTCTGATATTAACAATGACGGGCTGCAAGACATCTATACGCTCGATATGATTCCTGAAGATAATAAGCGGCAGAAACTTTTGCAGGGCTTTGACAACTACGAATACTTTTACATGAATCTTCGTAACGGTCTCTATTACCAGTATATGCGCAATATGCTGCACGTGAACAATGGCAACGGTGGCTTTAGTGAGGTGGGGCAATTGGCCGGTGTGTCTAATACAGACTGGAGCTGGGCGCCTTTATTTGCGGACCTCGACAACGACGGCCACAAAGACCTTTTGGTGACGAACGGATATCTGCATGATTTTACGAATATGGACGTCATAAAATACAATGACAATTATTTCAGAAGCCTCAATGGACAGGTGGAGCCAAAGCATATTCTGGATATGCTTAGTAAACTTCCATCTTCCGATGTTAAAAATTACGTCTATAAAAACAACGGCAATCTAACCTTTAGTAATAAGATCGTAGAATGGGGGATGAGCGAGCCTTCCAACAGTAGTGGTGCCATTTATTCCGACCTGGATAATGACGGCGATCTCGATCTTGTGGTGAGCAACCTCAACAAGCCAGCCTTTGTTTATCAGAATCAGACCGATACGGCAAACCGCTATCTGAAAGTCAGGCTGGAAGGGTTGAAGGGCAATACGGACGGTCTGGGCGCAAAAGTGACCATATACCACAAAGGGAAATTGCAGTTGCTCGAACAGAGTCCGGCACGGGGCTACCTGTCCAGTGTTTCGCCTACGCTTCACTTTGGCGTCGGAAAAGCGCAGCAAATTGACTCCTTGAGGGTGGTATGGCTCAGCGGCAAACAGCAAGTGCTCACAAATGTGGCTACCAGCCGCTTGCTCATCCTGAACGAAAAGGATGCCGCCGGTAAATATTTTCCGCCTAAACCTGCAAAGCCAGTATTCGAAGAGATTACTTCGCCTGTGGGTTATGCCCAGGAAAAAAACAGGCGTAACGACTTCAAACGGCAGCCTTTACTGGTCAACGCCATCTCTTTCTCAGGTCCCTGCATGGCCAAGGCAGACGTGAATGGCGATGGCCTCGAAGATGTATTTGTAGGGGGCGAAGCGAACCAGCAGGGCGCCTTGTTTATCCAGCAAAAGAATGGCAAGTTTTCCGTAACAAACCCTTTTGGGGCCGACAAGGGAAGTGAGGATACCGATGCCTTGTTTTTTGACGCAAACGGCGATGGGAAACTCGATTTGTATATCGTGAGCGGTGGGTATCATGACTTTCAGGAAAATGATCCTCTGCTGCAGGATCGTCTGTATCTGGGCGATGGAAAAGGCGGATTTAAAAAGTCGACCGGTACGCTTCCGGCGATGGCTTCAAGCAAGAGTTGTGTAGTTGCAGGCGATTTTAATGGCGACGGCAAGGCCGACCTTTTTGTTGGCGGACGGGTTATACCGGGCAGATTTCCAGAAACACCTAAAAGTTATCTGCTTATTAATGACGGCCGTGGCAAATTCAGTGACCGTATAAAGCAGCTTGCACCAGAACTTGAATTTGCGGGCATGGTTACCGATGCTGCTGTTACAGATCTGAATGGCGACAGGAAGGCGGATCTTATTGTGGTGGGCGACTGGATGCCGGTTACTGCCTATATAAATGAGGGCGGAAGGTTAAAGGACAAGACCGATCAGTACTTCGATAAGAAATATAGTGGGTTTTGGAATACGTTGCAGCTTGCAGATTTGAATGGCGATGGCAGGCAGGACCTGATCATCGGCAACCTTGGCTTAAACAGTCAGTGCAAGGTAAGCGACTCACAGCCCGCCGAGCTCCTTTATAAAGACTTTGACGACAATGGGGCTGTAGACCCGATCTTGTGCTTTTACCTGATGGGCAAGAGTTATCCGTATGTAACGCGCGATGAAATGTTGGATCAGATGAGCGTTATGAGGCCCAGGTTCCCTGATTATAAGAGTTACTCGGAAGCCGGTTTGAAGGAAATCTTCACTGAGGAAGAGTTGGAGGGCGTAAAAAAGCTCAGTTCCAATTATCTGAAAACCGCCTTCTTTGAACGGACAAAAAATGGAAAATTTGCGCTAAGAGAATTACCTGTTGAGGCACAGTTCTCACCAGTATTTACCATTACGCCGGTAGACTACGATAAGGATGGCGTTAAAGATCTGATTCTCTGCGGAAACCTGAATCAATCGCGCCTCCGCTTCGGTAAATACGACGCCAACCATGGTGTCCTGCTTAAAGGGATTGGTGGCGGAAGGTTCAGGTATATACCCCAAGCAGAGTCTGGTTTTAAGATAAAGGGAGATGTCCGCAGTGCCTTGATGGTTAACAACACCCTTCTTTTAGGCGTCAACCAGGATAAGGTGAAAGCATACCGGCTAAGCGGTAACTAATCGTAAGAACCAATCATAAAACAAACTATACAAACCAAAAATGAACAAAATCTTTATTAAACGTTACGCAAGACTCTCTGCGGTATTCTCGCTGGTACTTGCAACAACAGCGGTGAGTACGGATGTGCGCGCACAAGGCTGTGTGGCCATCAGAAGTACAGGTGGCATCTGTGCCATGACAGAGCATCCTGATGATGAGTTGGGTAGTAGTGGAGCATGGGTGTTTAATGCGAACAACCGGTATTTTAGATCTTTCAGGCATTTCAGGGGTTCTGTCGAGCAAAAAGAGAGACTAGAAAACAATACCGAAGTAATTAATCATCAATATGCGTTAGACCTCGCTTTAACAAGAGTTTTCAATGACCGGTGGTCGGTAATGATTGATGTACCAATCATATCAAACGCCCGTTCTTCTCTGTATGAACATGCCGGTTTAGAGCGTCGGAGTATGCACTCTTTCGGTCTAGGGGATGTAAGAATAGCCGCTTACAGATGGTTGCTGGATCCTGCAAAAAGTAAGAAGGCAAATATCCAACTAGGCTTGGGTATCAAGTTGCCAACGGGCGACTACGAGGTTAAGGATTATTACCATAACGTAGGCGGAACACCGGGAAATACACAGTTACAAAACGTGGATCAGTCCATTCAACTTGGTGATGGAGGTACGGGAATTACCGCAGAACTCAATGCATTTGCAAGTTTGAGAGAGAACCTCGGTGTATATGGAAATTTCTATTACCTGAGCAACCCACGTGGTCAAAATGGTGTCAGAACCTATCGTTCTAATCCTTACGAACAGATCATGAGCGTCCCAGATCAATACATGGCTAGGGCAGGGGTAAATTATGCTGTAGACGGACTGGTTATATCTGCCGGTGCCCGGATAGAAGGAATCCCGATCAGGGATTTGATCGGTGGCAGTGGTGATTTCAGGCGTCCGGGCTATGTGTGGTCGGTTGAGCCGGGATTAACCTATCAGTTTAAACGAGTAGCTGTTTATGCAACCGTTCCTGTTGCATTATACCGTAGAAGAACGCAGAGTGTAACGGATGAGATTCGCACGGCAGCGACAAACACTTATACGAACGGCGACGCCGCATTTGCAGATTATTCCATAAACGCAGGTATATCCTTCAAACTTTAAGCATTTGCCGGTGATATTGCTTATCTTGTCATGCGAGGATCGTATGTACAGGGCATGAAATATCACCGGCTGCTTTTTTTAGCATTTCCTTTATTCACGGGTTCTGCCGAAGTCTCTCCTATAACGTTCGACCCGATTACAGTCGACATTACAAACGTTAAGCAAATACCTACGTCATGCGGACAGAACAATGGGGCGGTCACAGACATCTTAACTGATGCTACCGACTTTCGCTGGTTTGTAGAGGCAGATCCGCAGGTCACCATCTCCACTGATCGCAATCTGATCAATGCTTCCCCTAATTTTTACATGCTCGAGTTAAGCAATAACAGTGGCAGCGATACTACCATAGGGCCTTTTCATGTTACCCAAGGAAGTCCGGCGATCGAACTGTCTGCCCAGCCTGTAATTCAAGCTGATGCCTGCGGTTTGCAAACCGGTAGCATACGGGGACTAAGAGTCAGTTCCCCGGTCAGAAGTTACGTCTGGCGGAATAGCTCCGCGCAGATAGTTGGAACAACTGCCGACATCACCGGCATGCCCGCCGGGCAATATTCACTTAGGGTGGAGAATGACGATTGTTCGAGAGATTTTCAGTTTACCATTCCGGCACAGTCCCGTCCGATAGCCGCTCCAACTGTGGACGATATACTGATGTGCGCTCCGGGCAACGTCTTGATTCGGATAACTGCCTTGACCCAGTTTGTTGACGCCCCCCCTGTCTACCGTCTTTATAACGCTGCGGGAACATTAATTCGGGAGAGCGCGCAACCAGCATTTAGGGTCAGTATCGAGCGGGCTGGCGACTACTATGCGGCGGTTGCGACCGGTAGTTGCGAGAGCCAGCGTACTGCTTTCAACATCAGCTTTGGTGCACTTGGTCTGGGTATTCCAACCGCCTTCAGTCCAAATAACGATGGCACGAATGACGTATGGCAAATCAAAGGAATTGAACAATACGACCGCCCGCAGGTAGTGGTGTATAACCGCAACGGCAATATTGTTTTCGAAAGCCGCGACCCCCTCAAAGCATTTGATGGCAGGCGAAACGGCAAGGATTTACCTGTAGGTGTCTATTTTTACAGGATCGTTATCGCCGGGAACTGTCCGCCTGCTACCGGAAGCTTAACCATCGTTCGCTAATTGTCCAAACCGGCCACAACTTTAGTGTTTGATTTTTAATAAGTCCTTGTTATATTGCGTTTATAACCAATTATCTCTCTGTACAGCTGAATATGCGCTCCAATGAACGACTATAAATCATATAATGATTACGAATTGTGCTCAATGTTCGTGTCTGGCGACGATCGTGCTTTCAGGGAAATTTACATCCGTTACGACAAGCCCCTGTATTTGTATGCCTATCATAAAGTAGGGAATAAGGAGGAGTCGAGAGATCTCGTTCAGGATGTTTTTGCCTGGATGCTCGAAAACCGGACGCGCTTAGACCTCAATACGACGCTCTCGGGCTATCTTTATAAGTCAGTGCTCAACAAGATTTACAATTTATATAAGCACAAGGGCGTAAAACTGAAATATTCAGAAGACAATCCCTTTAATGATCAGGAAGCAACCGGAACAGATTTTCTGATCAGGGAAAAAGATATCCGTGTGATGATTGCACAAAGCATCGCAGCGATGCCCCCGAGGATGCGTGAGATCTATGAGTTGCGCAGCAATCAATACATGACCGCCAAGCAAATCTCTGAGTATTTGCAAATTGCCGAAGGTACCGTAACCACGCAGTTGAAACGCGCGTTCAAACACCTGAGGCTTAGAATAGGCGGACTAATGGCGTTTTTTGGTTTTTTTTAATTTTTTTTCCAGCCCGTGTACCCAAATGGTTCTTTAGGATTGCCTTTGTTTAAGAAGACGGCATGAAATGAATAAAGAAACCAACAACGAACAACGTGAAAAATATCACCTTCACTATTTCAGAAGGACTGATATACCTGCGCTAACCGAAGAGGAGCTTGAGCAGGAAAGCGCGGAGATTTATGCCAGAATCCGCCCGGCTCAGGTTGGCAGACCAAGGCGCTTATGGTACGCCGCCGCTGCTATTGTTGCCATAGTGGGTATAGCCCTCGTCATTCATTCATCTGCAACGAGAGATATTGCTGCAAACCCGTCACTGGCCGCAACGCCGGGTGCAGAGATAGGTCCGGCTGTACGAGCTGCAACACTGGAACTGGCCGATGGAACGCGGCTGTCGCTTTCGGGACTTAAAGATGGGCACATCGCCGGTCAGCGCGGTGTCAGTATATCTAAACTGTCGGGAGATATCCTTCTATATACCAAACAGGCGGCGACGCCTGCTGAAGACAATACCATAGAATTCAATACGCTGTCAACTGTTAAAGGGCAGCAATACCAGGTCTGTTTACCAGACGGGACGAAGGTTTGGCTTAACGCCGCCTCGTCTATTACGTTTCCTGCATCTTTTGCACATCAGAAACGCCGGGAAGTTAGGCTCACAGGTGAAGCCTACTTTGAGGTGGCAAAAGATAAAGAACACCCATTTATTGTGAACACCGAAAAGCAGAAAGTAGAAGTACTGGGTACGCATTTCAACATCAGCGCTTATGCTGATGAGGCCACTGCGAAAACCACTTTGCTTGAAGGTTCTGTTCGGGTGTCGAACGAGCGGGAAACAAGAGTATTGCTGCCCGGCCAACAGTCTCAAGCTACAAATGGCGATATCGCCGTGTCCCGTACCGATCTGAAAGAAAGTGTAGCCTGGAAGAATGGGGAGTTTATTTTCAATAACGAAGCACTTTCAGATATTCTAAAAGAAGTCGCACGTTGGTACAGCATAGAAGTGATTCAGCTTGCAGACCATAAAGATCTGAGGCTTAGCGGAACCATATCCCGGACTAAAAACCTTTCTACAGTACTCAGAGCATTGGAAATGACCGGCAACATCACGTTCAGGGTAGAAGGAAAGAAGGTTTATGTAGTAAAATAGACGCTGTGAGGTATCCGATTGTTTTCGCCTTTTGCCTGGTGGTTACGCTAAACGCAGTAGCACAAAGGATCACCATCAACGAAAAAGCGATATCTCTGCCGGCCCTGTTTAAAGAGATCAGAAAGCAGAGCGGCCATGATTTTTTATACAACCAATCTGCAATTGCCCAGGTAGGACCTATCGCCTTGCAAAAAAAAGATGCTACGGTACAGGAAGTGCTCGACGCGGCTTTATTTAACCAACCTTTGCAGTATCTTATTGAAGATAAGGTTGTGATGATCACGGAGAAAAATACCACAGGTGCAAAAAGTGGTTTTGCCATATCCGGTCTGGTCAGAAACAAGCAGGGCGAGACACTTCCTGGCGCAGCAGTTTTGGTAAGTAATTATCAGATAGGTGCCGTCGCAGATAACGAAGGACGCTTTAATCTTCCACAGCTTAGGCCCGGAAATTATACATTGGTGATTAAGATGATAGGGTACCAGCCTAACGAACAGAAGGTGACCATCAGCAATCGCGACATCAAACTGGAGATCGTTCTGGATGAGGATGTCAACGTTTTGCGTGAAATAGTGGTAAAGCCCGACCGCTACTGGCTTGCGCGTATGAGGGTTTTCCAGGAAAACTTCATCGGTACATCACCCAACGCTGCAGGGTGCAAAATATTGAATCCGTCGGTTGTCTCATTTGAATATGACGACGAGCAACGCATTTTGAAAGCCAGGGCCGACGACTTCATTGTCGTAGAAAACAAAGCCCTGGGCTATCGCATCCGTTATTTTTTGAAGTATTTTGAACGGGACGACGAAACCCAGGTGGTTCGCTTTTTCGGATATCCTTTTTTTGAGGAGCTGGAGGAATCACGGGCTAAGAGGAAGAAGTATCATAAAAAGCGGGAGACCGCTTACAACGGCTCTCCGCAACACTTTTTTTCAGCGCTGTTCAGCAATACCTATGCAGATCACGGTTTTGTTGTAAACCGCATGATCAAGTCGAAAAACCCGGAAAAGTTATCCGACAGCCTGATTAACCGGAAGATTGAAATGTTCACCAAAGAGGTAAAGAGTCGCAAGGAGCGGCGACGCAGAATGGATTCCCTTGCGCTGTACCTTAAAATGAAAAGCGCGCCAGATACCGTGGAAATCCTGATCAGGGAAGACATTCCCACACATGAACTGGTAAAACGCAAGTCGGCCGTACTGCGCGAAATTGACTTCAAAGACGCGCTTTACGTGACCTATAAGGGTGAGCGTGAAACAAAAAGTTATGCCAAATACTCCGGCTATAAGATCAAACGTCCGGATGACCTGGCTCCATACCAGGTATCACTGGTATACAGAACCGCTCCGGAAGTAAATTTCTTTGAAAACGGGGCAATTTATGACCCAGGTTCACTGCTTTACGAGGGCATGTGGGGATATGAACGCGTCGCTGATATGCTGCCGCTGGATTATCAGGCTGAACCTTAAGAAATCAAATAACTAACCAGAAAAAATATGAAACGCTATCTCACCATCACATTTCTTTCCGTAGTGGGTTTACTCTTGGCCTTTATGCCCAGGCAGGAGAATCCTGCGGAACGTATCGCGGGCATCCTTCAAAAGTGGATTGCAAGCAATCCTCAGGAGAAGGTCCACCTTCATACAGACAAGCCCTACTACGCCGTAGGCGATACCCTTTGGTTTAAAGGCTATGTTACGCTTGGAGCGAAAAACGAGCCTTCAAAAAAAAGCGGAGCACTCTACGTGGACCTCATTAACGACAAGGACTCCATCATGAGGTCTTTAAAGTTTCCCGTTACCTCAGGTACAACCATGGGCGATCTTGTCCTGCTCGATGAGTATCCAGCCGGCAATTACCGGCTACGTGCCTATACCCAATGGATGCGCAATGCAGGTCCTGAATACTTCTTCGAAAGAGCCGTTTGGATAGGCGATTCATTTACAGGGTTCAGCGATACAGACCAGCCGGAGGTGGAAGCTTCCGGCAAGAAGAAAAAGAGAAATGAAACGCTGGAGAATAGCAAGCCCACTTTGCTGTCCGAGAGCGATGTGCAGTTTTTCCCGGAAGGCGGCTATATGGTGAACGGGATTCGCTCAAAAATTGCGTTTAAGGCAGTAGCGCCAAATGGGCGCGGCACACCAGTAAGCGGCGTCATTTTGGACGGTCAGACAGAAATTCTGCGTTTCAAAAGTCTCCATGCAGGCATGGGCAGCTTCATGCTAAGCCCTGATGTAAGCAAAAACTATCAGGCCAGAATCCGCTTTGCCGACAGCACCGAGAAGATCGTAACGCTACCGAAAGCACTTCCACAAGGTTACGTACTCTCCGTTTACCAACCCAATCCCGATAGTTTACTTGTCAGGATATATGCATCCGCGGGCTCGTATGGAAGCAAAGCCTCGCCTCGAAACGTGTATCTCGTCGCCCAGTCCGGCGGCGAACCCGTAGCATCCCTTCAGGTAGGACTTACCCGGGCTATGACTTCCGTCTGGTTAAAAAAAGATGATTTTCCAAATGGTGTTGCCCAGTTCAGCCTTTTCAATGGCCAGTACGAACCACTCAATGAACGACTCGCTTTTATAAAAAACAGCAGGAAAATGGACGTCTATATCCGGTCCGACAAACGCAGCTATCAGCCCAGAGAGAAGGTACAGCTTAAATTAAGCTCCACAGACGAGTCCGGATCGCCGCTGGCCGGCAATTTCTCTGTTTCTGTGGTCGACGAAAGCAAGGTGCCGCACAACGAGGAAAACGGGCACAGCATTCTTTCAGACCTGCTGCTTGTTTCTGACATTAAAGGATACGTAGAACAACCAAACTACTACTTCACAGATAAATCGCCGGACGCCCCTCAGAAACTCGACAACCTGATGCTAACGCAAGGCTATAGGCGGTTCGACTGGAAGGAAGTGATGCGGGCAATCGGTAATACGGCGAGCCCCAACCCATCGCAGCCGAAATTTGCCGCAGAAGGCCTTGGTACAGAAGTTAGCGGAAAAGTACTCACACTTGCGGGACAACCGGTTCCCAATGGCACGGTAACGCTGATGTCGTTACGACCCGGGTTTTTAGAGGTCATCAAAACAGATGCAGCCGGAAAATTCCAGTTCAATCCAATCATGATTACCGACAGTCTGAGTTTTGCCGTTCAGGCGACAGGCAAGAAAAACACCAAGAAAGTAGAGATCATACTGGACACCGTCGCCAGACAAAAAATTACGCCTGGCAAGATCAAGCCCGATTTCCTGGGTCAGGATTCTTCTGCGATGGAAACCTACCTGCAAAATGTCAGAAGGGAGGACGAACAAATGGTTAACCGCGGGTTCTCAGGTCGCGCAACACGCTTAAAGGAAGTCCAGATCAAGGCAAAAAAGCGCCAGCAAGAGTTAACTGCATTTACACAAGGCCCCTTCCATATCCCGGATGGGCACGCAGATCAGACCTATAAGCTAAAAGACACGGAAGGCTGCCCCACACTTGGAGACTGCCTGAAGCGTATCGTGGCCGGGGTTCTATTCAAGCCAAACTTAGATGGCGGTGTATTTAATTATCCGTATTACCTTGAAAATGGCAAATATCAACCCATGGCAGTTTTCCTTAACGGTAGAATCCTCACCAATGATTCAGAGATTTCAGATCTGCTTGATAACAATATGGTTTCCCTTGAGGATGTCATCAAGGTGGATGTCGTGCTTAGAAATAGGGCTTTGATGATGGTTCTCAGCAGTGGCCCAGCATTGCTCATTTACACCAGGCCCTTTAAAAAGAAGGTATATATACCAAACGTTGCCAACATTAAACCCAAAGGCTTTAACCGGGCACGCTTCTTCTATTCCCCTAAATACGATAAGCCCGGGATAACGAATCAGCTGGCCGACCATCGGTCTACCATCTACTGGAATCCTGGCGTCCGTACTTTCGGCAATGGAACAGCTACGCTCAGCTATTTCAATGGAGACGGACCAGGAACCTACCGGGTCACCGTAGAAGGGATCAGTGCCGCGGGTGATCTGGTGCACCAGGTCTACCGTTATGAGGTTTCCGGGCCGGCTCCATCGGCATCGCGTAAGCCGGTGACTAAAGCAAGTGAACAATCTTCAAAGATCATATCAGCTTTTAGCAACAACCAAAAGCGCATGCCCGGCGAGAAGCTTTATTTACACCTCGACAAGTCCGCCTACCAAATTGGCGATACCATGTGGTTTAAGGCCTACCTGGTCGATAATAATATGATGCCATCAAAAAACAGCGGCATTTTGTATGTCGACATCAACAGCGACACGGGTTTTACGGCAAGGCGGGTAAGCGTTAAACTGCAGTCGGGCATAGGATACGCCCAGATCCCTTTAAACCCCAAGATCTTCCGGGAGGGTGGATACACCGTACAAGCCTATACCAACTGGATGCAGAACTTCGGACCAGCATCCTTCTTTACACAGCGCTTTTATCTTGGAAAACCCACCCGCAACAGTTGGCTCGTCAACTCCTCGGTGGCCACAAAAACAACGGGAGATGGGCATAGTATCCATGCAGACCTGGCGCTGAGGCGTTTCGATCAGTCGCCCGCAGGGCTAAGAGATGTTGATGTCCTGATTATGGAGGGCGACCGGGAAATCAATAAGCAGCGACTTCAGACTGCTGTCGACGGGTCGCTTCAATTTACCTACCCCCTTAAAGAAAAGTACGACGCACGGAGCATAAGGGCCGTGATTAAGAGTGTCCATCCAAACGATGGTAATCAGGTGCTTAAAGTGCCGTTAAGCCTGCAAAGGGAGAAATATATCGATCTGCAGTTTCTGCCCGAAGGGGGGCACCTGGTAGCAGGGCAGTCTTCCACTGTCGCTTTCAAGGCATTGGCCGAAGATGGATATGGCATCCACGCAGAAGGCGAAATTTGTGATTCATTAGGGCGTGTAGTAACGACGTTCAAGAGTTTTTACAATGGCATGGGCAGCTTTTCCTTTACGCCGGTTATGGGTCAGAAGTATATCGCGAGACTTATGCAGTCAGGCGGCATTGTAAAAACATTTCCTTTGCCGGAAGTTAAAGCCTCCGGGTCGGTACTGAAAGTATGGAATCCCCTGGCGGTCGACTCCATCAGGGTCTTTGCACGGATCAGTCCGGCGCAGGGGCAGTCTCCAGACAAGTTTACGCTCATTGCCACCTCGGGGGCAACAGTAACCTTTGTACAGGATATTCTCTTAGCCGATAGCGCGAGTGTGAACCTCCATAAAGATCTGTTTCCCACAGGAATTACCCGCATTGCACTCCTCAGGAATGAAAAGCCGGTCAACGAGCGCCTGATATTCATAGATCACCGCGACGCCCTGCAGATCGCCCTCAATACAGATCGCCAGTCCTACGCCAAGCGTGATTCCGTTAGCATTGGTATTGAAGTTAAAGACAGCTATGGAAAACCTGTATCGGGTGAGTTATCCGTTTCTGTGACCGACGACAGCCAGATCCACGGGGACACCATGGGCAATGACGCAATCACTACCCGTTTATTACTCCAGGCCAATCTGAAGGGACATATCGAAACACCGGGTTTTTATATGTATGGAGCAGGGAAGGACCGTTGGGAAGCACTGGATAATCTTATGCTCACACAGGGCTGGACGGGTTACCGCTGGGAAACGGAAGAACAAGCGCCGGCTCAACCAGCGTATCTTGCAGAAAAGGACTTGAAAGTCGCCGGTATGGTCACCAACCTTTTTAAAAAGCCGGTGGTCGGCGCCCGCATGCTTGTCTCTTCACAGAATCCTGCCTTCATTGCCGAAACAGTAACAGATACCGCCGGCAGGTATATCATAGAAAATCTGCCGCCAATCGATTCCGGAGCCTTCTTTATTCAGGCACGCACGCCAAAAGGAACTTCCATGAACTTCGGGGAGGTATCTGTTGAACAGTCGTTTAAGCCAGCCCCTTCCTTACTGAATTACCAGAATCAGATCGCCCCCTGGTACGTAAACGCAGATGCTGCCCGACTGAACCAGGTAAAGTATCTCACCCTCAACGAACCAGAATTTAAATTTCAGGGTGGTATTACCCTGAGAGAGGTTGCGGTAAAAAAGGTAAAAAGGCGACCCGGTTCGTTCAATGCTTTCCCGAAGGACACAGATTATTGGTTCACCGAAAGCGATATCAAGGAATCGACCACAACCGATCTCTATGAATTCCTTATGCAAAAGCTGCCCGGATCACGATTGGTTAACGATTATTCTAAAAAAGGGCGTGGTGGCATTGTGGCTTTCAAATGGAATGGCTTCACAACCATACCCACCGCCGACATTTACATCGATGGTGAATCCCTGGCAAAAGTGATGCAAATCCATAACGTCACTTCGATTTCGGAGGTAACTGAGGGACTAAGAAGTATAAAAGCTGTTTCATTGAAGGCTGTAGAAGTGGCGCGCGGATATGCTGTAAAGCGTCGTGAAGACGTAGGTACATTGTATCTGCAAACGAAAAGCGGCAGGGGCTGGTACAGGGTGAGTGAACCGGATATTGCCCATTATAGGCCGGTGCCTACGGTCCGTCCACAAGCGTTTTACAGTCCGAAATATACGGTGGCCCAACCCAGCGCGGCAGACAGCGATTTCCGGTCGACAATCTGTTGGAAGCCCGATATCACTACAGATAGTGAAGGCAAGTCGAGGATAAGTTTTTACACTTCTGATGTTACAGGAAGCTATACGCTCAACATACAAGGCACAGATATGAACGGCCACTTCGGCAGCACCACAATGAAGATCAAGGTTGGTCAGGCCAGCGATACCAGCGCAAAAAGCGCAAGTAAGCTTTAGGTATAGCCGAGTATTTTCAACACCTGCTTGCTGTTCTGCTCCTCACCAAACACCTCAAAGTTGAAGGTCTCGTCGCGGTTCCTTCTAATGATCACATGTTTAGGGCTGGGGAGCAGACAGTGGTGTATCCCGCCATAACCGCTAAGCACTTCCTGGTAGGCACCCGTATTAAAGAAGCCCAGGTATTGTACTTTACGCGTCTTAGGCATAAACACACTGTTCATATGCGCCTCCTGGTTGTAATAATCCTGCCCGTCGCAGGTAATACCGCCAAGGTTAACACGCTCGTACTCAGAATCCCAATTATTTACCGGCAACAGGATATACTTCTGGTTCAGCGCCCAAACATCAGGCAAATTGGTAATGAAAGAACCATCCAGCATCAGCCATTTTTCCCGGTCGTTTTGCTGCTTACGGCCCAGAACTTTATAAAGAATTCCGGAAGCCTCGGCCACGGTATACTTTCCAAACTCCGTAATAATGTCCGGTTCAATCACATCGTGCTCCGCACAGATCTCCTTAATACGTTTCACGATCTCATTCACCATATACTCATAGTCGAAATCGAAAACCAGGGAATCCTTAAACGGCATACCACCGCCTATATCCAGCGTATCCAGTTCAGGGTTTACCTTTTTAAACTTGCAGTACAGCGTTACATACTTTTCAAGCTCGTTCCAGTAATACGGTGTATCAGAGATACCCGAATTGATAAAGAAATGCAGCAGCTTTACCCGGAAGTTCGGATTCGCAGAGATCTTATTGTTATAAAAGTCGATCACATCCTCCATCCTGATGCCCAGGCGGGAAGTATAAAACTGAGAATCCGGCTGTTCCTCAGAGGCGATCCGGATCCCTAGGTTACAAGGCGTATCCATCTCAATCTCATCGTCGAAAAGATTAAATTCCTCCTTGTTATCCAGTACCGGGATAATATTCTTGTAGCCATCATGCAGCATGTCGATGATATACTGCTTATACTGATAGGTTTTAAAACCGTTGCAGATCACGGTGATATCCTTCGTTAAAGCGCCCTTTTTCTCCAGCGCCTCAATCATAGGCATATCAAAGGCCGAAGAAGTCTCCAGGTGAATCCCGTTTTTAAGCGCCTCTTCCACGATATGCTTAAAGTGCGAACTCTTGGTACAATAGCAGTATTTATAGTCGCCCCGGTAATTGTTTTTCAAGATCGCCGTCTGGAAAAGAATCTTCGCCTGCTGAATCTTCTTCGTTACCATAGGCAAATACGTGAAACGCAATGGCGTACCATAAGTTTCAATCATCTCCATCAGGTTCAGGTCCTGAAAATACAACTCATCATCTATAACGCTGAAACCTTCCTGCGGAAAACCAACGCTTAAATCAAGAAACTCGGAGTAACTCTGCATTTATATTTAAAAGTTTTTGCAAAAATGTAATTTTAAATTGACATGTACTTTGTACGCTAAATATTTTTAATGTCAAAAATGCTAGCGCTCAGCTAAGGGAAGATGTATCTCCGCAAGCATGCAGCGCGCGCTTCCGCCACCGTTTTGTTCAATGGTATATAAAGGCGAATAAACGATCCTGGCATGCTGTTCAAGCACAGATACCTGGTCTTGGCTTAGCGATTTAAAAGCCTGTTCAGACATAACCAGTAAAGATTCACCTGCTTCATTCCTTACCTGCAGCATGTTTCCCGCAAAGCTGCCCATTTGCTGGAAATCGATCTCGATCAGCGCTTTACCAGTATCCCGCAACCGCTGAGCCACTAAGGCCCGCTGTGCCGGGTCGGGTATCGCCTCCAGACATATCACAGCGAAGGTATCACCAACGCACATCATCACGTTTGTGTGGTAAATCGGGAATCCGCCGGCATCCAAAGCACTGAAAACAACCGCAGTGTATCCAGACTGCACACAAAATTCATGAAGTACAGCCTCGTTGGTACGTAAAGACAGGCAGGCATATGCAATTTTATGATCGCGGTCCAGCACCATGCTGCCTGTACCTTCCAAAAACATCTCTTTCTTTTCGTAGGCCGAGAGGTCGCCAATATCCCCAATCCTGAAACGCGTACCCAACTGCGAAATCACATCGCCCCGTCGCTCATTCCTGCGGTTTACCGAGAACATCGGGTATAGATATACCGTGCCATCATCATGGAAAGAGACCCAATTGTTTGGAAATATTGAGTCGGGCGTTTCCGGCTGCGGCGTGTCATCGATCACTGTGACATTTACACCGTTGCTTCTCAATACCTCAACGAACTGATCAAATTCCTTAAGCGCCTGCTCGTGCACCTGATCCTTCAAATCAGAGGCTTTCTGAAACTTGTTGTTTTCAGCAGTCTGTTCGTTAAACCGGAAGTTTACCGGACGGATCATCAAAATATTACGGGTTGTCTGCATAACTATATCGTATCTCTAAGAATAGGAAGACTCATACAATGGAAACCACCGCGCGCCCTCGAAAGTTCGGCGGAAGGCATCAGGATCAACGTATCCGTAATCTCATCCACATTTTTCGTTCCGTTTTCCAACTCCTGCAGCAAATCCTGAACTTTCACCACCGCAAAACCATTGCTTTTAAAGGCCTCAACAGTTTTGTCGTTCCGGTCGTACCCCAGCACCACACCCTCTTTTATGGCAAGCAAATTACAGGAGTCCGTCCACTGCTCCCGCGCATCGTAAGGGAAGGCACCGTTGCCACTGTAAATAAACCTGGTAGGCGCATCGCTTTTCAGATCATTCTGACTGATGTCGTCCAGCAGCGCCTCAATATTCTCAAAGCTGATCGGCAACTTTTGTCCCTTCACAAACTGTTTAATCTCCGTCGCATCCCGGTTGTCCGGCTCCAGCAGATACCTGATCGGTTCCTCATCCGAGCTTTGCTGATTCCGGAATATCGTACTCAGCAGCGTCCATACATTACGTTTCACTTGCGTAAACACCGTGTCTATATGCATAAAATCCCGCTTGTTAGGGATCTTGATCACCGTCACCTTCTCCACCACGTTGTTATCAAACAACAGCTTGATCGCTTCATTGGCACCATAAGCCGAGGTTCGCTCACTGCAGCCAATCAACACATGATTCGGGCTCACCATCATCACATCGCCACCTTCAAGTGTGGTGCGGTGATCCTCTTCCTCACCCGGACGCAGAAAATGCTGCGCTGTATCAGGTATCTCCAGAATATTGTCGCGATAAGCCTCAAAAACAGGGTGATTAAAAAACACATAACGCATCAGTAAAGTCTCCCTGCTGCGCGCTTTCTTTGCCGGCTTGTTGAGCAGGATATGCTTATTGATCGTAATGCCCACATCACGCGTAAATATCAGGTTAGGGATCGGCGCAAAGATCATATGCTCATCGTCCAGGCTCCCCGAAATAAAAATCTTCGCAAGCTCCTTAGGATCCGTATCAATCATCTGCTGCTGAAGGCGGTACGTACAGCCCTCAATCGCACACACCGAAGCCACCAGCTTTTTGCGGATCGAGTCGTCTGCCAGAATATCCGCCAGCAAATTCTGAATTTCGATCACCGAAGAAGAGTTATGGAAATACGCGTGGTCCGGCTTATAAAAGCCACGGTTTGCTTCCTCCGAATCAATATTTTTCAACTTCCCTTTAATCTTATCCGGATCAAGGAAATACATCAAAAGTTTAACATAGTAGTCGTATTCATGCCGCCGGATGGTATCCAGGTGTACAATATCCTCAAAAAGCCAGTCCTGAGCCTTTGATGGTACAACTTTTCCTAGGCCGCTATCCGGACTATGGATCAGAAGCTTACGCAGCCTGCCGATCTCGGTGCTTACGCTTACACGAAAATTTTGGTTTTGCTCGATCATAATAAGTTCTAGTTATGGCAAATCTACTCAATTTATGTACTTTTGACCATGGAATTTATCATCAGCGCTGCAGTAGAGGGAATCAAGCATCTATACCAGGAAGAAGTACCCCGTAGTGTCATCAATATACAAGATACAAGAAAAGAATTTGAAGGACAGGTCACCATTGTCGTGTTCCCTATAGTCCGCCATTCCAAAAAATCGCCCGAGCAAACCGCACAAGACCTGGGCAATTACCTCGTCGAAAAGCTGGAAGAAGTCACCGGCTTCAATGTCGTAAAAGGCTTTCTAAACCTGAGTATCTCCGATGCATTCTGGGTTAACCTGTTCAATACAGCACTCTTACAGCCCGACTTCGGTACCTTCCCCTCCAACGGCCGTAAAGTGATGGTAGAATATTCCTCACCCAACACCAACAAACCACTCCACCTGGGGCATGTCAGGAATAACCTGCTTGGTTATTCCGTGGCAGAACTGCTTAAAGCTGTGGGATGCGAAGTTACTAAAGTGAACCTGGTGAACGACCGCGGCATCCATATCTGCAAGTCGATGCTCGCCTGGCAGAAGTGGGGGAACGGCGAAACGCCCGAAAGTACCGGAATGAAGGGCGACCACCTGGTAGGGAAGTACTATGTGGTGTTCGATAAAGAATACAAGAAGCAGATCGACGAACTGAAAGCCGCGGGGCAGACAGAAGAAGAAGCCAAGAAGAATGCACCGCTGATCAAAGAAGCGCAGAAGATGCTCCAGCTCTGGGAATCCGGCGATGCCGGGGTGATCAGTCTGTGGGAGACCATGAACGGCTGGGTGTATCAAGGCTTTGGCATTACCTATAACAAACTGGGGGTCGATTTCGACAAATATTATTACGAAAGCAATACCTATCTGCTGGGTAAAGACACGGTAGAAGAGGGGCTTGCCAAAGGCGTGTTCTTTAAGAAACCTGATGGTTCGGTTTGGATTGACCTGACGGCCGACGGACTCGACGAGAAGCTTGTGCTCCGTGCCGACGGCACCTCTGTGTATATCACCCAGGATCTGGGAACCGCGCAGATGAAATATGACGATTTCGGTACGGAGGAGTCTATCTATGTAGTAGGCAATGAGCAGGACTACCACTTCAAGGTCTTGTTCCTCATTCTTGAGAAACTAGGTAAAAGCTGGGCCAAAGGACTGTATCACTTATCCTATGGGATGGTCGACCTCCCCAGCGGTAAAATGAAATCCAGGGAAGGAACAGTGGTAGACGCCGACGATCTGATCGAAGAGATGGTCGAGACCGCCAGAATCAAAACAGAAGTATTGGGTAAAACCAACGATTTCGACGAAGCTGAAAAAGCCAACCTCTACTACAACATCGGTATGGGCGCCTTAAAATATTTCCTGCTGAAGGTTGAACCCAAAAAGCGCCTGCTGTTCGATCCTAAGGAGTCTATCGACTTCCAGGGGAACACCGGTCCCTTTATCCAATACACCCACGCAAGAATCCGCTCCCTGCTGGCTAAGGCAGCATACGTAGAAAACAGCCCTGTGGAAGCAGCCATCAACGCCTCAGAACGCGATATGGTGATGTTATTGGCTAAGTACCCGGCCGAATTACAGGAAGCAGCTGCGGCACATAGCCCTGCTACACTGGCCAACTATCTCTACGAAGTAGCCAAGCTGTTCAATAAATTCTATCACGAAGTACCGCCGATCATTAAAGAAGAAGACAACGATATAAAGCAGTTCAGGTTAAACCTCTGCGCGGTTACCGCCAGCATACTCAAAAGAGGTATGCGCCTGCTCGGCATAGAAGTGCCAGAAAGAATGTAGGGGATAGGCTTAGTCCTTCTCCTTCGTCTTTTCCACGCCAGGTTTGGTTGATACATCCTCCTTCTGCCGCTGCTGTCTCGAAACCATCGGAC
This sequence comes from Pedobacter faecalis, assembly GCF_030182585.1. Taxonomy (NCBI): domain Bacteria; kingdom Pseudomonadati; phylum Bacteroidota; class Sphingobacteriia; order Sphingobacteriales; family Sphingobacteriaceae; genus Pedobacter; species Pedobacter faecalis. The sequence continues at coordinate 879,895 of NZ_JARXOW010000001.1, read as the reverse complement.
TTTTGGCCGGGCGCTCATCGCCCAGCAATACGCCCCATTGCTTAAACATCTGCGTACGGTCGAAGATCACCTTCAGCACAGCGATCACAGGCATAGACAGAAACATTCCTGAAACCCCGGCAATGCTGCCGCCTACAATCACCCCCAGAATGGCAAATAAAGCATTGATCTTCACCTTAGAGCCCACTATTCTCGGCATCAAGATATTATTGTCCAGAAACTGCACCCCGGCAATAACCAGCAAAACGGTAATCACCGGCCACAGCTCCGTAGAAGAGGTCAGCGTAAGCAATACCCCGATCAGGTTTCCGATCAATGCCCCCACATAAGGAATCAGGTTCAGCACCGCGAAAATCACACCGATCAGGAGCGCATGCTTAATCCCCACCAGCATTAAAATACCACCCAGCAAAATCGTCATATACGTCACCTGGATCAGCAAACCCACCAGGTAATTTTTAATAATCGCTTCCGTTTCATACACCGCCTCCTTAACCTTCGGGTGATGCGCCTCATTAAACCACATGAACACAAACCTCAGCAACAAGTCCTTATAGAACAGCATCAGGTAAATGTATATCGGCAGCAAACCCACAAAAACAAAGATCGAGCTTAAGGTCACCGCCGTACTGCTCGCAGCCTTTCCGGCCATACCAAGCAGGTCGTTGCTCTTATCATTAATAAACTTGATCTGCTCCTTTGTCGAAAAATCACTGATCCTGCTGATCCATTCGCTTAAAGCATTCAGGTGAATGGCCACGTTCTCCTTAATCTGCGGAAAATCCTTTACCAAAATGCCCACCTGGGCAGAGAAGAACCAAATGATCCCAGCCAGAAATATGGCCAGCAGGAGTATCGGCAAAATGATCGCCAGCGCCTCCGGCATTCTGATCTTCCTCAGGTAGCGGTACACCGGCAACAAGACGATGCTGATAAAAAATGCCATGATAATAGGCATGATGATGTCATTTCCCAGTACCAGGATATAACCCAACAACACAATCCCTAAAAGCTCAATGGAGCGGCGAACGGTAAGCGGTAAATTTGACATGATGCAATCTTAACACTACAAGGTATAAAATGTTTGTCTAGTTTTGTACAATGATCACAAATGAAACCATCGTCGCTTTATCAACCCCGCCCGGCGCAGGCGCCATAGGCGTCATCCGACTATCCGGAAAAGAAGCCGTTTCAATCGTCAACAAAGTATTTGCCGGGAAAGACCTCAGCAAACAAGCCTCGCACACCCTGCATTTCGGACTGATCAAAGACGGCGATACCGTGATCGATGAAGTCGTGGTGGGCCTGTTCATCGCCCCGAAATCATACACCAAAGAAAACGTCGTCGAAATCTCCTGCCACGGATCCAATTATATCATACAACAGATCATCAGTCTCCTGATCCGCCACGGCGCCGCTGCCGCCAAGCCCGGCGAATTTACCTTAAGAGCCTTTTTAAATGGGGGATTAGATCTGTCTCAGGCAGAGGCCGTTGCCGATCTTATCTCATCAGATTCCGAAGCCGCCCACCAGGTAGCCATGAACCAGTTGAGGGGAGGGTTCAGTAACGAACTCAACGAACTGCGCGAACAACTTATCCATTTCGCTTCCATGATAGAACTGGAGCTCGACTTTGCAGAAGAAGACGTAGAATTTGCCAATCGCGACCAGCTGCAGGAACTCATCAGCAAGATCACCGTCGTGCTCAACAAACTCATCCGCTCCTTTGAACTGGGGAATGTGATCAAGACAGGAATCAATACGGTAATCGCGGGCCGACCAAACGCCGGAAAATCAACCCTGCTCAACGCCCTGCTCAACGAAGAGCGGGCCATCGTGAGCGATATTGCCGGTACCACCAGAGACACCATAGAAGAACTGCTCAATATCAACGGCATCAACTTCAGGCTTATCGATACCGCCGGAATACGCGAAGCCACAGACACCATAGAAGCCATAGGCGTAGAAAAAACCATGCAGAAGATCAGTCAGACCGCCCTGCTCGTCTACCTCTTTGACGCCGCTGAACTTACCCAGGCCGAAATCCGCGAAGACATCCTGCGCCTGTATAAACCCGGCGTACCCTTCCTGGCCATCGCCAACAAATCCGACCTATCAGCATTTAAGCCGGTGAACCTCGACCTGCCTTCAGATATTGCCTTCTTGTCGGTCTCCGCCAAAGAAAAAATACATATCGAAGAACTAAAGCAACTCCTGTACGAAAACGCCATCGGCGACAAACTATCCACAGACCAAACCATGGTCACCAATATACGCCACGTAGAAGCCCTGCAACGCACTAAAGCCGCACTAGACAGCGTATCAGAAGGACTAGTCAACCCCGTTACCTCAGATTTCCTGGCAATGGATATTAAGCAGGCACTGCACTACCTTGGAGAGATTACTGGGCAGGTTACCACTGACGATTTGCTGGAGAATATTTTTAGTAAGTTTTGTATCGGGAAGTGATACTATAGTATTAGTAATAGGCATAAAGTTAGTACAACTATTACCATGATGTTAGTTAACGGTTCGTTGCATTGTGATCTCAGAATCCATCTCTGGATTACGAAGACTTACTGAACCTCACAGGAGCCTTAACTAAAGACATCAGGGAGGTCGAGCAAATGTGCCGCCTGGCCGTATTCAACGTACCCCGGCTTATGATCTTACCTTTTCCAGCGGCCCGAACGGCGAGCAGAGCACCATGGTAATGGGCGAAGGTCGCAATCCAAAAATTACGGATTTAATTAAGCTTGGTTCGGATGCTAAACTGTCCAAAAGCTTTGTAAAGGAGACTATCGATCAAACGAAAGATGCTTTAAATGGATGGAGTACCTTGGCTAAAAATCATCATGTGGCAAAGGCTAATGTTGACTTGGTCAACAAGGCCCTAACAAATCCGATCTATCAGAATTCAAGCCTGTAGACCTCGATCTGCCTTCAGACATCGCATTTCTAGCCGTCTCCGCCAAAGAAAAAATACATATCGAAGAACTAAAGCAACTGCTGTACGAAAACGCCATCGGCGATAAACTAAGCACCGACCAAACCATGGTCACCAATATACGCACGTAGAAGCCCTGCAACGCACCAAAGCAGCCTTAGATAGCGTATCAGAAGGACTAGTCAATCCCGTTACCTCAGACTTCCTGGCAATGGATATTAAACAAGCATTGCATTATCTTGGAGAGATTACAGGGCAAGTGACGACTGATGATTTGCTGGAGAATATTTTTAGTAAGTTTTGTATTGGGAAGTAGGAGCTACGGCATAAAGACGACTACATAATTTGGTTAACCATACCCTTGTGACTCGAAACAATGTTTCAACTTCGTTAGTTCAATATTTGCGGATAGTCTTGTGCTTCATTACTTCGAATGTTCCCCTCCAATAGCCAGGGCCAGGTATATTTCAGGACAATTCTATTTAGCGGCCTACGGCATCGTTCAGTGATTATTTAGGTTACAATAAACTATTAATTACAATTGTCAATAATAATTTTAACTTTACAATTGATGCGAGAAAGCAAGTAAAAAAAGATAGCCTTACCATCGAATAATTCTCTCAAAATGAAAGCTACTAAGTCTGTATCGATTAGATCTATTCTACTTGGCGAGTCAGTTACATTCTTAAGCCAAGAAAACATGAACTGCCTGATAACCCAAGACGGCCTTGTAGAATTAATTAGCCAGTTGGTTTATTACAAGGAAGAAGGGAAATCACTTTATCCTGAGATTTATATTTTTGACGAGATTGAATTAATTAAGAAAGTACTACCATTGTCGCAGTTTTGTACGATTGGAGAGGGTGGGAAAACCAAAGAGACAATGTTGACTGCTTTAAAGAAATGCGCGCCTCTGACAGAGGGGGGCTGGGCTATTTATATACTTAGAAAAGTCACCACATTTCAATATGGCGTTTTTAAAGCTGGATCAACTATACTATCCGTATCTATTTCTCAAACATTGATTGACGCGGGAACGGATGAACTGAAGGCGATTTTGATTCATCAAGTTGCTGATAGGCTAATTGAAGTTAAGGGCGTGACTGCTGATTCTCTCATAATAAGCTTCGGTAGTCACGATGGTTCTGCCAAATCACCAATTAAGATTCAGGATAAATTTATTGATGCAATCTTGAAAAATGTCAACGAAGATATAAAGGAGCAAGCTAGAAATTTCTACCAGAAGATTTTTTTGGAAGTCTTGCAAAAAGGTCACGGCACTTTGGCGTGTGTAATAAATTCAAATAAGAAAGAGCTGCCTAAAAAGCTATCAGATGGAATTATTCTTCCAAAAACAATCAATGTCGTAAAAACAATCAGTGATCTATTGGAAAAAAACGACCTTCAAGCTAATTCTGTATTGGAGGGCCAGTTCTCACTTATATCGGGAATGATGCAAAGTGATGGTATAACTGTGTTTAAAAATAACGGTTCTGTGGTTGCATATAATGTGTTTGTAAAACACCCCGCTAAGGTTATGAAAACGGCTACCTCCGGAGGGGCAAGAAGTAGAACTTTTATAACATTAACTGATTTAATCGGTTCTGGAATTGAATCGGCTTATCTACAATCACAAGACGGGAATATAGAAGTCAATTAAAATGGAAACAACATCAGTAGTTTTATGGAAAAGTTCGGAATTAGTTGTATTGCCGAAAAAAGTTAATGAAATATCGGAATTGGTCAATTATGGTCAGCAATTATCACAACGGGACCAAAATCAAATAATTAAAGCTTTCAATGACGAGTCATATGAGATGGTTTCCAGTTACATATGGACAAAGTCAATAAATTCCTTAAGAAATCAGTTAGGGAAGATGGGGATTTCATTTATTGCTGAGATGTTGGATAGGCCTGATATTAACGAACATACGAATCTTCAGCAAGCAATCTCCGAATTCGAAGCAATAAGATTAGCGGAGGAACTTGGAGTAATTAGTGGTACGTCAGCCTTTCGATTAAAAAAGGCTATGGAAACTGTTTCTCATTTTAGTCAACCTGAATTAGAAGATGATCCTGAAAATGATCTAACTGAAGAAGAAACAAAAACCATAATTAGGTCTTGCATTCAAGGAGTACTTGGTTACAGCAAGATCGAAGCCGCTATTGATTTCAAAAATTTTAGGGAAGAATTAGAGCAAATAACCTTTACTGAAGAAAGTCCTTACTTATTTAAATTGATTCAAAGTCCTTATTTCTTTCACAGAACAACAATTAGGATTTTGCTGTCTCTAATCAAAACAAATAGCGGGGCACAATTAGAAAACACCTTAGCAAATGCAAATCTCATAATTCCAAAAATATGGGATGGGCTACAACATCCTGAAAAGTATCAAGTAGGGAGAAGTTATTCGGAATTATTTATTGATGGGAAAACAAAAGCTTCTAGTGGATTGAGACAGGTCTTATTAAAGGTCAAAGGTTTTGATTTTGTGCCAGAAGACTTACGGTCGTCATCATTTATCAAGGTTGCGAATGAAATTCTAGTGGCACACAACGGTTTGAACAATTTTTATAATGAACCTGCTCCGGTCAACACTTTATATAAGATGGGGAGCACCATTCCAATCCCGGCTTTTCCTGTATGCATGACGGCAATAATATCTGTTAGGTTAGGTAATGCGTACGGAGTGTCAAACGCTGCTCAAGCAAACGTAAACTCCATGCTCAAAAATGTCTCCCATGATCGATGGGTATATTTCTTTAAAGAATGTTTAGCGTCTGATGAAAGGCTACTCTATAAACTTACTCAATACGCTCCATCAGAAAGGTGGCTAAATTTATTCAGTAAGGGGTTATTGGAAAGAATATCTTTAGAACTAAAAAATAAGGATGTAATAAACCTCATAAAATTCACAATTGAAGGGAAGAAAGATAAAGTACGGAACATAGCTTCTTCTATGTATGAAAAGCTAGGATATGGTAATGGCTAATAGCTATAATGTAACAGGATAATAAACCAAACGCTAACTTGGTCGTAGAAGAAGCGATTAGTAGGTATTCAAAAAAGCGTTAGTAAGAAATGCGCGATGCTAATTCACAATTGGGGACGGCATCCTAACAATTATACATTAGTCTGGCGACAGAAGGCTCTGAGCTCTGAGCGGCGTCGGTTTGTAACTGGCACAGTTCGTCCTAGAATTTAGGGTAAAATATTGTCGCTATCGTCATCTGGAAACAATGACGAAAAATATTCCAGATTTAAACAATTATTAAAAAACTCTTGGGCAGAGCAATTTTGAACAATTATGTTCCCTGTATCTATTTTTAGCAAAGCACTTAAATTATTTATGTAAGGGTCCTGATCAAAACTGTCACCCTCGTAAACATTCACTAAAATCCTTTTATTGGAATCAAGTTCGATTGCACTTGATAAATTATCATTGATATGCTGATCGTAAAATCCGTACCCACTTATAACAATAAGCTCAGACCTTATGCACGCTTCACGAAATGCATAGAAATAGAATAAATATGGATCATACGATTGGAGCTTGTTTTGCACACCAAATATGATTTCCATATTTAAAGGATTTATTGAAGAAATAGAATCCGAATAGGTCAGCCTGTTTTGAGTATTTCTTTTCCAATCCAAAGAGCCATGTAATTTATAAAGGAAATAGCTTATCTCTTGCTCTTGAGCGGGTTCATATCTTCGATAGTCCCAAATTTTATCCTCTCCAAAACCCCGTTCGATATTTTCCATTCCAAGATTTTCCTCAACACACATATCATAATTTAACGAGAAGATACGCAATGGCATAGTATATCCAGTTTCTTTTAACTTCTTATAATAAGCGCTCTTTCTTTTAAAGTCATCAGGGCTAAGCCATGTATTCTTTAACTTACTTAAAATCTCCTCTTTAAATTTTACCGCCAATTCAAGTTTTTGGCCCGCGACAACAAGTAATTCCTTTTCCCAACTCCCAATAAAAGGATATACATCGACCTTTTTTTCAGAAATATTTATGATAACATTAAGCAATCCTACTAAATTCTCTATGTTGAACATTATCGATTTTGAATCGACACCTTTGATTCTCTCCAGATGATAGTGGGAACTTTGTATATAGTTGTATAAATCCTTAAAACTTGACCATTCTCCTTTTAATAGGGATTCAATGTCTGTTATCATTTGGGTTGAATTACGCATACCTGCGTCACAGCTCGCCCCGGCACCCAATAGGATTATAATTTTGTCCTCTCCGAATTGCTTATTCATATTACAAGAACCAAGGTTTTAAATTGTTTATATCGATGTGGCTTAATTCATATTGTCTGAACTTGCTGATAAATTCAGAAATTCGTTGGCAATAAAAGACAGATACAGGCAACTGTTTTGCCTTAAATCCACGCCAATTCGCACCGGATAAATTGATACAATCTTGAAGCAAGGACTCTTTATAATCAATATCTTGAAAGGATTGGGGGTTATTTGTGTACCAAAATTTTATTGAAAGAGGATTGCCGAATCTCTTGGTGATTTTAGGATTGGACGGCTGAATGCCCTCAAACCACACTAGATATTCTTGACCAGACAACTTAATAAAAGTGCTCTCAAAAGGCACTAATCCATTGTTTGATGCATCAAATCCAAAAAAATCTGTTTTATCGTTAATAACCAAAACTGATAACTCTATATTGTGATCGATCAGTTTAACAACTTTATCTAATACCTTATCTTTACTCAATCTGAAAGGCGTATGAACTGCTATCTTTTTATACTTCCCATTATTTATAATACCAGCAATGTTGTTTACAAGTTGCGTGTAATAAGAATCATCGGTAGTTACCCCTTCACTCAGAACCTGTAGATCTTTAAATATCCCACTAGAATCAGTTAGCACCGAATAAGTAATGTTTTTCTCAACCTTATTTCCATCCTCTGTAGTCTCTATATTATATGATTGACCAATTCCTATAATAAGATATTCAGTAGTAGCTGGTTTCATTTTCCAGGGAATTCCGCCGGCTTTAGCAAACATCTGCAATGCAATATTTCCCAATGAAAACTTTAGCGCATTATCATTGATAATCAAATCCTTGGTTACAACCTGACAAGGTATGCCCTCATTTGTGAAACGATGTTTTATAGAAAAATATAATTTATCATCACTATCTTCTTTTTTAGAATTTGTTATAATTACAGGTAAAACGTTATTTATTTCAGCTTTTATATCCTCAACTATTTTTGAAATATTAGGCTCGTCATAATCGTCTAAAGCAAACCCTTTTATATGATCATTGGTAAAAGGTATTTTGAAGAATTTTTGAATTCCGCTAAAAGTATTAGGATGTGATTCACCTCTTAGGCCCTTTAGTAAATTCACAGCTATGCTACGATCTGATTTTCGGTATATAAAATAAAATTTGGTTTCTTTTGATACGGTTTGTAAAGGTGCGTATTTAGATAAGCCAAAATATGAACTATTATCAATCCTGTTGTCATTAAATATGTACTGTTTAGCGTCTAACAAGTATGATTCAACTGAAAATAGGGAACTGTTGATCGCATTATTCAAATTTAAATTTATGTCTGGTAAGATGTTTTTTATGAAAGTCGTTATATGATTATACTTGAAGAGATAAAAGTCCAGATTGCTTAATCCACGAGCATTTAATGAACCGCTTGCAATTTGAATATCTCTATCGACTTTATATCCGCCACTTAATACATTTTGGCTTACAATAAATTGGAATCCAATTAATAGGCCCCATACCTGCTTGCTCTTTAGAAAATAAGGCTCCACCCAAACGCACTTTCGACCTTTTGGGTGTGGCTCAATTTCAAAATGGATGCGGCGATTATATTCTTTTTCTGGATGTAATATGAACCTACCGTTAACGTGATTCGAGGCATCTATAATTTTTTCGTAGAGTTTTTTAGAGACCAATCCAACGTTCAGATATGACGGTAGCGTAAAAGAACTATAACCTACGAGTGCTTTATCAGAAATTTCATATTTAACATTTCTTCCGTCAACCTCGAAATCATAATAACTAAATCCGTCCTTAAAAACTCCAGCTTCTGCCTCTTTTCTAAACACAGTGGTGCCGAAATCCTGATTTTCGAATTTCAAAAAATTAAGTAGAATATTCCTCATCAATTATAGTTGGCTTTAAGAGATCATTCATTAGGTCTAATATAATCTTAATTTTCGAATAAGTTTTTACGGGAATCCGTATGAGAATAAGTGAGCATTTTAGTTTGGCGAAAAGGAATCAATGCAGTATAGTTTACGCAATGAAACCAGAACAAATACGTAACGGAGCGAAATTTTGCGATTTCAAAAATAGTTCGGAAAATGCTTCTGTAACTCAGAAATTGTCGGGTGAAAAGAGTGGAACACTAATAATATCTTCGAGCCTTATATCCATTGCCTCCCTTAAAATGGTCCTTGTGGTAGCCAACACCTTTACCCAAACGCTCTTAGTGAAATGTCCGAATATTCACCTTGACAGCATACTACCGTAAGTGCACCGTATGTTATTCTTTTTATTACGTTGATTTTCAATAGCTTGGGTATCATCGCAACCAAGTGCTTGGCAGCTGGTTGTTGGTTGAACACCCTTTGTACCGGCGCATAGTTACAGGAGAAATAATATCCTGCTAAAGTTTGATGTTAAATAATACTCTGAAAATACTCCAAAGTCTCCTTATCAGTGCAAAAAATATAACAGCCTTTCATTCCCCTGGTCATAAGAGTCCGATACGTATTTTTAATTATCATATCAAGCGTCTTTGCTCCATCAATGGGATCTTGCGCCAATAATTTCTTATAGCCACGAATGGATGAGTCGTTTTTAGAACGTTTGTTTGGATTGGTAATCACCTCGCCGTTTCGTACAATTAAGTCATCACCGATAATAACGCCGATGTAATCAACTTCAAGTCCCTGGCACGTATGTATGCAGCCAATTTCATGAACTGATTGCGGACTAATGATCCATAGGCTTCCGTCACTCGCTAAGTTCCACTTCATGCTAAAATCGAATTCAGGGATAATCACATCATCAACCGCCGGATTGTTCTTACTTTTCCAGTCCCAGCAGTAACCAGCCACCATTCTTGCTTTGTTATTTATCAGGTTTTTTTCCAGGATCGCATTTCTAAGCGCTATCGGGGAGTCAAAAACTTTGAATTCATAACCGGTGCCTGCTAGAGTTTGGTTTGCTGTCTCTCTTAACTGAAGCACATGGTCTAACCAGGCAATATACCCGTCAGATCCTCCACAACGGAATTGTGAACTCAACTCCATTTCCTCCACATTTGCTCCTGCAAAATCAGCCCATTTGCGTATTTCGTTGATCGAACCGATATCTTTTAGATGAATTCTTTGGTCCTCATCCAGAAAAAAGACGCTGCACTGGGACGCATTAATAATTTCCTTTATTTGATTGGTTCCCAGATTTGCGTACAAACCAGACTTTTCATTCAGCCGGTGCGCTTCATCTACAATAAGGGTATCAAACTGGTTGGCTTTACTTTCAATATAGGCACTAGATCCGCCGAATAAATTTGATATCACACTCTTCTTCAATGAGCCGGTCAATTTGCTCTCATACACTGCCCGAGGGGCGGCATTTTTAGAAACATATTTTGTTAAAAGCCCCCTGTTAGTTAATTCTACAAGAAGATTCACGGCGACGACAGATTTACCTGTTCCAGGTCCTCCCTTAACAATGAGTACTTCTTTCTGATTTATGCTGGCTTTCGCTGACAGTTGGAGTACGGTCTCGTAAATCACCTTTTGATCGTCAATCATCACAAACTCAGGCTTCCCGTTGAGCAAAGCGACCATGCTGTCTGCCAACATTTTTGAAGGCCGGATTCTACCCTGATCGATTCTATACATGATCTTACGGTCGTCACCATATTTCACATATTGCTTGATGAAATCACGTAGTTTAATGGCTTCCCCTTTTAAAAATAAAGGCGCTTTTTCAATATGAGGTAGATAATGCTGGTTTGCAATAACGTCATCCGACTCATAGTTGTGCAGATAGGCGCAGGGCTTAACTTGAATGTCGTCTTTTTCTATGGTCTCATTGAAATTTTCGAGCAAAGCGCAGTAAGACCAGGCTTGATAAGAAGGATGTGTGCATTCTCTTATTCGTCCTCCGACAAAGGAATTTACTACAGCGTCTTTGGTGGATAAAGTTGCCTCAGACCACTGTTTAAGCTCAATAATAACAGCATACTCTTTTTCATCAACGCCTCTTCCGGTCAAGATGAAATCTATTCTATTCGACGTTTGAGGAATCTGAAACTCTATAGACACGCCGCAGGTGTCTGGGATAGCCGGATCATTTAAGACCCTGTCCATATACTGCATTGAGTTCTTCCAGGAGAGCACTTCCTGCAGGCCGGTTTTACGATTTAGGTTTTGCTTAAAGAAACTATGTATTTTCGTTTCAATTCGATCATTAAGTACGTCGTCGGAGAAGCTTGCTTTTGTTGCCTGGTAAACAATCATGTATGGAGAGGTTAAAGTTCATTGTATTTCTTCGCTGAGCCCTTCGCTTTATCAACAGGGTATTTTTCTGCATTTTTAGCGATTTTATCCAATACAATCTGACTGACATTCAAATTGTATTTCTGAGCTAACAGGAGCGCATACGCCAGTACATCGGCCAACTCGTCTGCTACCTTTTCATGGTTAGCATCTTCAGGCTTCTTCCATAGAAAAAGCTCGTTTAATTCAGCCGCCTCTATGGAAAGGGCCAGAGCAAGGTCTTTTGGGTTATGAAACTGTTCCCATTCACGCTCATTTCTGAATGCAATCAGAGCTTCTTGCAATTTCTTCCAATCTTCCATAGTGGATATAAAAATATGGTTGAAAGTAGGAAAAAATTGCGAGGTTTAGCAATACCTTTGGAAGCGGCACCCTCCGGGCGCCGCTTCCAAATCCAAAATAGCCTCACCCCACCAAAATCTCACCCAAGTACTGCGTTGTGCTCACTCTCTCCCCATCGGCACTTACATACTGCAAGTACCCATGAACGGCATCGCCCGAGAAATTCTTATGCATAGTCAGGTGTTCAAGGGGCGGTCATTGTGAGGTCACTACCTAGCCCACAAGAACACGTATTTTTCTAAGTATTTCATCTAGACTGCTAGTTAGACTCTCATTATCAATACCGCTGTATCTCACGACGCGTAACGTTATGAAATCGACCACCGTACACACTGTCTTGCTCACCTGGTACTCGGCACCCTTATTTTTTGATAGGTACCTATAAAGCGCGTCTGCAAAAACCGCGAGATTTTCCCGCTCAAACTTCTTCTTCTTACCAACGAACAATACAGCACCTATCATTTTAACTCCTTTGTCTTCGAAGGATACTATGTAGTCGGGCTTGACTTTAATAGGAAGGTCTTCGATGATGAGCGGCATCTTCTCGTCTAAACCTTTTAAAACCTCAAAAGGTGTCCTAGGTTGCAGTGTGGAGAAGTCGAAATCTTCGAAGCCGTGTAGTATATCCAAGTTCCTTTGCCAACGATCTTTGTTTCGTTGGATTTTTTCAGCTCTTAGTGTCTTCTCCAACTGAGTAATTTTTTCAGAAATCGGCAGGTGGCTATCCTTCTTCAATGCGCTTTTAATTGCACTGAGGCAGTTAGCCCAATAGTTTCCACCTCCATCTTTCTTTTCATCAGAACTTTTAGGTTTTTTCAACTTATTTGCCATCGTCACCTGTGAGGTGGGCGACTTCCTACTAAATTCAACGACATCCCCAATAGATACCTTCTCAATCATCGCTTATAGATATTAATTAACGGCTTTTATTTGACTGGCTCAAAATTGACGCAGCAAGTTGCTTCGTCTGATCACTGTATTTATCGCTGTTTAAAACATGAGACGCTTTGCTTTCCAGGTTAGAGCCTGTTTGGTGAGAAGGAATTCTCTGAGAAAGCGCCGACGCAGCTAGTTCTTTAGCTATGGCCGAGGAACTTGGGTTTCTTAAAACATCTGAGGCCATGCTTGCAATTGGAGCGGAGGTGATTTTTGTATTCTTTTTCATAACTAACTCATATTTACATCAGTAGTGCATTAACTATGCCGAGAGATTGGTGTAAACTAATAAATTTGGTAAATAAGACGAAAAATATGTCTTTTTGGCAAATTAAATAGCAAAAAACTGCCGTTTGACTAAAACGTTCCGATTTTCCACATGGCTGTTTAATAGCGATTTATGTGAAATATACTTAACTATGTTCCGGAATTTTGTGGAAAATCCATCCCGTAGTGTGTATTGTTCTCAACGTCCCAATTGTAGTGCGGGTTTAGGCTTTGTTGTCGAGTCATAAGGAATGAAGCGGCACCCTCCGGGCGCCGCTTCCAAATCCAAAATAACCTCACCCCACTAAAATCTCACCCAAATACTGCGTTGTGCTCACCCTTTGCCCATCAGCACTTACATACTGCAAGTACCCATGAACGGTATCGCCCGAGAAGTTCTTAGGCACCGTCAATCGTGCCACGCCCTCAGCACGGTCGGCGGCGTTCTCAAAAGTGACGAACTTGCCCTTTGCCGGATTATACACAATAATGGTGGCCTTGTCGTCTTTGCTGCAGAAGACGGATTCCTGGATGTCGTCCCACATGATCTCTATCAGGCATTTGATCAGCGAATGTATTTCCCGGATCAGGGAAATGATGAGTTCACCGCGACTAAAGATCGCTTTCGGGAAATCAATCCTGTAGTAGTCCGGCGCGTCGCCAAGTACGGCCTCGGTGAGGTGATAAGACATGGCGCCGTTCATCGGGGTTTTTGCATCGGTGATGAACTTGTACCCAATCCATATCAAATCCCTGAGGGGTTTTAACCAGCCGCTTACCAAAGTGAACTTCGCTTGTTGTATAAGCTGCGCGTCTGTTCTTTCAAATGGGGCCGGTTTACTTCGCATGTAGTCAATGCCGCGCCAGGAGGCGCCGACTACCTTTCCGACGGTCCCGCTGAAGCTGCCGTTTATGCCATCTTTATATCTAGCCATAAATTTTATCAATTAAACCATTTTGCGTATTGGGCTATGCTGCGTCGGTGCCGCAGTCTGCGGTATACGCCTTGCCCTTCCCGGCTTCCGGCCGGGTTTGTGTTTCCTTCCAGGGTATGGACCATGTCGCCCTGCGTTCTTTCTACAATCCCGCAATGGGCGATGCGTTTTAGCTCGGGATAGTAAATCCCAAAAACCAGCCCGGGCTCCGGAGCCTGAACCGCCCTGCGCTGCGGGAATAGGGAAGGGCTCCACGCGCTACGTGGCGCCGGCCAACCGGCCTTTCCAAAGCACCAGCTTACCCAGGCGGCGCACCAGGGGTTCCCTTTTTTCAGGCCGGAATAGGCCAGGTATTCCTCAACCATGGGGCCGTCGTTATTGCCGGTAAGTTCTCGTACGCCTACTTCGGCTGCTGCTACTTTCAGCAGTCGCGCGGCTTCGGCGCTCGTTACAACACGGCTACCAAAGCTCCTGTTGCTGCCAATAAAAGCAAGGCAAAGGAAGCAAAGTAAAAACTTAACTGCTGCCATAGTTCAAGGGTGTTAAATTGTGCAAACATCCTGCTCCGGGCAGGTAACTTCATGGCGGTCCAGAATCGCTGCAATAGCCACCAGGCCAGGCCGGTCATCATCAGGAAGGAAATCACGGCCAGTAGTACCAGCATCCAGATGCTCTGATCAATCAGCCCCGCGGTATGGTCTAGCAACTGGATCATATTGGGACTTAGCCCCCACAACAGCAACAAGGCGCCCAGCAGGGTATGCTCTTTCTTTATGCTGCCTGCCATTTTTAAACTTAATTCTCTCATATTATTGATTTATAGTTAAGAAGGCGGCAACGGGATGCTGCCGCCTTCAGTACCCTTATAAAAAGGGGATAGCCTACATTACAGGTATTTCGCCGAGGAATACGCTGTCGTTCACTTTCTTGCCGTTTGCTGCGGCAAAGAAAGCCCAAACTGCAACCTCGTCGCCGCTGAAGTTGAGCGGTAGCGACATCTCATAGCTGCCGGTGGAGCGCGCCACGACACTGATTGCCGTGACATACTTGTTTTTAACCGGGTTGTATACCACGATGCTGATTTTATCCGTGGCGTTGCTGTTCTTATCCGGAGTGGGCGCATTATCTACCCAGGTAAGGCTCAGTGTCGACTCCTCGTCGGACGCCACGCTGATTTCCGGGCAGTCGAGCAGACTGCCACGACTCAGTTCTACCTGGGGATAGTTGATTTCGACGGCCGGATATACACCGGTGATCGCTTTGTCCATAATACTGCTGAACGCGGCATTATAAGGCGTCTCACCTTTGTTGTAGGCCTGGAAGCCGAGGTTTACCACATCGGTGATGGGCCGCAAAAAGCTGGTTACCAATGCAAAGGTGTCGCGTTGTTTCTGCTGCTCTTCCGTAGCAGGTTTATTTGATTTTTTTGGTCTGCTGCGCATATAATCTATGCCTTTCCAGCTGGCACCAACCACAGTGCCAATCAGTCCTGAGAATGAGCCCAGGATCCCTTTTAGATATTTTCCCATTTTTCTTATGTTGAAATGGTGAAATTCCCTGGTTTAAAGTACCGGGGCGACTTTTAGTCTTTTGATATTGTTCTTTTGATAAATCGGCTACCTCATCGAACCTCCTTTCTTTACATGTTTGTTCATCCCTGCAATGGACATACAGAGTGTGGCAATGGTGCCGCGCCATCTGAAGGCATTTCGCGCTCCCTGCTGCAATGGGGTTTGGACAGACGAAACGTCAATCCGGGCTTCACCTTCTACGCAGTTGATGTTCATGTCCCAGCGGCTTCCGCGTGTGTCGGCAAGCTGAAGTACCGTTTTTCTTCCGCCACCGGCAATGAGCGCCCGGCGCAACTGTTCCATTAGGCCCAGAAAGGGCAGGAGTAAGTCCAGTTCTTTGATCTTAAACAGGCCTTCGGCGGTGCGCAGGTTTAATTTGCCTACCTGGTGCCGAAGCTTCCTGATGTTCATGGTTAATACTTGTTCTTTCATAGCCCCGTTTTTAATAATAAACCTCAAAACGCGGTCATGTCGTTCGATATATCTATCATAAGTTTAGTAAGCAATTTCCCTTCCTCACAATCGCCCATGTCGATCTCATACCATGCATAAAAATGTTCTTCGAATGCCAGGTCACTTTCGTCAAACACGTCAAACCTGCCAAGCTTGCACTGATGTGCGCAAACGTTCAGCTTCATCAACAACATGTAGTAGAATTCGTAGACCCTGCCCTGATCATCGGTGGAATCTTCCGTATCAAAGTTTGGTATATTTTCAAACGTTTGGATGGCTATTGCGAAGTGAAGTTTGCTGAATGCATCGCTAATATGTTCCTGGTTTACCATAGCGGAGAAATGTTCTTTAGCCTCAATGATGCGTTTTGCCGAGTTCATGACGTTGACCACCAATTTATCCTCTACAAGCGCCAAAAGCTGGCAGTCCACCCCCGGAAATCCAATAACACCCTCGCCGCCCGGCTTGAAAAACGGGTTGGGATCAATGAGGTCTTTGATGTCTGCTAATTCTTCCTGCACAGCCCGTGCGAGGCCAAATGTCATACACTCTTTTGCCATCCAATCTAAGATGTGAAGGATGGATCCATGAATTAAAGTTTTTTCTTGTTCTTTCATAAATTATAAATTTTTATACTGCAAAACTATGGTGCTCATTCAGGGCTAACTACGCCATTTGTCACAGTTAGCCCTGTTTTTCAACAATCTCCCGATATTCGCTTACCGGCAGATTTACATGAATAGCTTGTAACTCCGGGGTGGAACAACGGATAAAACTGCCGTTTTCGGTTGTAAACCGGCCAACGCGCTCAAGCGGGTGAAGTTTTAAAAGCGCTGTACGCCTGCGGAAACAGCGGTCTTCCTCTTCGGCGAGCTTTTGTATTGCATTATTAATGTCCCCGTGTGTTGTCATTAAGGCGCGTACATCGGTAAAAGGGATGCTCAACCACTCGCCAGCACTCATCGTCTGTATATGATCCGTTCGGTTAAGACCGTACAACAGGCTGTCGCTGTTGAAGATGATTTCCTTAGGCTGGTAAATGCGGGTGCCCGAAGTGTGCTGCTGCTCCGGATCGTAGGTGTAGCTATGGGCCATGCTGGTTGGGGAAAACCACAGACATCCGTCTTCAGCCGGTCCCGGATATTCGATACGGCCGTAGTCGCCCAGCCAGCCCAGCGTTGTGTAATTCAGAATATCTTTCGCCATTGCTGGCGATATGTCTTTTTTCTGGAGTAATGCGGAGAGGAAAAGCTCTGCTATTCGAACTTCGTTAGTTGTCGATAATGCATTCGTCATACGTCAATAGATAAGTTAATTCATACATACATAAGGATGAGCTCAAATATCGTAAACAGAAAAATAAGGTTTAGTGTGCCACTTTATGTTTTATATCGGTGTGACAGTTTTCTAATCTGAAATTATTGTCGTTAATATTTGCTTTTAATGCAATTAAGTGAGTTATTTAGAAAAAAACTGAATTATTATGCCGAAACTGAACCAAAGCTTTTGGACTATTGAAGGACTTGTCGAGGGATCCTATATCGACCAGGTCTACAGATTTATAAAAGGAAAAATATTGGATGGTGTGCTTCTTCCGAAAGCGCCTTTGCCTTCAAACCGGCAGATGAGTGCCTGGAACCGTATGCACAGAAACACTGCGCTGAAAGTTTATCGTTTGCTTACGGAGGAGGGCTGGATTTGTACGATTGCCGGTCGCGGAACATTTGTGTCGGAGACCTTTCCGGGGCATGAGAAACTTTATAAACCTAGGAGAATTTTAGATAAACTTCCGGTGTATATTTCTCCGCTTAATGGAATTAGCAGCGTTAAGACGGCGCCAACGCCCAACTTCTCAACCATAGGGTTCGACACGCCGGGACCGGAGTACGCGCCCGTTTGGCACTACCACCATTTTATGAATCAGCATGTGAAGAGATACCAGAGCATGAACCAGATCGATCGGGTAAGGGACCTGGAAGGTGCGGCACTTAAAGCATCCGTTTTACACTATCTCGATGTGATCAGGAAATTTTCGATTTCCGGGCCTTGCCTGGATGTCATACTGGGCAGGGGGCAGGCGCTTGATGCGGTGACGAAAACCTTACTGCGTCCCGCTGATGTGGTGGTAAACACCTCCCCGCAGGATATCCTGCTTCATGGTGTTTTGCAGGAAACCGGTGTGGTGTGTCATTCATTGGATATGTCCCGCCCTTCTTTCGTGGAGGATCTGGAAAGATTCCTGCAGCATAACAAAATTAAAATGCTCTACCTGCGCCCGCAATGCAGTTTTCCGGAAAGCAGTCATCTGAAGCCCGAACAATGCGCTGCGCTCATCCATCTGGCCAGATCTTATGGTTTCTATATTGTTGAAGAGGATGATTACCACGAATTCTGGTATGAAAGCAAACCTTTCGAAGAGATGGTTAGGTACGATCATGGCGGTCACGTCATTTACATCGGCGCTTTGAGTCTGCTTACGCCCTATATGCAGCAGATCCGTACCGTTGTGGCGGCCCCCGGGTTTATCGAACTGCTCAAGGCCGTGCCTAAGCAAAAGTTTGAATTCCGCGATCTCCTCCAGGAAAGAATCATTGCCGATCTGTTCAGCACAAGGAAAGTATTTGCCTATATCAATCGCATGAAGATCGCTAAGAAAGCCCATCTGGAACAGGTTTGGATGGAAATGGACAATTACCTGCACCTCGGGGTGCACATGATCAAACCCTCGAGCGGCCTCAGTTTATGGCTCGACTTTCACAGCGATAAAAACCTGCAGGAATCGATGGATCTGATCGTTCGGGCCAACCGCGAGATTCCTTATCACCCGGATGGTGCCAGGCCTCAGCCAGGCGTCTCTAAAGTCCGTTTGGGCTTTGGATCATGGGAAATCCAGGAAGCCCAGATCGCCGCCAAGGTGCTTCAGGAGAAGTTCATGCGGGAACTCTCTCCACCAGGTTCGGGCTTAATGGGGGCTTAATCCAACACTTGTCCACAAAAGGTACCCTGTTTTGCGAACAAAGCCCAGACCAGACCCAGACTATTCCCGAACAAGGTAGGGGCATGGAGGCTGCAGGGCGGCCGACAACTATCGGTACGGTGATACGACTTTTGTCGGCTTTTTCCACTGGATTTGCAGGAAATGGCTCCTCAACTTTGACCCTCAACTAAACCAGATATATGCTGACTATACAAAAACCTTTTAAAAAATTCATGGAGCATCTGCGCAGCCTGGATGCCGACCTCTTCCTGGCTGCCGGGCTGGAGACGGCCCTTTGGGATCATATGACGGAATTGAATGTCCGCGTAAAGACTACCTTGCTGAAGCAGGGGAAAACCGACGACCGCTTTTTTTATATCGTGCGCGGCACTGTGGTGGCCTGGTATGAAGACCTGGATATGCTGAGGTACGTGACCCGGATTTACCGGGAAGGCGAAATCGTGATTTTCAGGAGTTTCCTGGAACATGAACCTTCGCCGGTTACGCTCGTTTCCCTTAGCGGCAGCCTGCTGCTGGAGCTTAACTTTCAAAAGTGTTTGGTGCTGGCCGAAGCATATCCAAATCTGCAAATGGCCTTGAACGCGGCAGTAAACTATTACGACCAGTTGCACGAACAGCGCCGTAACTTCCTATGCTCCCGGGAGCGGGAAACGAAAGTAGACTGTTTTTATAAACTATTCCCGATGTTGCGCGCCGTCAGGTTTTTCCGTTTCGATGATATCCTGTCGGCCTACCTGCAGGTGTCGCGCAGAACTTTATTAAGATACAGGAAAATGTTGTTTTCAGCTTAGTATTATGACCCAACATATGAAATATCCATCAGCTTTTATTGGCATGATCCAGCTCATGCAGAAATTTCACACACTCAGTCCTTTTTTCATCAGTCGCCTCCAGGATCTGGTCACTTACCCGGTATACCGAAAGGGCGATATTGTACAGCATTACCGCGAAACCCAGTCGACCTTACTGTTCATACATTCAGGGGTAATGTCTGAAAAAACCGTTAAAGAAAATCCACGCGGCATCAACACGACCTGGTTTTGGGATGATGGAGATGCCGTATTTACCAGTCCGGGTATTTTTAGCGGAAAGCCTTCTGAAGCCATTATTGAAGCGCTGGAAACCTGCGAATGCATTGGTCTTTCGGCCTACAATCTAGCCATATTAAAACATGAATTTCGGGAGACGGAGCAGATTATTGAATGCCTGCGCGACCAGCACATTAGAAAACGGTTGCAGCATACCATGGATATGCGGCTCGGCACATTCAGACAAACCAAGAGGCTCTATGAAGCGAGGCCCAGGCTTTTTGAGGTGAGCGCTAAGTCGCTCCTCGCTGATTTTCTGAATATGGATCCGGATACTTTTGCAAGAAATTTGAAGAGGTTGAAGGGCTGATTTTGTCGGTTTTCTCCGACATGATCAATTATTTTCACGATGGGCTGGGGAATGCGGTCATATAAAACTGCAAGTACCCATGAACGGTATCGCCCGAAACGTTCGGTGGCGTTACATACCTTACCCTTCCGGGCTTCCATCACTCAACAAACAATCTATTTTTATTACTATATTGATGGCCATTAACACTTCAAGATGAAAAATCTTCTTATTCTGCTCTTTTCAGTTATCGGATTGAATACAGTTTTTGCGCAAAACAGCTATATTCAGGTCAATGGCGAACCTAACCTATCTGTTTATTTGAACAACGAGTTCAAGGGAATAACAACGGCTGAATTTAATGGATACATTATCGAAAACGTTAGTGCCGGTACGCACCGGATAAAAATTGTCAAGAAAGGCTATGCTCCGTTTGAAGAAAATATAAGTGTTAAGGCCAAAGAGGTATTTGCCTATAAGGTTAAGCCGTTCGTTAAGCATACGGTTACCATTTCTGAGCAGGGAAATAGCGGCGTGACTGAAAACCAGGCAAAATTGCCAACGGGAAAGCTGGTGATCCAGTCTGTACCAATCGAAATAAAAATTTCTATTCCATCCATCGAGGGAATCAGGAATATGCCCAAAACAAAAGATGAGTGGCTGGCAGATGACATTCCAGAAGGCAGCTATGACATCGAACTGTCGTTTGGAAACAAGATTGTCAAGGAGAGAATCAATATTGTGGAAGGAAATACGACCAACGTCTTCGTAAATATGATCAACGGTGAGTTTAAGGCGTCTGACATCATAGCAGAGCGTAATCAAAAAGAGAGGGCAGCGAAATACTTAGAAGAATTGCGTGAAAAATACAAATTTAAGGTCGGACTGAGCGTTGATGAGTTTTTTAAATTAAATCCTGAAGCTTCTACATCTCTTAAACGTATGAGATTTCAAGGCCGTGTTTTTTATGTGGCTAAAGATATTCTCAATAAAAAGACTCAAAATGCTGGTTCAAAATCTTTTGATGTAGATGGAGATGGTTCTGTTAAAAACTATGCCTTTTGTATCAGCAGATTTGGCGATTATGAAAGTGCTGATCGTGCCCGGCAGGAAATCCTAACTAAAATCAAAGCAGAAACTAATTTGGCATTTGTTAGAGCAAGTTCTGGTGATGGCATCGTTATTTCCCCTGTTGGCTCAAAACCGATGATCAGTTATATCATCCACGAGGCTTATGATAAGAAATATGAACTGGATATTCTGTTCAGGAACGAATAGGTATTAAACCTGAATGAAGCGGCACCCTCCGGGCGCCGCTCTCCATAATCTATAATCTGGCCATATTAAAACATAAATTTCGGGATACGGAGCAGATTATTGAATGCCTGCGCGATCAGCACGTTAGAAAACGGCAGCAACATACCATGGATATGCGCCTCGATACCTTTAAGCAAACCAAGAGGCTTTATGAAGCCAGACCCAGGCTTTTCGAGGTGAGCGCTAAGTCGCTCCTCGCTGATTTTCTGAACATGGATCCGGATACGTTTGCAAGGAATTTGAAGAAGTTGAGGGTGGGGGGAG
Organism: Pedobacter faecalis; assembly: GCF_030182585.1. Classification (NCBI taxonomy): domain Bacteria; kingdom Pseudomonadati; phylum Bacteroidota; class Sphingobacteriia; order Sphingobacteriales; family Sphingobacteriaceae; genus Pedobacter; species Pedobacter faecalis. The sequence continues at coordinate 857,912 of NZ_JARXOW010000001.1, read as the reverse complement.
TTAGGTTTTTGCCTTCAGACTACCGTTATTTGTGGATTAAAATTCATTCTTTGGGATCTTCTCGTGGTGAGTTGTTCTTCGCTGACAATTTTAAGAATTTAGCTACACCGGAAAATATCCGGCTGCCGCTTTTCCGTCTAGAAAGCGATGGGCTTATCGAAAGACTGAACAAACCTCAACTGTTCATTACTTATGAGGGTTAAGTTTATTCGGATTTGGTTATATAAAATCACAATTACAAATCAGAATGGCAAATCACCTGGTACCCCAGTCGAAATGGGCATCTGTGCAGTGGTATATTTGATTTATCTATAAGATGATTTGTTTGGTAACGGAAAATTGCTACGTTTTTCGTCACTCAAACAGTCCGAGATTTTGGAAGGGTTACGGTTCTTATTCACAAATTGTCTTTACGATTGCGTTTGTACAGGATTGTATACAATCTGACTGTGACAAACACAGCTACAATTGTAACTAATATTGTGAAAAGAAACGTCCACAGTGTTGGGTAGAACGAAAATCCAAAAATCGAGGCTTTAATATTGTACTTCAAGCCTCTATATTCCGATAAAAAGTGTATGCTCCCGAGCGTTACAATCAGTAGCGTGAGGTACAAATTAATGAATAATTTAAATTTCATCGTGAAGCTCATTTTTTAGTAAAATTAATATAAACAAGTATGGGGGAGTGTAACGTGAACTGTGTCAGTTCTAAATTAACGTCTCTCAGAAGCCTCTGTTCTCCTGAAGAATTCTGTCACCAAATTTAATATAAAGTTGGGAGAATGCCAGTCCCCAGTTATGGATTGGCATCGTCCATTTCTTGCTGATGTTTTTAATGCTGTTCGTTATTTGCCTGATAGATCGGTTTCATATCGGCCATTACGGCCTTCTTGTCTTTCTCAGGAACATAGCGCATGGAGGAACGGACCCCGTCTACTTAATCCCCTTTGACTAAAACAATAACAATACTTTTATAAATAGTTTCATTCTATCTTAATTCCACTTTCCATTTCACGACCCCATCAACTTCAGAACAGATATCAATAGATGCTTTTCCGCCATCGTCATAACAGAGAACGTACTCTATAGACTTATCTGTAATAAACCTTTTTAAATCATTAGAAGCAGCTATCATATCAGAGAAAATGCTCTTTATTTCTGTTAATTCACTTAATGAATTGGCTTTTGTAAGGTTTGAAAAAATCAAATACTTAGACCAACCAGTAATAGTTAACAAATTAGAATTGTCTATACTAAAACGCAAATTTCCAACAGTAAAAGATTGACCATCTTTCCAAAACTCCAAAGCTATTTTTATTCTATTTTCCATAACTATGGAGATTACTTTTTATTGTAATTGTTTATCAAAATATAATCTTGCGGCGATCATCGCCGCAGGAAGTCAAAATGGTAAACTATTAAGCTACCTGATCATATAAAGCATTTTGTCATCATTGGTGAACAAAGCAAAGGCAAGATTTTCGTTGGTGTAATACATGTAGCCATCCATGATAGCGGGAGGCTGGGCTTTATTCTGTGTAAGGGTACCCATGCGTTTACCGTCTATCTGTATGGGGGAACGGCTTCCGTCGTTAAACTGATATATAAATTCCTTTAGTTTTAATGTGTCATTTTTATACACCACGTCGGTAAACAGATTGCCATGGTAGAGCATGACATCAAACGGCGGCGCATTACCACCGCCGCCAGAGAAGCGGACTTTTTCCAGTTTCAGCTTTTGATAATAACGGTATTGAACCTGAGGAAGTGAAATGATTTCTTTACGGCCCTGTATTTTTGGATTATAACGCTTAAAAGGATTGTTGAGCAGCAATTTCTCCCTGTAGGTATACGGAAACCGGTCTGTTACATCCACCGTTGTGTAAAACCGGAAGCACTTACCATTTTGGAAATAGGTCAGCATGGTGTAAGTGGTCATGGCCTGTGTGGTCGGTATCTCATCGCCAACGGTTTTTACCGGCTCCGGGCTTACATACTCAAAGTCGACCAACACCCAGGGAGAGGAATTCTCGATGTCCGAAATCTTTTCCCGCTGCTTTTCAAGGTCCCATGTAAAGTCCTCATTTTGACTGGTGATTGGAAGCGCTTGCTTACGGCCATCAAAAGTCCATGTGTAATATTGACCCTTTTTATGGATGATGTACCCGTTCACAAAAACAATGTTTAAAGGCTTGTCGTGTATCGTCAACGAATCTATGACTTCTCCGTTTGTGTTGATCTTCTTAAATATGTTTTCTGTTTTGTTTTGAACCGAATACGTGATCAATTGATTTTCCGGTGTAAGGTGATATTGTATGTCTTCCGCGCTTTCTAAAAACAGTGCCATCGACAAATTTTGGGATCTGACAACTTTTGCGCTGTCAAATGATTGATAACGCTCAAATTCGGACGGTAGATCGTCAACGTTTACTTGCATATCGCCGGCTACTTTGAAGGCCAAAAATGTGAAAAGGCCGATGGATATAATACCACAAAACCAATAAAACATCCTCATATTTTAATGTTAGAATACTCTTGCTTTACCAAATAAACATTTCGTTGCAAGAAGCGTTTAAACTATGTTAAAAAATCGTCGTATCATGAAGCTTAACATTCCTTTACTGGTTTTATTAAATGTTGCCTTTAGCGTGCTGATTATTTCCTGTAACCGCGATGGTGAAAAATCCTCAAAAAAGGCAACGCAAAAGCAAAACAAGTCAAAGAATGTTCTCTCTGAACCGGGTTCAGGCATTCAAAATACCGCACCGGAAGTTTTACAAAGTGATACGGCTGTTGAAGTGATGGACGAAAAAGACATCCTCTTAAATGGGAAATTGAAACGTTATTTCTCTTTAAAGCAATTTCATTCTGTGCTTGGCAAGCCGGATAGTTCCCAACTGTTAAGCGATGTTGAGCCATGCACCAACATTTTCCAGGAACCGGATGGTTCAGTTCATCCGGAAGCCAGGTACTTATTCAAAAACGGATCGCGCTTTGAATGTTCGCAGGAAAAGGTGGCGATAGACGAGGTAAATTTCAGTCACGGCGATTTCATCATCTTTCGTAAGCAGAGGCTTAACAGGCACACTACCCTCGCTACTTTAAAGAAGCTGTTTCCAAATGCGGCCAAACACATTGGCGTGATGGATGTGGCTGGTGAAGGTGCGCTGCAGGTTATAAAACTGAGAGAGGATAAAGACAATATTTCTGACGGACACATCAATGTTTTCCTTAAGTTTGGTAAGCTTTATTTGCTGCAATGGTGGTTTCCTTGTTAATGATACTCCATGAATAGATATTATGTCCTTACGCCTTTAGTTATCCTGGTATTGGTAACTTTTGCATTCATTAAACCGAGGGCAACCGGCGAGCTGGTTGAAGCGGGATATCAGGTGGATACGCTGGCCGATAATTTAAGGGTACCGTGGCAAATTGTGTTTCTCCCGGATAGTTCTATGCTCTTTACAGAGCGGGAGGGACGGGTGCGTTTGTTACGTCACGGCAAACTTTTACGCAAACCTTTACTGAATCTGCATGATGTTGTGCTCAGAAACAAATCAGGTGCATTAGGTTTATGTCTCCATCCCGGTTTTAGTCGCAATAAGCGGGTATATCTCGCGAGTAATTATCTGTCGTATAACCGGATGAAGTTGAGGATCGTACGTTACGAACTGGAAAAGGATACGCTTGTGCGACCATTGGTGATTTTAAAAGATATTCCTGCTAATCAAAACCATACGGGTTGCCGTTTAACATTCGGTCCGGATAAGAAACTTTATATTACCACAGGTGATGCCGACCAGCCGGTGCTGGCCCAGGATCTCAAAGCTTATAACGGGAAAATTCTGCGCGTAAATGACGACGGGACGGTTCCTTCAGACAATCCGTTTGTGGGTAATGATACTGCACGTAAGGAAATTTGGTCTTACGGCCACAGAAATCCTCAGGGCATAGCATTTCAGCCTGGTACTGGTTTGCTCTACGAATCTGAACACGGTCCGACGGGAGGAGATGAGATCAATCTGATCAAAAAAGGTGGCAACTATGGCTGGCCAGGCGTGCATCATGAACAGCGCAGAGCGGGTACCGAATCGCCGCTTATTCAATACACCCCTTCCATCGGTCCCGGAGAAGTTATGTTTTATAATGGGTCCCGTTTTCCTGATCTGAAGGGTAAACTGTTGGTCGCTTGCCTTAGGGGAGCGTCGATTTTAAATCTGAGTTTGCATCAAGGCAGCATTGCAGACCAGTCACTCCTGTTTAAAAATGTTCATGGCAGGATCAGGTCGCTCGTTACCGGGCCAGACGGATACCTCTATTTCTCCACATCCATGCACGATCCGGGAGAAGGTCATCCGCGCGACGGACATGACGATATGATCTTGCGCATCAGGCCTTCCGGGACGGGTATGATGGTTTCCCAGAAAATAAAAACGGCGAAACGGAGCGAGACTACTGGTCCGTCAAGTGCATCAGTACTTTTTCAGCAGCTTTGTGCCTCCTGTCATGGAGATAAACTTCAGGGCACCGCCACGGCTAAAGCGCTGGTGAACGCTGATAAAAGATCCATCGTACGCATCATTACAAACGGCATTACCAACAAAGGCATGCCTGCATGGAAGGGAGCCATAAGTAAAGAAGATATAGATGGTTTAGCTGATTTTATTATTTCCGCCAGGTAAATCGAAGGAAAATTTGACGAGTTTAGTAACCAATGAATAAAGACGTAACTACATTACTGGACGAGATCAATCATCCGCTGCGCGCCCAAATAGAGGAGTTAAGGGCCATCATACTCAGCGCGGCTCCATCGATGGAAGAAAATATTAAATGGAATGGTCCAAACTATCAGCACCTCGAGAGGGACAGAGTTACGCTCAAAGTTCAACCAGCAAAGGATTTTCACCTCATCTTACACGCAGGCGCCAGGATCAAAAGTGAACCCATAGATCATCAAACCGTAGATCCTGGGCGACTGTTCACCTGGAAGTCTAACGACCGTGGAATTCTGCAGATTAAAAACGCAGGGGGCTTTGACGAATGTAAAGCGCAGCTTGGAGGAATTATTGGCCGTTGGATAGAAGCGACTGAGGTATGATCTTAACTGAGTCAGCAGTAAATTAGCGTAATGACTGCACAAAAGAACTTGAAAACCTGCAAGAATGGTCACCCGTTTTATAAAAGTAGTGACTGTCCTACATGCCCTGTTTGCGAAGCGCAAAGAAAACCTGAAGACGGTTTCCTATCGTTAATCGGCGCGCCTGCCAGGCGAGCGCTTGAAAGGGAAAGCATTAAAACGCTGGCAGACTTATCGAAGTGGTCAGAGCAAGAACTCCTTAAACTTCATGGTATGGGGCCGACGACCATTCCGAAACTTAAGAAGGCGCTTGAAGATAGGGGTAGGAACTTAAAGAGATGAAACGAATCTCGGAAAGAGCTTTTTCGCATTCTGCCGGCCTATCTTAAGGATATCCCGATGGCTGTAATTGCAGTTGTTTTTAAACTGCTCGATGCTGTTCGTGACGCCGGCTTCATATCTCAAGGGGAAATCTGTTCCGAAGAGGATACGGCTGGGGTCTGTAAGCTTGTCCAATGCGCAGGATACTGCGCTGGAGGTCGATAGAGCCAAGTCATAGTACAGGGTTTGTAAGTCTGATATAATTTCTTCCTGGGACTGGCTGATCGCATTCCACTCACCGCATATGCTAAGCCGGTAAAACAGGAAGGGGATGGTGCCGCCAGCGTGTGAAATAATCCACTTAATGTTGGGATATCGCTTCAGTTTGCCGCGATAGATCAGATCCATCATAGCCCGGGTGGTTTCGAAAGGGAACTCATATACGGAGTGGTCGGCCACGAGCAGGTTTTTACTCCATGCCGGCGGGGCAGTGGGGTGAAGAAGTACCACTGCGGCCCGGTTATTCAGCATATCGAGAACAGGGTCGAAATAGTCGTCCCCAATATAAATGCTGTCGTAGTTGCTCAGCATAATAAAGCCGTCGGCCTTCAGATGGTCGGTACAACGCTCGATTTCCGTGAGGGCCTGGTGAATGTCACGACCAGATATGGCGGCAAGCATTCCATATGCTGCAGGATCAAACTCAATGAGGTGGGCCAGCCAGTTGTTCATGTCTTGGATCTCTTGGGGCCCGGCGCTTGCCGGTATTGAGAGCAGCGCTCCACTAATGCCCAGCCTCTGCATCGCCTCCCGGTCAGACTCGATACTCCATACCGGAAAGTGATGTAATCCCTGAAGATGCTCAGGGATTACATGGTGATGTACGTCAATCATGGGTATTGTTGGGGATAAATTCCTTCCCGGCTTTCCAGATGTGTTTGAGGGATAAGGTATCCGAAATATTTTCAGTCGGATTGCCTTCCACAAGGATCAGGTCGGCCCGTTTTCCCTCGCTGATCTCGCCGCGGTCGGTGAGACTGAACCGGCGGGCGGTGACTGAGGTTGCGGCACGCAGGGCTTCGGTGGGCGTAAATCCGGCCTGTACCAGCAACTGAAGTTCGTGATGTACGCTGGCGCCGTGTGCTAGTCCGCCCAGATGCGGAACTGGAACGGAAACGTCTGTGCCTACCAGGATGTCGACACCGGCGCGGTGCAGCTCCATCAGGTTGTCGAAGCTGTCCTGCAGATTGCCCTGAGGAAAAGTATGGAAGCAAGAACACATCGTTTTAGCCCATTTTTCATCGAGCTTGGTCGCCACCCTGGCATCTTTGGCGATATCGCAGGCGGTTTGGCCGACTATCGATGCGTTCAGTACCAGGCATGGCGTCAAGAAAATGTTATTGGCAGCTATCGCCTTAACGAGATCAGGAGTACAGTCGGGCCGGTCGATGTACAAATGTGCCAGTCCGTCGATACCAATACGAACGGCGGTCGACGCCGCTTCAGCGGTCAGCACGTGTGCGATAGCGATCTTACCCAATCTGTGCGCTTCATCTACGGCGGCAGCCATCACCTTTTCCTCGATAAGCGGGAGTCCGGGTGCGTTCATCACTGTGCCTTCTTCAATCATGACTTTAAAATAATCCGCCCCGCTGCCCACCTGCCGGCGTACAAACTGCACCGCTCCTTCAAGGGTAGTCACGTCGGGTCCTTCCTGCTCTTCCTGGTGCTGTTTTTCATGTGCCGCGATAAACGCCTCTCGTTCTGCTTCACTCATCTTTTCCATTTCTTTAAGCACAAAGTCAGGAATGCCCTCGCCTTTAGGAATGAGTTCGTCGGGATGTCCGCCTGGGGCTGTGAGGCCCATGCCGGCCGAGCGCACATCGGCGATGTCGGTAATATTGGCGAGCTGCGCCGCCCTGCCTGTGCTGGTAAATCCGCCCATCATTTCGAGTTCGGTGGTTACGCCAAAAGATAGGGCATAGCGGAGGCTGTCGACCGACGTATGCGTGTGTGCGTCAATTAGGCCGGGAACTAGGGTGCAGCCCGAGCCGTCCACGATTTCCGCATCTTCGGGGATCTCGGCCCCCACGCTGATAATACCATTTTCAGAGAAAACTACAGGCTGAGCACCCAGTAGCTCGGTGCCGTTGAACACTTTTGCGTTGATAACAGCGGTGATATGCTTTTTCATAGGTTATAATTTTCAGCAAATCTGTGAAGATCAAAAGGGTTAAAAAAGCTATATTTGATCATAAAATAGCTCCAAACGGTCATGATCTTCGAATACAGCCCGTCTGAAAGGGTAACCTTGCTGGAAGCTTTTGCCGAGTTTGCGGACAGCCGGGTGGATAACGGTGTGGTCAAATTATCTGACCGGATAGGGTCGGGCTATGTGAAGGGCGTTAAGCTAGGGGGTTCACTGCGGATGATGCTTCTGGATGGCTTGCTTAAGGAGGAGCTTCTGTTTAAAAGGCTGGCCTCGGAACAAGCTCCACGGCATGTTACGCTTACCTTCCAGATGGATCAGTTTCCCTCGGTAAGAATCACCTCGGCGAATATCGACTATGAGATCAGCATACCTGCCGGTGCGCCGCTGCGTCTGGTCATTCTCTCTGTAAATTATGAGGATTTGTTTGCGCTCGTAGGCCCCGATAATGAGGCCGGTCGATTGCAGCGTATTCTTACGGGCCGCGGACCGTATTTCTATGAGGAGGATTTTCCTATAGCCATGCAGAAGGTTGTTGATGAGATGGTTAGTGCTGATATGAATAGCCTTAGTTATCTCTTCTATAATGCCAAGAGCCGTGAGCTTATCTATATGCTCTTCCTGCAGTTGTTGAGCGGGGGGCGTGGACAAACGTACCCGATCAACGGGGCTGATGTACGAACGGCTTATGCCGTAAGGGATCTGATTCTTGCTGATCTTAGCCTGGGGCCGAGTTTGCCGGCACTTGCGCAGGCGGTTCATATCAGCGAGAGTAAATTAAAAAGGCTTTTTAAACAGGTATTCGGGCAAACGATCTACAACTACTATCAGCATTACCGGATGAAGCGGGCGGCTCAGCTTATCCGTGAAGAAAGGTTATCTGTTTCGGAGGCAGGGTACAGACTGGGATTTTCCAACCTGAGCCATTTTACCCGGGTGTTTCATCAGCATATGAGCACAAATCCCAAAAAGTATTCCGCCCTTACTCACCCCGCAAACGGCCCTCATGAAAAGTCTCAAGTTTGGTAAGCAGCCTGATCAAATCCATTTTCTCCTGGTCCGACAAAGGTTCTGTTACATTTCTTGAGGCCTGACGGATACTCGACATATTTTCTTCTAAATGTTGTTTGCCTTTCTCGGTGATATGGATCATCCGGTTTCTTTTATCGGTGTCGATGGGCGTTTGTGTTACAAGTCCGCCATCAAGCAGTCGTTTAATGATTTGCATGCCGGCCGACTTTTCATGGACGTTTCTTTTGATGAGGGCGGTTTTAGTCATGCTTCCAAAGGAGACCAGCGTGATCAGGTAAATAAAATCATCGGGGGTGGAGAAAGCGGTATCGGCTATGGCGTGCTTTGCCTGAAGTTTGGCGTAGCGGTAAAGGTGCACCAACGTTGTGTTGATCACGCTGTCGGCTGAGCGCCCGTTCGCTTTGCCGTCCCACTCGGGTTCCGGCAATACCTGATGCCCTTCCCTTACCATGTATTCATTCAGCCATTGCCCAAAGGAATGCACATCGGGGGCATCTGTTTCAGATTCTTGCTCGTAAACCTGAACAAGCCGAACCATTTCTAAAATTAAATCGTAATACATACCGAAAAACGCTTAAATCAAAAGTATACTAAAAAGTGGAATATTGTACCTAATAAATATCGGAATTTTAAATTCACGTATTTTTTAGTACAAAAACAAACAAAATAGGTAGTTGTTTGTCTTAAGATTAGTATAAATATAAACTAATTACTTATGAAAAACTTTAGATTTACCAAATTGAAAAGCGTAGCTGTGTTCGCTGCGTTTTCTGCTGCGGTGCTGCTGGTTTCATGCAAAAAAGACGACGATAGGGTCGTAGTGCCGGATACGAGCATCGCTGCCATTGTTTCGGCCAACAGTAATTTCTCTTTGCTGAAAACAGCGCTGGTACAGGCTGGCCTTACTGAAGCGCTGTCGGGCACCGGAAACTTTACCGTGTTTGCACCTAACAATGCGGCATTTGCTGCCGCGGGTCTCGACACAGAAGCGAAAATTAAAGCTGTTCCTGTAGAAAACCTGAAAAAGATATTATTGTACCATGTTCTTGGTCAGCGCGTTCCGGCTTCGGCTATTGCCACCGCCAGCAACACGCAGGTTAAAACCTATAACGACCTGACTGTTTATGTTACCAAGAATTCCTCAGGTGTATTTGTGAACGGCGCTGCGGTAACGCAAGCGGATGTTGCCGCGAGCAATGGCGTGATACACGTGATCAATATGGTGTTGATGCCGCCTTCCGGAAATATCGTTGAGGCCGCGCAGGGCAATGCCAACTTCAGCTTTCTTGTAGCTGCGGTATTAAGGGCTAGTCAGGGCAGCACCAATGTAGCGCAGGTGCTTTCGGGTGCCGGACCGCTTACGGTATTCGCGCCAACCAATCAGGCCTTTATCAATGCAGGTTTTGCCAGTGTAGCTGCCATTCAGGCCGCAGATCCAGCTGTGCTTACCAATATTCTGACTTATCACGTAGTTCCTGGAAGGGTTTTGTCGAGCGATCTGACAGAAGGAGCTAAGCCGGTTACAGCAAATGGCGCTTCGTTAACCGTAACACTATCTGGCGGTGCCAAAGTAAAAGGAAATTCTAATACTACCGCATCGGCCATTACGTCGGCCAACATGCTTACGAGCAATGGCGTCATTCACGTTATCGATCAGGTATTGATGCCGTAACTTTTTTATAGAAGAACTTAAAAGGGAAAGTAACTGCTGGTAAAGCTGGCAGTTACTTTTTGTTGTTATACTGGTGGTGGGTTTTATAGAATAGGTTCCTGACGGTAGTATCGATCGCCACTAAATGCCTAACAAATCTTCAACAGTAGTAAATTTTTTAACTCGCCCTGCTGAAATTTGTTGGTCAGAAATCTTCATTCCATCAAGTACGTGTTGGGGAAGTTTTTCTCCCTTTGTTTCTTCAAAAGGAACTTTCAAGGCTTTTAAAATTGCTTTAACAGCTTTCAGCTGATCTTTTTGAGGATGTACTACAATGGTTGCCATAGGCTGTCTATTAAAGTAAGTGTTACAAATATAACCAATATCAATGCCGGTGTGATAATGATTTGGTCAAGGCACCATAAGCACTTGTATCAGCACACCTACCAGCGCTGAACAGGCAAAGCTCACCAATGTCCCTACCAGGATATATTCTGTTTTAAGCTGGGTGTTGGTTTCCTTTTCACTAAAACGCAGGATGGATTTGGCGGTCATTAAAAAACCGATAGCGGTATATTGCTGCATGAGGACGAAAGTGAGGATCAATATCCTTTCGCAAATCCCGATCCATTTGCCTGCGCTTGCCAGTCCCAGCGGTTCTTCTTCTTTTGTGCCGGATTCTTCTCCGGTAAGTAGTGTTTCGTTGGCCAGTTCATTTCGCTTTGCCTGCTCAAGGGCGATCTGGTTTCGCCACTTATGAGTGGCTTTTCCAATGATGATGCCGAGCGGCCAGCTTACGAATATATATCCTGCCGTGATCAGCCAAAAAGCCGGATGTGCAGAAAGGGATTGAAACCAAAGGCTTATGCTATCAAGGTTTTGTTCAACGCCCAGCCATAACAGGATGATGACGACCAGGTGCGCGAGCTGGTCGAGCATAAAGTTTCTAAAGCTATCCTTGAGGTATAGTTTGGCAAGATCGATGAGGTAGTGGGTGATAAAGATGACCAGCGGGATCACGATATTCCCGTACAGCCCCGAAATCAGGTAGGCCACTGCCGCGGTCAGCAGCGCATGCCACATCAGCTTTGTCGATTTTGCCTTGTTTTTCTTTTTATCTTCTACCCAGGAATCGGGCTGGAAAACGAAATCGGTGAGCAAATGCGCTACGATCAGCTTAAACAACAGGTTAATTTCCATTTTTCTTTTCTAATAAGGATGCAATATATCTTATCGCTGGTTCAAACTCTTTCCAGCCTGCCAGTTTAAGCCTGCTGTTTACGGATGGTTGCGATAAGGAAAGTGCCGCAGAAATTTCCTGTTGGGTTTTACCCTCCAGGATCAGGTAGATCACCTCGGCCTGACCTTTCGTCCAGCTCGCCATATAGGCATTGATAAAGTTAAGCATTATTTCGAGGGTTGTATCTGTTTCTTCATGGCCTGTACTAATGGCCAGGTACTCGCCCTCCTGCATCTTGTCGAACCGCCGCCCGGATAAATGAAAGGCCTCGCCATCTGAATTGAGCACGTTTTTCCCGTGGTACGATATGGTGCCCACGCCTATGGAAATGCGGGTGTCCATGCCCGTTTTATCCTGGCCGGCCACATAGGTTTTAAACCAGCAAACCAGTTGTATGCTGCGGGTTAAGGCATAGCTCAGATCTGCAAATATCATCTGGTAGCTATCGCCCCTGAATATTTCCGCATCAGCGGCATTGGCTATCCAGCTTTTGAGCAAGTTTTCCGTATGGGTAATTAATGCTTTTCGTTTTTGGGGCGATAATTTAGTGAACCCAATGATGTCGCCCGTTACAACTGCATGATTTTTCATGACATTCTATTTTACGTGAATATAGAACATTCGTTTTATAAATGCAAATTATAGAGTATTTGTTCTATAATGTGGCTTTATAGAATACTGATTTTTAAACCTTATATTGTATCGCTATGTATAGAAAGAATTTTTCCCTCCTCACGGTATTGTTTATGCTCACGCAAACCCTGTCTGCCCAACTGCCACCTGTTTTTAAAGAAAGCCCGAAAGGCATGGAGGTCGACAAGCGCGCCAGGGTTTACCTGAGCCCTACGCGCATCCTGTGGCAGTCGGACGCCACGGGAAAGTACGTGAAGGATGCCGGTCAGCTCCTAAAGCCGGGCAACGGTCAGGGCGAGCTGGTCAACAAAAACATGGTTACGCTGCTGAGCGATGCGAAGCATAAAGGCGGTCTGCTGCTCGATTTCGGTAAGGAGCTTCAGGGCGGCCTGCAGATCGTTACCGGCATGATGAAGAAGAATGCTCCTGTTAAAATTCGTGTCCGCTTTGGAGAATCTGCAGCCGAGGCTATGTCTGAAACCGGTAGTCCCGCTACGGCCACCAACGATCACGCGATACGCGATTTTACCGTAGATGTACCTTGGCTGGGGGCACTTGAGATCGGCAATACCGGTTACAGGTTTGTGCGCATAGATCTGGTGGACCCCAACACGGAACTCCTCCTTAAAGAGGTACGGGCCATCTTTGTGTACCGCGACATTCCTTACCTGGGTACGTTTAAGAGCAGCGACGAGCGCTTAAACAAGATATGGGAAACAGGCGCTTACACGGTGCATCTTAACATGCAGCAGTATTTGTGGGACGGGATTAAGCGCGACCGCCTGGTGTGGGTAGGTGATATGCATCCGGAGGTAACCACCATCAGTAACGTATTTGGATACAATGAAGTGGTCCCAAAGAGTCTGGATCTGATTCGTGACATCACACCGCCCAATCAATGGATGAACGGCATTAGCGCGTATTCCATGTGGTGGGTGATCATTCACCGCGACCTGTACCGGTACAATGGTGATCTGGCTTACCTGCAGGCGCAAAAGGAATATATGGTTAAACTGCTCGATCACCTGATCACGAAGGTCGACGCCAACAACAAAGAAACGCTCGACGGCAGATTCCTGGACTGGCCATCCAGCGAAAACCAGCCAGCCATTCATGCAGGGTTGCAGGCCCTCATGGTGATGACACTCCAGGCGGGCGCGGAAATGCTGACCTTACTTAAGGATGAAAGCGCTGCCGACAGGTACCGGTCGGTAGCCGGGCGTATGAAAACCTACATCCCTGAAATGAATGGCTCTAAACAGGCGGCTGCATTGCTGGCACTGGCAGATATGGTTCCGAAAGAACAGGCTGCGGGTTTGATTTCTGACGGCGGGGCTAAGAATTTTTCGACTTTTTATGGCTACTATATGCTTCAGGCACTTGCAAAAGCAGGGAAGTACCAGGAGGCGATGGACATTATCAAAACGTACTGGGGTGCCATGCTCGACCTGGGCGCCACTACATTCTGGGAAGATTTTAATATGGACTGGCTGCCCAATGCCGGCCGCATCGATGAACTGGTGCCCGCCGACAAAAAGGATATTCACGGCGATTACGGTGCGTATTGCTATGTGGGCTTTCGCCACAGTCTGGCCCACGGCTGGGCTTCGGGCCCTACCTCATGGCTTACGGAGCATGTACTCGGCATACAGGTACTTGAGCCGGGCTGTAAAAGCATTCGCATCGAGCCACACCTGGGCGATTTGCAGTATGCCGAAGGCAGTTTTCCGACGCCTTATGGTGTAGTTAAGGTGAAGCATACCAGGCAGGCCGATGGCAAAGTGAGAACGGCGGTCGACGCCCCCAAACAGGTAAAAGTTATTCGCGTAAAATGACACAGGTATTTCGGCTTTTCCTTTCATGCATAGTACTGTTTGTCCTCGCGTTCCCGGCATATAGCCAGAAAGTTGGTATATTTTATTTTGTATGGCATGGCGCCCATGGCTACGACACCCATCGGGGCGGTATACCGAGCGAGGGCATTATGCCAAAACTTCCCTCAGATACCTTAAGTCCGTACGACATCAGCAAACTGCTGAAACAAAATCCCGGTAAGCCTGCGTACGGACCTCTACATGCCTTTCATCATTGGGCCGAGCCCTATTTTGGTTATTACCTGGCCGACGATGAATGGGTGATCCGCAAACATGGACAGATGCTGGCCGATGCTGGCGTCGATGTGATCATTCTCGACGCAACCAATGGCGCCATATATCTTCCCCAGTTCATGAAGATTGCAGAAACCTATCAGAAAATGCGTGCCGCGGGCAGCAAAACACCCGAGATCGCTTTCATCGTAAATTCCTCCCCGGTGGCTACTGTAAACCGCTTGTATGAAAGCATATACAGCAAGGGGCTTTATCGTAACCTCTGGTTTAACTGGAAAGGGAAGCCGCTGTTGCTGGCACCCTCGGAAGGGCAGTCGGACGACGTAAAAAGCTTTTTTACTTTACGCCAGTCGTGGGCCTGGAGCAAGGGGCAGACGTGGTTTGCCGACGGTAAAGACAAATGGCCATGGCTGGATCATGCGCCTCAATCGTACGGCTGGCATGAATCGCCGGATAAAGCTGAGCAGGTCAGCGTGAGCATTGCCCAGCATCCAATGAGCAATATCGGTCGCAGCTATCGCAAGGGTAAACAGCCTAAGGTACCCGATCCCGGTGCTGGCTTATACTTTAGTGAGCAATGGAAACGGGCCCTGCAGGTAAAGCCGGAGTTTGTATTCATTACCGGCTGGAACGAATGGGTGGCCATGCGCTTCAACGATGGCGCCTCAAGTCACTTTCTGGGGAAAAGAATTCCGAAGGGGGATACCTATTTCGTAGACCTGTACAATGAAGAGTTTAGTCGCGATGCCGAACCTATGAAAGGCGGCTTTGCCGATAGCTATTACCTCCAGATGGTCGACCATATCAAGAAGTATAAGGCTCAGGCAGATGTGCCGGTTTATCGGGCGACCAACCGGATTAAAGTGGACGGCAGGTTTGGCGACTGGTCGGAAGTTGCGGCTGTATACCGCGACGATACCGGCGATATCTTCCATCGCGACCATCCGGGCTGGGGCCGGTATCAACGCTACGTAGACACATCAGGAAGGAATGATATTACTGAGACCCGGGTGGCGGTGGATTCAAGATTCGTGTATTTTTATGTACGCACGGCAGGTCGCTTGTCGGCCCCCGGGGCGGGCGACTGGATGCAGCTTCTGATCTCGGATCAGTCGGGCGCAGCAAACTGGGAGGGTTTTCAGTACCGTGTGGTAAATCACCCGAGCAAGACGGGTATCAAACGGATTCTTAAAAGTATGGGCGGGTGGAACTGGCAGCCTGTGGCGGAAGTGAAATACCGCTGGCTTAACAATGAGATGGAACTTGGCATTCCCAGAAAACTTTTGCCCGGTATTGCGGAGGTACAGCTTGAATTTAAATGGGCCGACCATATTCCTGAAGATGGCGACCCAATGCATTTTTATGATAAAGGTGATGTGGCGCCAAACGCGCGGTTCAAATACGTCTATAAATTTGTACCTTAGGGCCTGTGACCTTATTATCCATCGTTTTGGCTGATATTGTCCATTTAACCGAATTGTAGAACCGATATCTTCGTAACAACCAAATCACAAATGAAATCAATACACAGAAATCTTTGCCTGCTTATGTTCGCCGCCCTAGGTTTAACCGCCTGCAAAAGCATGAACAATAAGGGTAAAATAGAAAACCATCCTGAAGCCAAACTTGGCTGGCAATTGGGCTCACAGGCCTACACCTTTAAAAACTTTAGCTTTTTTGAAGCCGTTAGAAAAATAGACAGCTGCAATCTCCGTTACGTGGAAGCCTTTCCGGGGCAGACCATAGGTGGGGGCATTGCAGGAAAGATGGATCCTAAAATGGATGAAGCAACGAGAAAGGCGATCCTGGATAAAATGAAGACCACCAATGTTAAACTGGTCGCTTTTGGCGTATATGGCGCGGGTAGTGAAGCTGAATGGGAGCAGGCCTTCCGTTTTTGCAAGGCCATGGGTATTCAGACGATTACCTCTGAACCTGATGAAAAATTTATTCCGCTCTTGTCTAAACTTTGCGATGAGTACCAGATCAACCTGGCTATTCACAACCACCCGGATCCTTCACACTACTGGAACCCGGAGACGGTATTGCGGGTTATTAAAGGTCATAGCAAACGTATTGGTGCATGTGCCGATATTGGCCACTGGGTACGTTCGGGACTTGATCCTGTAGCCTGCCTTAAGCTGCTGGACGGGCACGTGCTGCATTCGCACATGAAAGACCTGAACGAGAAAAGTAAAAAGGGACATGATGTGCATTGGGGCGAGGGCGTGTCTAACATCCCCGGTGTTATTGCAGAGCTTAAGCGCCAGGATTTTAAAGGAACCATCTCGGCTGAATACGAATACAACTGGAACAGCAACAGCGTTGATGTAGCAGCCAGCGTAGTGAATTTTCGGAAACTTGTAGCACAACAATAAAAATCAGCATTTCATGATTAGTAAGATTTGTATGAGGCTTACAGCCGCATCTTTTATGCTGTTTGCTTCGGCGTTTTCATATGGCCAACTGCCCGCCAAACCTGAAGATAACCGGTTTACCCGGGTGGTGCTGCAGCAGAAGCTGGAAGAGCCTATGCAGTTCCAGGTATTGAACGATGGACGTGTGCTATATGCGGAAAGAAAGGGAAAACTGAAGGTTTACACACCTGGTACCAGTAAAATGGATGTTATTGCCGATTTTGCGGTGAGCCGTGAATACGTCAGTAAAACCGGGGAGCGATCGGAAGGGGAAGACGGACTGCAGGGTGTGATCCTGGATCCGAACTATAGCAAGAACCATTGGATCTATATCTTCTATTCGCCCAAAGATGTGTCGGTAAACCGCCTGTCGCGTTTTACCTGGACAGGGGGTAAGCTGAATATGGCTACCGAGAAAAAGATGCTCGACGTAGTGGTGCAGCGTGAAGAATGCTGCCACGTAGGTGGGGGTATGCTGTTCGATAAGGATGGCAATCTTTATCTGAGTACGGGCGACAATACCTTCTCGCGTTCATCGGATGGCTTTACGCCGATCGACGAGCGTCCGGGTGAGAGCCCGAAAGACGCCCAGAAGTCGTCGGGCAATACCAACGACCTGCGCGGAAAGATTCTGCGGATCCATCCTGAACCGGATGGCAGTTACACCATTCCGGAGGGTAACCTCTTTCCTAAAGGCATGGAAGGAACCCGTCCCGAGATCTATACGATGGGCAACAGGAACCCATGGCGGTTGTCGATAGACAGCAAAACGGGTTATCTGTACTGGGGTGAGGTTGGCCCCGACGGCTCCAACTCCTCTGAATTGAGAGGCCCGATGTCGTACGACGAGTTTAATATGGCGACCAAGGCGGGTAATTATGGCTGGCCGTATTTTATCGGCAACAACCAGGCTTACCGGTATTATAACTTTGCTACGAAGGAGTCGGGCGACTGGTACGATCCCAAACGTCCGGTAAATAATTCGCCGAACAATACGGGTTTGAAAGTCCTGCCACCCGCTGTAGGTGCTATGGTTTGGTACCCTTATGTAGGTAGCGCTGAGTTTCCGGAAGTGCTGAGCGGTGGCCGGAGTGCGGTTGGCGGACCCATATTCCGACAGGCAGATTTCCCTAATGTGAAGGGGGCCTTCCCGGCTTATTATGATGGCAAATGGCTGGTGACCGACTGGGTTCGTGGCTGGATTTTGGCGATTACCCTGGACGAAAATGGTCAGTATAAATCCATGGAGCGTTTCCTTCCTAACCTTACTTTACGCGGACCAATCGACATGAAGTTTGGTCCGGATGGCAGTCTCTACGTGCTGGAATACGGAAACGGCTATTTCAAGGACAATCCCGAAGCTCAGCTCATTAAGATCGAATATAACGGGGGTAACCGTAAGCCGGTGGTGCAGGTGGCGGCCAACAAAACCGCAGGCGGTCTGCCGCTAAAGGTACAGTTATCGTCGGCCGGAACAGAGGATTTTGATAAGGACCCGCTGACCTACGAATGGAAGATCACCAAGAACGGAAAGCTGATCTCGACCCGTAAAGAAGAAAACCCGGAGATCAATCTGCTTAGCGCGGGGGTGTATAAAGCCACATTGACGGTAACCGACCCATCGGGTGCTAAAAACAGTAAGTCGGTGGAAATAGCGGCGGGCAACAGCATACCGGACGTAAAGTTCAACTTTACCAGGGGCAACTCTAGCTTCTATTTCCCGGGCAATACCATCAGTTATGCTGTGAGCGTATCCGACAAGGAAGATGGCAGTCTGGCCAACAAACGTATTCTGCCCGCACAGGTGTCGGTTTCCATCAATTACCTTACGGAAGGATACGACCTGACCGTTATAGCGCAGAACCAAAGCCGTTTCGACGCCTCTGCACAGCATGCTACGGCTAAAGCGCTGATGGCCAAAAGTGATTGCGCGGCCTGTCATAATGTGGACACCAAATCGCTCGGCCCTTCCTTCCGTCAAATTGCCCTGAAATATAAGGGAAGTAAGACTGCCGAACCGGCTTTGGTAAAGAAGGTGATCAATGGCGGCGCTGGCGTATGGGGCGATGCGATGATGCCCGCGCATTCGTCTATGAGCACCGCGCAGGTGAGCACCATCATTAAGTATATCATGAGCCTGAGTGAGAAGGCGCAGGTAGCTAAGAATCGCCCGGTTACCGGCACCTATACCACCAATCTGCAGCCCGGTCAGACGAATAAAGGTACATTTATCTTCCGCGCGGCGTATCGCGACAAGGGCGCAAGCATGGCGGCGCCGCAGTTGGGCGAGCATGTTGTGGTGCTTCGTCACCCCCTGATGCAGGTGCAGCAGGCCGATGGATTCCGCGGGATCAACTTTAACGACGATAAATCTGTAGCCACGGTAAGCGAGAAAGGCGCCTATATTCATTTGAAGAATATAGACCTGACAGACCTCAATGCGATTGAGTTGACCGGCACCGACGACGCAGCGCCGGCTGTGTTCGAAGTGCGAACCGGCAGTCCGGAAGGAGCAGTGATCAGTACCTCAGTGAGCAGCGATGGGAAAAAACGACATGCGGTGTTGTCGCCACAAAAGGGCCGCAGCAACGTGTACATTGTATTTCCAGACGGATCGGGCAAGGTAAGCAGTATAGAAGTCAAAATTTAGCAGCGATGAAAAAAATGCTTTATATCATTGCGTTGGGATTGGTATGCACCAGCGTGAACGCGCAAAAAAAGCCCTTGAACATTTGGTTCGACAAAAGCGCAGCGATGTGGGAAGAGACCCTGCCGCTGGGCAATGGCCGGTTGGGTATGACGCCCGATGGCGATGTATATAAAGAGAAGATCGTGCTCAACGATATCACGCTATGGTCGGGCAGTCCGCAAGACGCTAACAATTATGATGCGCATAAAAGTCTGCCCGCCATCCGAAAGCTGATCATGGAGGGAAAGAACGATGAGGCCCAGGATCTGGTCAACAAAAATTTCGTTTGCAAAGGTCCGGGTTCAGGAGGTGCGCAGTGGGGCAAGTTCCAGACCTTGGGTGCGCTGCATATCGACTATACCTATCCCGGTTTGTCGGAAGGGGCGGTTAATTACCGCAGGGAGTTATCGCTCGACAAAGCCATAGCGACCACGCAATACCAGCTTGGCGGTTCTACCTTCAAGCGCAGCTATTTCAGCAGTTTCGACGATGATGTCAATGTGATCAGGCTCACGGCATCCAAACCGGGAGCCATCAATTGCCGCATCAGTTTGAGTCGCCCAGAGCGCTTTGCCGTAAAAACAGAAGGAAACGAACTCCAGATGTATGGTCAGCTCGACAACGGTACCGATGGCAAAGGCATGCAGTACCTGACGCGGGTACAAACCCAGCTTAAGGGCGGTAAACTGCATGTGACCAGCGATGCACTCGAGATATCGGGCGCTACAGAGGTCATCATCTTTGTATCCGCGGGTACCGACTTCCGCGGCAAGGATTTTCGGGGCCAGACGGCCGCAGATCTTGCCGCAGCCATGAAGAAACCTTATTCCCGGCAGGAGGCCAACCATGTGAGTCGCTATACCCGCCTGTTTAACCGCCTTAGCATAGATTTGGGCGAAGGTAAAAATTCGCGGATGCCCACCGACTACCGTCTGAAGCATTTTTATAACAATACTGGCGACGATCCGGCGCTGGCCGCATTATTCTTCCAGTTTGGCCGGTACCTCAGCATCAGCAGTACCCGCGTAGGCCTTTTGCCCCCAAACCTGCAAGGCCTTTGGGCGCATGAGATCAATACGCCCTGGAATGGCGACTACCATCTTGATGTAAACGTACAAATGAACCATTGGCCGGTAGAGGTAGCCAACCTTTCTGAACTGAACCTGCCGCTTGCCGATCTGGTAAAGGGATTGGTGGAGCCCGGCGAACGCACCGCCAAAGCTTATTATAATGCTGAGGGCTGGATTGCGCATGTGATCACGAATGTTTGGGGCTTTACCGAGCCTGGTGAGAGCGCTTCATGGGGCGTAGCCAACGCCGGCTCGGGCTGGCTCTGCAATAATCTCTGGGAGCACTATGCGTTTACGCTCGATCAGGGCTATTTGAAAGATATTTACCCGATCCTTAAGGGCTCGGCGCAATATTACAACAGTGTGTTGGTGCGCGACCCGAAAACCGGCTGGCTGGTGACTTCCCCCTCGGTTTCGCCGGAAAACTCCTTCTATCTGCCCAACGGCAAAACGGCCAACGTGTCGATGGGACCAACGATAGACAACCAGATTGTCCGCGATCTGTTTACCAATGTCATTACCGCATCCAAACTGCTCAATCTGGACGCCGACTTTCGTCGGGTTCTTGAAGAGAAGCTAAAATCTGTGCCGCCGCCGGGTGTGATCAGCAAGAGCGGTCGCATCCAGGAATGGCTGGAAGATTACAAGGAAACGGATCCTCAGCATCGTCATATTTCCCACCTCTGGGGCTTGTATCCCGCTTCCCTGATTACCCCTTCGCGCACGCCTGAACTGGCGGAGGCTTCTAAAAAGACATTAGAAGTTAGGGGCGATGACGGACCGAGCTGGACCATTGCCTATAAACAGTTGTTTTGGGCAAGGCTGAGGGATGGCAACCGCGCATTTAAATTGCTTAAAGAAATTTTAAAGCCAACCACACGTACCGACATCAACTATGGCGCAGGAGGAGGCGTGTACAACAACATGCTTTCTGCAGGGCCGCCTTTTCAAATCGACGGCAACTTTGGCGCCACCGCCGGGATTGCGGAGATGCTTATCCAGAGTCACGATGACTTCATTGAACTGCTTCCCGCTTTGCCCGATGCCTGGAAAGCCTACGGTTCGATAAAAGGACTGAAGGCGAGAGGCAATTTTACGGTCGACCTGACCTGGAAGGACGGTGTGGTAACGCATTATAAAGTCACAGCTCCAAAGACGTCTAAAGTGAGGCTGAAAGTGAACAACAAGCTTATTGAAACTCAGGTCAAAGGCCTCTGAACCTATCCTTTTATTAAATGTGGCAGGGTCGCTCGCCGTACTTGCGTCGTGCGAACCCAGCCCTGATACGTCTCAACTATCGTTTGGTTGTTGGGGAAATTATTAATTAAGTTTGTTTCATTATCCTTAACTTTATTAGGAACGAAACTCATTTGATATGCCTGTGTGCAACGCCTATACAGACCAGGAATTGGTTGCTCTGCTGAAAGATGGCGACAGGGCCGCTTACACGGAAATCTATAACCGTCACTGGAAATTCCTGTTTCAGGCTGCTTACCGGGCCAGCGGCAGGAAGGAGGATAGTTTTGACATTTGCCAGGCCGTGTTTCTCTGGATCTGGGAAAACCGCGAACACATTAAACCGGCCGTAAACCTGAAAGGATATCTGTACACCGCAGTTAAATACAAGATCGCCAACATGATCAGGAACGGTAAGTACCGGGAAAGTTTGTTTGAAGATTTAGCCTCGGTAGACCATCGGGGATATGAAGTGAACGAGTTGGAGATCAAGGAACTGAAGAGTTTTATTGCCCAACTGATCGATGAGTTGCCTGATAAGTGCCGGGAGGTGTTTTTATTGAGCAGAAGAGAGCACCTCAGTCACAAGGAAATTGCCGAGCGGCTGGGCATTGCGGAAAAGACCGTAGACGCGCACATCAGTAAAGCGCTTCAAAAGTTGCGCGAACCACTTGGCAGGCTGGCCAGCATCTTTTTGATGATTTAACTTAGCTGTTGAACCCGGCTGCCTGTGAACCAGTCGAGCAGGCTAAAGAGCAGCTGATGGTTGTGAGAGCAGTGATGAACGCCCTCAAGAAGTTCAGGGATGCGCTGCACGTAACGGGATTCGTCGATGTCCGAACAGCATTCCTGGACCATGCGCTCGACATCTGAATGTGCTACCTCGAGGTGAAATTGCAGGCCGAGGACATGTTGATTGTACAGGAAAGCCTGGTTGGTGTTTGCATCTGTGTTCAGCAGGTTGCTGGAGCCCGCAGGAATTTCAAACTGGTCGCCATGCCAGTGAAATACCACAGGCCGAGATTGAAAAAGCTCATAAAAGCCGGAGATTTCCTTTGCAGATTCTGTTGGGGCGACCGGGAACCAGCCGATTTCTTTGTGAGGTGCGGTAATGACCTTTGCACCGAGACAAGCGGCGATCAGTTGCGCACCCAGACAAATCCCAAGTACTTTTTTGCCTCCGCGGATGCAGTGGAGAATGAACTGCTTTTCCTCATTAAGCCAGGGGTAGAGGTGTTCGTCGTCGACATTCATGGGGCCGCCCATAACGACCAGGAAGTCGATGTTTTCTATTTGCGGAAGTCTAGGTTCGGGCTCGTAAAAAAGCGTTGAGCTGAGCTGGTGGCCCTGATGTTGAGCCCACTCGATAATGTGGCCGGGGCCTTCAAACGGAACGTGCTGCAAGTAATGGATATTCATGATATATCGGTGGTGTCTGCCGCAATATAATGAGGTTTATGTATATATTTGGTGGGCCAAATTTTATTTTTTTACCTTAAGTATAGTAGTCCAGTTTATGCTCAGACCCTGGGATCTTCAGATCAAAATTAATGTGGACTGTGAACGTGCGGTGTATATTCAGATTGCCGATGCGGTTATTGAGGCGATTAAGAGCGGGAAATTGCAGGCTGGAGCGCCCTTGCCCGGGAGCAGGCAGCTGGCGGCCCAGCTGAAACTTAATCGAAATACGATTGTGGACGCGCTGGATGTATTGCTGGCCGAGGGCTGGCTCATTTCCAAAGAGCGGCGGGGTACGTTTGTTGCCGACAACCTGCCCGGTGTTCATATAGCCAAACCTGCACAGGCAGTAGCGACGGTGCAGGAGCCGGGAATAAAACCAGAGATCGTGTTTGACGACGGTGTGCCGGATACGCGGATAGCACCGATCAATGAGCTTGCGCGGGCGTACCGGCAGATCTTTAACAGGAAAGCGAAGTGGCAAATGATGGGCTACGCCGAGCGTTCGGGGGATTCGGATTTTCGGGATGCGATTGTACAGATGCTGAACTACAAGAGAGGTATGCGGCTGTTACCCAGTGAAGTATACATTACCCGGGGCAGCCAGATGGCCATGTACCTGGCTGCGCATTGTTTGCTGAAACCCGGCGACCAGGTGGTGGTGGAGAATCCCGGCTATAAGCCCGCCTGGAAAGCGTTTGCAAGTGCAGGGGCGGAACTGCTTCCGGTTGGGGTTGATGAGGATGGCCTGGATGTGGCGGCATTTAAGCGGATACTGGAACAAAACACTAGCGTTAGGGCGGTTTATGTGACGCCGCATCATCAGTTTCCGACTACGGTAACCCTGAGTTTATCGAGGCGACTGGAGCTCATTGCCTTGTCTAACCAATACGGTTTTACGATCATAGAGGACGATTATGACAATGAGTTTCATTTCGGTCAGCGCCCGGTATACCCGGTGAGTAGTTTCGAAAATGCCAGAAACTTCATTTATATCGGCACGATGAGCAAGATTGTGGCGCCTGCCTTGCGCCTCGGCTTCATGGCCTCGTCGGCCAGCCTTATTGAAAAGGTAGCCGAACTGCGGAAAATTATCGATGCTCAGGGTGATAATATGATGGAACAGGCCATTTTACAGTTGATTGGTGACGGGCACATTAAACGGCATCTGCGCCGGGCAACACTGATTTATAAAGAGAAAAGGGATTATTTTGAAGGGCTTATTATACAATATCTTGGCGATAAGGTAACGTTCCGGAAGCCGGATGGGGGACTTGCTTTCTGGATGGTGCCGAAAGGGGAGGTGGACCTGGACGGCATTTCAAGGCTTTTGCTGCAAAAGGGTGTGGAAATTTTGTCGCCCGACCGGTTCAGCTTCGACGAACCTGTGAATGGCATGCGTTTGGGTTATGCTTCGTTGAGTGAAAAGCAACTGGAAGAAGGGATTAAGGTGATTGCGAGCGTGTTATCATAAAGGTCTCGTCATAGAAGGCTTATCATAGAAGCCTTATCCAAAAAAAGGAAGCCCCGCCTAGGCCAGGCGGGGCGGTAAATTATCCTTTTACGTCGGCAAGTGAAGCACCGAAATTGATATGAAGTACGTTGCCGTTTGGTGTTACCAGTGCCGGAACAGACTGGATACCGGCTTGTTCTGCCTCGCTGATCCGGTTTCTGTCTTCACCGATGTTGACCACTTCGACGTTAGATTCACCGATCAGGTTTACGATGTCCTGCTCTGCGCTGACACATACCGGGCAGCCTGCATGATAAAAGATTGATTTGCTCATGGTGTTAATTTTTGTTTGACTGTATTGTCACTGCAAACTTAGGGAGCGGCGCTGATTGCCCTCTGATCCAGTTTTTTCATTTTTTGTGCTAAACTGGATGACTGTTTGTGTGTTCCAATATGTTAATTTTACAGCTACCAGGGTGTTTGTTTTATGCCCTGCAATTGGCGCATGTAAGTTGTCAGTTATGGTAAGTTTAAAAACGGTAATATGAATTTAAAAGGTCGGGAAGACGGGAGTTATATGCCCGTAGCCTGGGAATACCGGGAGGTTATAGAGGCTGAGATAGCGAAGGGTACTTCGGGGAAGATATTCTTTTTTTGTAAGTCGGAGGGCATTTGTGAAGACAGTGGCAAGGTGCTACGCCTGGAAGAAGTGACGGGAAAGGGACTGTTTGTGATACTTGACAATGAGCATTCGATCCGGATTGACCGGATTATCACGCTGTTTGGGAAACCGGGCGCGGCGTACGACGAGTATTACGCCTATGGCAATTCCTGTATGGAATGCCATGGCGGTGATGAAGATTCCTGAGAGGCTGTTAGTAATTCTTTTAAATACTGTCGATGACGCTTTTAAGTTGGCTGGCCTGGATGACGCCACTTTGCCGCCATTTGATCTGGCCGCCTTTGAAGAGGATTAGTGTGGGTACGCCCTGGATGTTGTACTGGCTGGAGACCGCAGGGTTCTTGTCGACATCGACTTTGAGAATGGTGACTTGTTCGCCAACCATACCTTTTAGCTGCTGCAGGATCGGGGCCATCATTTTACATGGGCCGCACCACTCCGCGGAAAAATCGACCAATACGGGCTTATCTGAATTGATGATTTCTTTAAACGTTGCCATACTGCAATAACAGGATTATTGGAATTTTGTTTAGCCGAGGGCTCTTAGTGGCTAATGCGAGTTATTTTACACCCAAAATTAACTTTTGATTATCGTAACTAAAAAATAAATTGGATAGCAGGTTGCAACTTTATTGTTCCTGCGGAGCTGGAGGGCGACCTGGATCCGCGATTGGTATCGCCGTGGTAAGTTAACCTGGCACCGCAGTGGTTCCAAATTACTAATTTTAAAACGCTTATCTAAAGTTGCAGGATGCAGGAGTTTGAAATACGGTCACTCAGCGGCAGTGATTATACAGAATTAATCGGGCTATGGGAAGCATCGGTGCGGGCGAGACACCACTTTTTGTCGGAGGCGGATATACAGTTTTATAGGCCATTGATAGTGAACGAATATTTCGATCAGGTGGCCTGTTCGGCGTTTCGGATCAACAGGGTGTTTCGGGTTTCATAGGGGTTGAGAGCAACCACATACAAATGCTTTTTATACATCCTCGCGTTCGTGGGAGAGGCATCGGTCGCGCATTGGTATCGTATGCAATAGATGCGCTTAACGCGACACAGGTAGATGTTAACGAACAGAATGAGCATGCAGTTGGAAAAGCAGCCGTATGTTAAGGAAGCTGAAGCCAATTAACATAATGATAATATTGCAGTAATGTTCCGATAACCTACATTTGGATGTTCTAAATAATCGTCATGGGTAAGGAAAAATCGAAACATTTGGCGAAGGATGCCAAGAAAGTTTTAAAAAATGAGATTGAGGCCAGCTTGTTTTCTGCGCTGAAAGCGAGCGCCGAAAAGTTTGTGCCTGCTTCAAAGAAAGTAGATAAAGCGATCCGTAAAGAGGTCAGGAAGCTTACTAAAGTGATCGCCAAAAATGCTGCCGTGAAGAGATCAGCGTCGGCACCGATCGAGGTCGAGCCACAAAACTTAGCCTTAGATGGGCAAGACGTTCCGGCAGCTGTTCCGAAAGCTGCAAGGAAAGTCGCGGCTGCGAAAAAGTAAGATGTCCTATCGGCAACGTTGCTGAAGCTTGTGCAGGAAGACTGACTGATATGTTCACATCCCGGAAAATTCGTATAATAAATCCTTAATGAAGCATATTAAAGATGAACTACAAAATATCATTATCGGAAATGGACAGAATGGCCAAAGCAGCCAACTCAAAAAAATCCAAGATTTCCTTAGAAGAAATGCGAACGCAGGCTCAAAACCTGAAGAATAAAAGTATCGCAAAGGTGAAGAAGGGTCGCTCTTAGATGTAGATTACCTCGAATTGCAATAAATAATTTTTTTTTCATATCGAGTAGGTGTTCCGCTGTTTTCATGTGCTATGTATAATGTAGGGGGTTATAGAAGCCCCTCTTGAAAGAGATAGCGTATGACAAAGCAGGAGCTAGACAGTTTGATTGATAAGGTACATAGTGGTACAGCCAACGATGAGGAGTTGGGGCTGTATAACCATTATATGAACCGTATTGCGCTGGGTAGTTCAACTGCTTTCGAGGTGGATACATGGAATACGGCCGAGCTGGGTGCGGAGAATGAGGTGAAGCAAGAGTTGTATGACAGGATAGAGAAAATCAGGTTAGTTCGAATAAGTAGGCAGTTAAGGCTGTGGCCGCGTTTTGCAATAATAGCGGCCGCAGCTGTTGCTGCCATTATTATTGGGGTATGGTTCTTTAACTACCGTCAGCCCGACGACAGGAAAGATACCTCGAACATTGCAAAAAATGATATAGTACCCGGTAAGCATGGTGCAACCATAACCCTGGCCAACGGCAAAGTGATTACACTGAGCGAGGCTAAGAGCGGAGTAGTGATTGGCGGAGTGGAAGGATTGGTTTACAATGATAAGACTGCAGTTATATCGGGTGAAGATGGCGAGATTCTGAAAAAGGGATTAGATAAGGGATCTTCCGCTTCAACCGGTATGACAGCGGTAACACAAAGAGGGCAGACCTATCAGTTCACGTTGCCGGACGGTACCCGGGTGTGGCTGAATGCAGATTCAAAAATAAGTTTTCCAAGCTCATTCAGCGACCTAGCCCATCGTGAAGTTCAACTAAGTGGTGAGGCTTACTTTGAAGTGTTTAAGAATAAACAGCAACCTTTTGTCGTCGTAACCAAAAACTTGGGAGATGTGCCGGGGCAGCGCGTAGAGGTGCTGGGTACGCACTTTAATATAAACAGTTACGCCGATGAAGGCAACGTGAAGACCACGTTGCTGGAAGGAAGCGTGCGCGTAAGCGCAGAGACTGGTGCATTGGCAGCTGTATTGAAGCCGAGTGAGCAGGCGCTGAATACCGGCAGCACTCTAAAAGTGAAGGAGGTAGATGCAAATTCCATACTTGACTGGAAGAACGGGGAGTTTGCCTTCAATGATGAACCGCTGAGCCATATTATGCGGAAACTGGAGCGCTGGTATAATGTAAAGGTGGTGTACAAAGACGCCGATCCTATGCGAACCTATGGCGGAAGCATTTCCAGGTTTGAACATATCTCAAAAGTGCTTGAGAAATTGGAGCTTACGGGAACCGTGAAATTTGCGATAGAAGGCAATACGGTATATGTATATAAAGAATAACGACCAATAATAAGTAAACTAAATATAAACCTTAAAAACCAACCAAACCATGAACAAACATTTACGACAGAAAAGCTGAGTGCATACAGGCTGGCCATAAAAGACAAAGCCGGAAGGTGTACCACCACCAACCGGCAATAGTTTGAGCCAACCTTCCCTTTAACAGGGAAAAACAATTCTTGCAACCGTTTATGTATTAACTCAAACCAACCAAAAGTATGAAATATTATACTTTAAACCATGCAGCTTGCGTGATGCCACGTTGGCTGCGACAGACTTTATTAGTGATGAAAATAACGACACTAATACTATTTGCAGCACTGATGCAGGTAAGTGCTGCAGGGCTCGCCCAAAAGCTGACCCTGCAAAAAAACAAAACCAGCTTAAGAGAGCTCTTTGCCGAAATAAAAAAGCAAACCAGCTATAACGTAGTATGGGATTCAAAAATCATAGAAAACGCCAAACCCCTCACAGTCAACTATAAGAATGCCGAAATAGAAACTGTACTGAACGAAGTACTACCTACCCAGGGCCTTGAGTACACCCTGAGCGACAAAACCTTCGTCATCAAAAAGAAGGAGACGTCGCTCATCGATAGAATCGTAGCCCGATTTCAAACGATTGATGTACGAGGTAAAGTGGTGGACTCGCTAGGGAATGGATTGGCTGGGGCGACGGTGAGTGTGAAGAATGGAGTGGGAAGTATTAGTACTGATAATAATGGCGAATTTTATTTGAGAAATGTGAATGAGAGTGCTATACTTATAGTGCAGTATTTGGGTTATATAACTAAGGAACAGATTGCTGGTAAGGAATTTAACTATATTAGATTACAGCAGAGTACGTCTAAATTAGACGAGGTTCAGGTTCAGGCTTATGGTTTAACCTCAAAGCGTTTAAGTACTGGGAATATTACTACTATAAAATCTGACGAAATATCTCGTCAAAATATCAATAATCCAATTTTAGCACTACAAGCCAAAGTACCTAACCTAGTCATTTCTCCTACATCAGGCCTACCTGGTTCAAGTATTGGTGTGCAATTGCGTGGCCAAAATAGTTTAACTGGGCAAAGGACGGAGCCCTTAATTGTTATCGATGGTGTACCGATTCAAAAT
Organism: Pedobacter faecalis; assembly: GCF_030182585.1. Classification (NCBI taxonomy): domain Bacteria; kingdom Pseudomonadati; phylum Bacteroidota; class Sphingobacteriia; order Sphingobacteriales; family Sphingobacteriaceae; genus Pedobacter; species Pedobacter faecalis. The sequence continues at coordinate 828,428 of NZ_JARXOW010000001.1, read as the reverse complement.
ACTCTGTCAGTCGATGGAATCGGTGATTTTGGCAATATTGGAAGCAGCCTATCATCTTTGAGTTTTATTAGTTCAGATAATATTGAATCAATAGACGTTTTAGCCGATGCAGATGCAACATCCATTTTTGGAAGTCGTGGTGGAAATGGTGTGATACTGATAACTACAAAAAAAGGAAAAGCAGGGCCTTCGCAAATCAATGCGACTATTTCTTCGGGATATAGTTCAATACCGGGAAAAAGAATGGATGTGTTAAATACATCTCAATATCTAGAAATGAGAAAAGAAGCGATTGCCAACGATGGTGTGACGGCACAAATTGATGCGCCTTTTAGCGCAGGGTATGCACCGGATGTACTGCTGTGGAACCAATCACGTTACACGGATTGGCAAAAGGAGCTTTTGGGAGGAAAACCCGGATGGACCAGGGCTGATTTGTCGATTTCGGGAGGAAATACCGCTATTCAGTATTTAGTGGGAGGTAACTACAATAGACAGGGATATGTTTATCCGAGCGCGTTCAAGAGTAAAGAAGACGCAAAATATGAGACAAGTACTTTTTATTTTAATTTTAACGGCAACTCTCAAAACGGAAAATTATCGATCGCACTTGGAGGAAATTATTCAAATAACAATCGATTTGGTGGGCAAACTGATTTTACAAAATTTGCAATAACACTGGCGCCTAATGCCCCAGAGATTTATAATTCCAATGGAGATTTAAATTGGGAATTAAACCCAACCCAGCCCAGAAGCGCTGCAACATGGGATAATCCCTTTGCCCGTTTATTGCGGACGTCAGAGGCGAATACGAATACTTTAACGGCAAATGCAAATATCAATTATATCATAGCGAAAGATTTTCGGATCAAGCTCTCAACTGGCTATACGGATTTAAGCATCGATCAGCTAAATCTAACCCCCATTGAATCTTTTGATCCAACGGCTTTAATCGACTTTAATGGACAGATATTTGTTCCTGGATTTGCAAACTATCTCAATGGCAGATCTCTCTCATGGACCGTTGATCCGCAGTTATATTATTTGAAAAGAATAGCTAAAGGTACTTTAAATGTCTTAATTGGCGCAACGTTTCAACGGCAACAATATTATTCGGAGGCTATTAATGCAAGTTACTATCGGGATGATGCTTTTATAAGAAATTTGGCCTCAGCGGGTTATTGGGATAGCTCCAATTTAAGTAGTGACTATAGGTATTTCGGTTTATTTGGTCGTGCTACTTACAATTTTGATGAAAAGTATCTGGTAAACATTGGATTTCGTCGTGACGGTTCGAGCCGGTTTGGTGCGGAAAATCGATATGGCAACTTTTGGTCGTTAGGGATGGGATGGATATTCACAAATGAGGAATTTGTAAAGAAAATTCTTCCAATGATGACGTACGGGAAGCTCAGAGCGAGTTTCGGCACTAATGGAAACGATGGTATAGGAGATTATCAATTTCTTGAACTATTCCGGCCGCTGACAGGTACTTATCAGGGAATAAATACATTAACAACTGGGGCAACAAATCCTTATTATAGTTGGGAGAGCATTAAAAAAGCTGAACTTGGTTTGGAAACCGGTTTCTTTAATGATCGCTTGTTGATTAACGTTTCTTATTGGAAAACTAGATCTGGTAATCAATTGGGAAACGTAACATTACCTTCAACTGGAGGTAGTCTTTCTATTGTTGCAAATAGTAAGGCGAAAGTTCAAAATTCTGGATGGGATTTTATTGTGACTACAGAAAATTTAAAGAGTAATACCTTCAGTTGGCAATCAAATTTAAACTTTGGCCTGCAGTATAACAAATTACTTAGCTTTCCAGATGGGTTTGGGGTTGGAAATTTATTTGGCAATATAGCCGGTCCTTTTCCAATAAACGTGCAGGAAATGGTGGGTAAGCCTTTTTCAGGGTATCGGTATACTTACGAATATCGTGGTGTAAATCCAGCAACTGGAATCTACCAGTTCTCAACTCGAAACGGTAATATTAATGATCCTTCTGCCACATTTGGTGATGACGCCGCCTATGCGTTTGCCAAAAAAATTACGATAATACCTAAGACACTGGGAGTAACGAATACTTTTACTTATAAGGGAATGAGTTTATTTACCGACTTACAATTGGTAAGACAGAAGTCTCCGAGTTATATGGCTAGTACGGAACTTTTTCCACCGGGTGTTTTTCGAAATGACGGTACAGGAAATCAATTTGTAACTGTAATGAATCGTTGGCAAAATCCAGGAGATGTTAAAAATACTCAAAAATTTACTCAGAATTTATTTGGGGATTACCTGACTGCATTTAACAATCTTTTTGGATCATCTAATACGCCGCTATACGTGGATGGCTCATTTATTCGCTTAAGAAATGCTCAAATCTCGTATTCTATCCCTGGCAAATGGAATCAAAAATTGCGATTTAAGAATGCAAAAATTTTCATCCAAGGACAAAATTTATTTACTATAACTGGCTATAAATACGCGGACCCTGAAACCAAAACATTGTTTTCGCTCCCAATCTTAAAAACTTATACAGCTGGAATATCTCTTGGTTTTTAAAAAAAAGGATTATGAAACAGAATAAATATATATTCATCAAACTTTCTCTATTGGCTGGATGTGCCTTGTGCTTAGTATCTTGCAAAAAGTACCTAGAAGCAGATGCGCCAATTGAACGATATACAGGAGCAAATGCTTATAGTAGCACTCCAGCGGCGGTGGCAGCAATTACAGGGATTTATTTAGATCTATCAAACAATACGGGTTTGTTTGGTAGAAACTCTTCCGGTGTGTATGGCTTGTTATCCGATGAACTGACTTGCACTGCTAATAATTTTCTTATTGAAGTGTATCGAAATACAGCAAATACAATTCCGACCACAGGTGCCTTTATGTGGGAGACCACATATCGCAATTTTATTTATCGATGCAACTCAGTTATCGAGGGAGTTTCTACATCTGTGGGAATTCCGGATAGACCAAAACAAATTCTGGTTGGAGAAGCAAGGTTCACACGAGCTTTAATGTATTTTTATCTGGTGAATTTTTATGGAGATGTGCCATTAGTTACTTCAACAGATTATAAAAAAAATTCAGATATAGCCAGGACCCCAAAGGGAGGTGTATATGAACAAATTATAACAGATTTAAAAAAAGCACAAGAATCATTATCAGATAATTTCCTGAATGTTGATCTTTCTTCTGTTACAACCGAGCGCGTTCGCCCAAATAGAATGGCCGCAACCGCTTTACTTGCAAGAGTATATTTATACTTGGGCCGATGGTCTGAGGCGGAAATTGAAGCTAGCAAGATTATATCTGATGTTGCTCGTTTTAAACTGGTTGACTTGGATAATGTTTTTTTAAAAAATAGTGATGAAGCAATTTGGCAACTTCAACCTGATCCTACGAGAAACGGAGGGAGTCAGCAAAATACTCGACAAGCTGATTTCTTTATACCCAATCGCAATTTAATTACAAATATATATAGCGTTCCGGATGTAGCTATAAGTTCTTTTTTAAAAGGCGCATTCGAACCAGGTGATCAGCGTTTAAGCGTTTGGATGAAGGAAATTAGCTGTAGCGATGGAAAAGTTTATACAATTCCGTTTAAATATAAAGTAGCAAAAAACACTGGTGCCGCATCCATTCAAAGCGAGTATACGATGATTTTAAGATTGTCTGAGCAATATTTGATTAGAGCAGAGGCTAGAGCAAAACTAGGCATTATTCTAGGCGCTAATGGAGCACAAGCAGACCTGAATACAATTCGAAAACGAGCTGGTCTTGGGGAGATCTCGGTTGCAACAGAAACGGAGATCTTAGCAGCTATTGATCAGGAGCGGTTTGTTGAACTTTTTACAGAATTTGGTCATCGATGGCTAGACTTAAAACGACGAGAAACTATTAATACTCGGATGCAAATTGTCGCACCTTCGAAGGGCGGAATATGGAATCCGTCAATGGCCTTACTGGGTATACCATATAATGAATTCAAATATAACCCATCTCTCATAGGGCATCAAAATGCAGGTTATAGTGAAGCACCGTGATGTTTGGCAGTAATAAATTATTTATTATGGAACGTTTTTTATTTAAAACCCGACTGTTCGTAGTGTTACTCTTTGTGTTAGCTTCAAATATAAGATCTAATGCTCAAAAAAAAGTAATTGACATTGCTACAAACGAATGGCAAACACTACAGAACTATGGATTGTCGAACAATGGAAAATATGTTTGGTATACTTCTAAAGCCAATAGGACTAGTCTTACTTCCGGAATGAATGTCGTTAAGATAGACGGTAGGGAGGTTTTAAGCGTTGAAAATTTGGTGCGGGAACCAGTATTTTCCGCGGATAGCAGGTATTTGATCTACTTCTTGAAGGATTCTATCGCAATATTTGATTTAACAAAGTCTAGCATTCGTTACATGGCTGGTCTTAAAAGTATTATCAAACCATTGAATGGAATACAACATTGGATTAGCTATAAAAAAGATGGATTCGTCCAACTAGAGAATTTATATACCGGCAAGGTGATAAACTTTAAGCAAGGCAAAGACGCTAGTTTTAATCCGCAAGGTGACACATTTCTTGTTAAGGAACAAGAAACATTAAGATTGGTCAAACTTAGTAGCCTAAGAGAAAAGGTGATTCCATGTAATGGTAGAATTATGACGTCCGAATTTTCAAATAAGGGCGATAAATTAGCTTATTTAGTTGATGAAAAAGATGGAAGAAGATTGTATTTATACAATTTATCGTCAGACACTAGTATTTTAATGCAACCGAATTCTTTTAAATCTATCTCTGAGAAGTTTGAAATCTCGACTCATGCTATGAAATTTAGTGTTAACGATCAAAATCTCTTTGTGAAATTCGATCTGCAGCGAATTCCAAAAGCAAAAGAAGTTGACGTCTCAGCTAACCATCTGAGAATATGGTCGCATCTTGATTATTATGTCCGATCACAACAACCGATGATGAGCTCAAATGATTCGTATACTGTTGCGTTAAATTTAAACTCTGGAAGATGCACAAGGCTGAGTGATAAGGAGAATGAGATTGTCGGTGAAGGAAACAACCGAGTCATTTTATCAAATGTTGTAAACGATACCGAACGAACACTGGACAGTAGCGAATACCGCAGATATCAAATAGTTTCACTCTCGGATGGTATTTATAAGACCATAGTACTTGATAAGAACTATGTAGATGTTAAAATTTCACCATCTGGCGATTTTGTTGCCTGGACGAAAGGGAATAATGTATACTGTTTTGACTGGGCTGCTGGCAAGGCCTATTGTGTCAACACGAATTTTTCAAAGCAAGTACCTCCAATATACTCTCCGAAAGAGGTGACATGGACTAAAAGTGGGAGCTTGATTTTTCAAGATGGATTTGATATCTGGTTACTGGATCCTAAAAGCGAAAATAAGCCAATTAATTTAACAAGAGGAAAAGGAAGCCAAAACAATACGGTGTACCGAATAGCAGAATGGGATACATTTATAAATGATGATGATAAACAGGAAATACTTGTGTCAGGTTTGAACCAATCGAATATGTATAATGGTCTTTATCGGATCTCAATTGACAAAGCGAACTCGATGCAAACAATTTTACCTTTGAGTCCTCATGTTTTTTGCATAGAGCCAACGACAATCCTAAAAGGCAAAGGGGCACAAGGAAAATCTATGTATTTGTTGACCATGCAAAGTCCCACCAAATCTAAAAATTTGATTTTGGCTTATGGAAATGGACAACGACAACAATTAAGCAATATCCATCCTGAGGACGCTTATAATTTCCTAACTTCAGAATTAGTCACTTGGAGTACATCTGATGCAAAAAAAATGCTAGGGATAATCTATAGGCCGGAAAATTTTGATCCCAAAAAAAAATACCCAATTATATTCAACTACTATGAAAATAGAAGTAGGAATGCGCATAAATTCTTAGAACCAGGTCTTAATTCCTCGTCTGATCTAGATATTCCTTTTTATGTAAGTAATGGCTACATTGTTTTTACTCCAGATATCCCGAAGGAAATTGGTAAGCCAGGCACAGGAGCACTTGAGGCGGTTGAATCAGCAGCAAAGTTTTTATTAGAAAAATATGACTGGATTAAAAAAGAAAAAATGGGGCTGCAAGGGCATAGTTTTGGTGGATACGAAACTAACTATATTGCTGCAAATTCTAATTTATTTGCAGCAGCTCAATCTTCAGCCGGCTTATCAGACTTGATTGGGGAATATAATTCGATTTCATTCAATGGAATCACATTGCATGATATGTGCAATATTGGACAATTTAAAATGGGTTGTAATCCTTGGAACTGCCGGCGCAAATATCTGGATCAATCTCCCATTTTTGCTGCGGATAAGATGAATACTCCCCTCTTACTTGTGCATGGAACAAAGGACGAAGCTGTTCCTTTCAGGCAGTCTATGGATTTTTTTATTGCCTTGCGCAGTCTTCAAAAGCCGGTTTGGCTACTTGAATATCTAAACGAAGGTCATATTATTGGCGACTCAAAAAATGCTCGTGATTATGTTACTCGTCAAAAGCAGTTTTTTGATTACTACCTCAGAGATTTACCTCCTCCTGATTGGCTGACACGGGGTATTACTACAGTTGAACAGATGAACGGTATCCAATAGGGATGTAGTTTTTCTACATTTTAAAACTTAAAAGATAAAATTTAATAATATGAAAGTAAAACAGAACTTACTTCTAGCCACTGCTTTGGCAATTTCTTTGGCCAATTCAGGATTCGCCCAACAAGATTATAAAAGGCAACCTATACAGATTCAAACCCGTTGGGCTAACGACGTGTCCGTAAAGTCCGTATTATCTGAATATCCTCGTCCCAATTTGACACGAAAGAACTGGACAAACCTGAATGGCTTATGGGATTACGCCATAACCGGCATACAGGATTCATTGCCCATTCATTACGATGGGAAAATCCTTGTCCCTTTTCCTTTAGAGTCCTCGTTATCTGGTGTCAAGAAACGACTGGAGGCAAAACAGTTGCTTTGGTATAAAGCTAATCTGATACATCCGGTAATTAAATATGGCGAACATATATTATTGCACTTCGGTGCTGTTGATTTCGAAACAACTGTATTTTTGAACGGAAAAGAAGTAAATAAACATAGCGGTGGCTATCAGAATTTCTCTTTAGATATTACAAATTTTTTGCGTGAGGGAGTTAATGAGTTAATAGTGAAAGTTTGGGATCCTTCTGATGAAGGCCCAAACCCACGTGGTAAACAGTCGCTTAATCCTGGAGGGATTTGGTATACTGCGAGTAGTGGGATTTGGCAAACCGTATGGTTGGAAACCGTGCCTCAGCATTATATAGAAAGCTTGAAAATTACCCCGGACGTTGATAAAGGACTGGTGAACATACAGGTTAACGGGTCTTCAAAAGCTCCAGTACAACTAAAGGTGCTAGATGGTAAAAAAGTTGTCGCTACGCTCTCAGGCTTACAGCCGTCCCTTCCAGGCAAAGAGATAAGCCTGGCAGTTAAAATTCCAAATGCTAGGCTTTGGAGTCCAGATGACCCCTTCCTTTATGATCTAGAAGTCACTTTAGGGGAGGATAAAGTGACATCTTACTTCGGGATGCGTAAGATCGAGGTGAAGAAAGATGTGAAAGGGATAGATCGTATATTTTTAAATAACAAATACACTTATAATCTGGGTACTCTTGATCAGGGATATTGGCCAGAAGGATTGTATACTGCACCGACAGACGACGCATTGAAATTTGACATTCTTGCCGCTAAAGCGATGGGCTTTAATACCATTCGCAAGCATATAAAAATAGAGCCGGCGAGATGGTATTATCATTGCGACAAGATTGGTATGCTTGTTTGGCAGGATATGGTTAATCCTGCTGCTGGAAGCGGACAGCCTATAATAGAGGCAAAAAAGCAATTTGAAAAAGAGTGTTTGGAAAATATCCACCAGCTGTATAATTTTCCTTCAATTGTAATTTGGGTATTGTTTAACGAAAATTGGGGAGCCTACGATCAGGGGCGTTTAACAAAATGGATTAAAGATATCGACCCAAGTCGAATTGTAAATGGCCATTCTGGGTCGCTAATAGTAGATTATACGTCTAAAGGTAACACTCCAGCAGGATTGGCTTCAAAATCCGCAAACAGTGATGTAACTGATATTCATTCCTATCCACCGCCGGGAATACCCGCATATATTGCAGGGAAAGCACTAGTACTAGGTGAGTTTGGCGGTATTGGTGTATCTGTCGAGTCTCATTTGTGGAATGATGTGGAAGCTGGATGGGGATATGGGGGGACAGTGAGTGCAGGTGTAATGAAAAAGAGATATCAAGTTATGATTGATTCTCTAATTGCATTTGAAAAACGGGGATTGAGCGCTTCAATCTATACTCAACCTTATGATGTCGAAGCTGAACAGAATGGGATTCTTACTTATGACAGGAAGATCACGAAAATACCAATAAAAGAAATTCGTAAAATTCATAAAAAGTTATGGTCCACTGTAACTAACGGTGATGAGCAAAAAGAGATAAATACATTGATGGTTGCTGATACTGGCCAAGTGAATTTTCAACAGGCACTAAAAATATATAATGATGGAAAGAAAGATTCATCACAATTGCGTTTGCTGGCATTAATGGCTCTTGCCGAGAAAGATGTGAACTCCAACTTAGGGGAACGGTATGCAAATGAATATATTAAGGTTTTAAAAAATCCTTACATCGAAACTAACCTGCGGTTTATAAGTAAATTTCTAAATAAAACCACTGACGAAGGTTTTAATCTGTTTCTGCATAATATTAAAGGTGTAAACGATATATTAGGAAAGGATGAAGCTGAATCAAAGTTAATCACGGCTATAGAGCGTGATGAAATTAACCCTGTGATTGATCAGACTACTATTGACTGGTCATCCCTTTTAAAAAATATGACACAAAAGTATGGTGAGATTGGGCAGGAGGTAGTGATGCAAAAACAGGTGATGCATTCGGTGGAAAAATCAAATTGGGGAACATTTAATTATATCGCTTCAACGTGGTTGAGGCTTTATGGATGCAAAAGAAAATGGATATCTGCAAATATGTTGAACGATTTGGCATGGGATATCTTTAATAAAACAGCTGATATACAGTCATTGGGAGTTGCTCTGGAAATGAGTTCAATTGCCTTAAAAGATGCCGAAACTCCAAACCGAATAGATACATATGCAAATTTACTATATAAACTCGGTAGTAAGATCAAAGCGATAGAATGGCAGAAACGTGCGGTTGAACAAGATGGTTACACTGCGGAATTCAAACTGACATTACAAAAAATGCAAAATAACGAAAAGACCTGGCCTGAATTAAAAAAATAAAAGTAATGAAAAATTCGAATCAAACTTTAAAATCTGCTCTTATTGCAACTTTAGTTTTTATGCTTTTAGCGGCAAAGCCGATAAAGCCTGATTTTAGTGGCTCCTGGCAAATTGACGTAAAAAAAAGTGATTTTGGGTAAAAACCGCGCAAACAGGCGCGGCTGTCAGAACGGTAATTAAACAAACGGAAATTGAAGTAACTTTTGAGCGTATATTTCATAATCTACCTATTTCGTCAAAGGAAACATTAAAGCTCGATGGGACAGAGCTGGAAGTGAAGCAGGAGGGATTTAAAGCAATAAGAACCCTTCAGCTATCTGAGGATAAATCAGTGATCACAGTAAATTCCAAATATCATGTAACTCCTGAAGGCCAGGAGCCTTGGGACTACACCCGTGTCGAAACTTATGCTTTGGCAAAAGATGGGAAAAATCTTTTGCTAACCAGAATATCAACCCTTCCCGATGGCAAACAGGAAATTGTAAAAGCCCATTACGACAGGGTAAATTAGAATCGTCCTCTCTAAGGGAGATGCTTTAACTTTATTTTATTAACCTCTATAAATTATCCCTATGCCGCAAAAAACATGGTTCGAGCTCACGCGGCTTGAGGATATGTTGTTTAACGAACTCTCACCGGAAAGCATCGAAGAAACGATGAACCAGGGTCTGGCTGCAGACCTGGAATCGAAAATTGCTCAGGAGTCGCGCAGGGTATGCGCGGCTCTGCGTGAGCATGCTTGCAGCGATATTAAAGCTCGTCAGCTGGAACGGATCACGCAGATGCATCAGCGTGAAGCCACTAAGATGCTTGATGTGGTGTATAGTTATATTAAGCCCGACGCTGAGGAGCAGTACCGGCACTGCCAGACAAATGAGGCTTGCTTGCAGATGTACAGGCTTTTTAAAACCGGCCTGAAGCTGATCTTGAATTATATTGAAAGAAACCTCTGCAATCACTTCGATTTGCACCAGTTTGTGCCGGAGAGCTTTAGGGTGTTATCGGCGACTACGCTCTCGCAGGACAAAAACGTGCTGCATGCCAAGCTGAAATCTAAAGCTGTAGATGAGAAGCTGCTGAAACTGCTGCTGGCGTATTTTGATGAGCATTGCGGCAAGACGGAGTGCACGTATGCGGAGCAGCTTTATGCCAAGCTGTTAATGGACAAGCTGCTGGAGATACTGAAGAGCAACAGGGAGAAGGACTGGAGCCGTAAGGTGGTGGTGGAGCTGATTTACCTGAACTTTAACAAGAGCAGTTTCTTCACCTGGAGCCGCAGGTATATTGCTGCCCTGGTTGATGATCATAAGACGAATGCCGGGCAGGTGGCTTCGCTGAACTGGTTTTTGAAGGAGATTGAGGTGCTGGATATGAAGCCGAATATGTTTTACAGATCGGAGCGGCCTGGAGTGAAGGAGCTGCTTTGCGGTTATGTGACTGGGGAGTTGCTTTACCTGGCGGAGCAGCATGCGGAGAATCCGGGTGTGGCGGTGAAGGATTTGAAGGAGCGTGCGGAGCATTTCAGCTTTAAGCTTCAGCTGGGCCTGTCGGCTGCTGAGCTGGCTTTGATGGCGCAGCTGTTTATTGATGTGAAGGTGTTTGTGGTGGCCCGGGGTGAGCTGATGAAGGTGATGAAGTTTTTTGCGGAGCATGTGAGTACGCGCGGGGCAGTGCAGTTGAGTGCGGATAATTTGTATAAGCTTCGCACGAATGCGGAGGTGAGGGTGATTGATGCGGTAGAGCGAATTTTGGAAGAGATGCTGAGGGTGTTGAGGGGTGGGGTGGTGGTAAACACTCTTTGACATGCATATATACATAGGGGGCGAGTGAGGGCGAAACTCGCCTTTTCGCCCTTTTGGGATTTTTTATGGTGTTGTTTTGTGACAGCAGGAAGGCGGTGCTACAGGCAGTTAGCTGGTGCCGGATTGCTGAATTAACAAATTATTCACTTTTAAAATTTCAATTATGGGATTTTTACTTGGCGGACCCTATTATCATTTGAAGGGCCGCACCGGAAACAACGTGGGCCGGATCGTTAGGGGAAAGAATGTTTTCTCTATGCGTCCGCACCGCGCAGAAAGGGCCTTCTCGGAGGCTGAATTGAGTGTTCACATGAAACTTGGTCTGGTGACAGGCTGGTTGAGCGATGTGAGCTCGTTTTTGAAACTTGGCTTTGAGCGTGAAGACAAGAAAATGACGGCGTGGAATGCGGCTGTGAAGTTTAACCTGGATAATGCCATCACGGGTGTGTATCCGAATTTTACCATTGATTATCCGAAGGTGCTGTTCAGCAAGGGCAAGCGTGCGCCGCTTTCTGATCTGGCGGTGGCGACTACCGAAGAGGCGCAACTGGATTTTAGCTGGACTGCGACAATTGATGTGCTGCAGCCGGGTGCGCCCGATGATGAGGTGGTGATCATCATTTACAACCCACTGAAACAGAAGTTTGTGATTTCGCCAGCGGGCATCCTGCGTTCGGCGCTTAGTTACGACATGGCGCTGCCGCCTGCTTTCAGCGGCGACAATGTTGAGGTGTATGCTTCTGTGCTGAGTGCGGATGAGAAAGAGGTGAGCACGAGCGTGTACCTCGGGTCGGTCGAGGTGATGTAAATCCTGGGTTTTACTGCCAAGGAAAGGTGCGTTGATGCACCTTTCCTTTTTTATCTATTATTTCATTTTAAATTTTTTGATATGGGTGTTATTAAAAAGAATATACATGGGGTGCTTTCGGGCAAAGTGGGCAACCTGGTGTATTATGAATTGATGGGGATGAACGTGGTGCGCATGATTGGTGAAAACAACGCGCCGCCTAGTAGAAAGCAACTGGCATGCCGGCAAAGGATGCGGGTCATTATGGACATGCTCAGGCCGGCCAAGGCTTTTATTAAGCGGGGCTATATGCTTAAGGCCAGACAGGCAGGGCTGTACCCGCACAACCTGGCGGTGGCGAGTTTGATGGAGCATGCGCTGACGGGCGCATATCCGCATACCCGGCTTGATTATAGCAAGGTAGTGGTTTCGTCGGGCAGCCTGTCGGTGGCGAAGGATGCGAAGGTAGAGGTAGCCGGCGGTGTTTTTGAGTTTAGTTGGGCTGTGCCTGCCGGGTTGACGTTGAGGGAAAAGGGTCACCGCGCTATGATGCTGGCTTTTTTCCCTTCCGCAGGTAAGGTGGTATATCAGCTTGCCGGTGCGCACAGGGGGGCGGGAATAGATGTTTTGCCTGTTCCGGCCGACTTGCCTGGCGAAGAGGCGTATTGTTACCTGTCTTTTGTTGACCTGGAAACTGACAATACCTCGGACAGCAATTTTGTCGGTTGTGTAATTGTGTAAAAAAACACTGATTTTTAGCCAATAAAAAACAAAATTGTACCATTTTTTGTCTAGCTTTAGAATATTATACGAATTGAAACTACACCAAATAACTGCATGTCTTACCAGAATGATCTGAATAATCCTAATATAGCGGTAATAGGGGCTGGTTTTTCGGGCCTGAGCGCAGCGGCTTACCTGGCCCGGGCGGGTCACCGTGTCGACGTTTATGAGAAGAACCGCGAGGTAGGTGGCAGGGCGAGGCAACTGGTCACGGACAATGGCTATACCTTCGACATGGGGCCAAGCTGGTACTGGATGCCGGATGTCTTTGAGCGCTTCTTTAATGATTTTGGCTACAAGGCCAGTGATTTTTACGATCTGGAACTGCTGGATCCGGGATTCACTGTGGTGTTTGGTATGGACGATGCGATGGATATCCCGGCGGATTATGAGGCTTTGAAGGCTTTGTTTGAATCGCTTGAGCGGGGCAGCGGTACGCGCCTGGATGTTTTTATGAAGGAAGCTGCCTATAAGTATCATGTGGGTATGGACAAGCTGGTGTACAAGCCGGGCTTGTCGCTCAGTGAGTTTGTAGATATGGACCTGATAAAGGGCGTATTTAAGCTTCAGGTGTTCAATTCTTTCAGTAAACATGTGCGTAAGTTTTTCAAAAACCCAAAGCTGGTGGCGCTGATGGAGTTCCCGGTACTTTTCCTGGGCGCCATGCCTGAGGATACGCCCGCGCTGTACAGCCTGATGAATTTTGCGGGACTTAAACTGGGGACCTGGTATCCGAAAGGGGGCTTTGCTTCTGTGATAGAGGCGATGAAAACGGTGGCTGAACGTTCGGGCGCCAGGTTCTTTACCGAAGCACCGGTTGAACGGATCGAGGTAAACGGCAGAAGGGCAAGCGGTGTGGTAACTGCCAGCGGCCGTAAGGATTATGAGGCTATTGTAGCGGCGGCGGATTATCACCATGTGGAGGATAAACTTCTTGGTGCCGGGCATCGTAATTATTCGGAGAAATACTGGGATAAGCGTGTGCTGGCACCTTCCTGCCTGATCTTTTATATCGGCGTAAAAACGCGTATAGATAAACTGAATCACCACACGCTGTTTTTTGATGAGGATCTGAAACAGCATGCCTATGAAATTTATAAGGAGCCGCAATGGCCGAGCAAGCCTTTGTTTTACGTATGCTGCCCGTCCAGAACTGATGACACTGTTGCCCCAAAAGGCTGTGAAAATCTCTTTGTGCTGATGCCGCTTGCCACAGGTGCGGATGACAGCGAGGCGAACCGTGAGCGCTATTTTGAGGTGATCATGGAACGCCTGGAAAGATATACCGGTTTAAAAATCAGGGACTTTATTGACTTTAGGCAAAGTTATTGTGTGAACGATTTTATAGCCGATTATAATTCGTACAAGGGCAATGCCTACGGACTTGCGAATACTTTGATGCAGACGGCTAATTTGAAGCCTTCCTTGAAAAACAGGCATATTGACAATCTTTTTTACGCAGGGCAGCTTACGGTACCGGGACCGGGCGTGCCTCCTTCCATTATATCCGGAAATGTTGCAGCTCATCAACTGATCAAATATATTAAGCACACCTATGAAAGCACTGTACGATAAATTGTCTGCCGAATGCAGTAAACTGACGACGAGGCGTTATAGCACGAGTTTTTCGCTCGGAATTTATTTTCTTAATCGCCATCTGCGCGCACCGATATATGGTATTTATGGTTTTGTGAGGCTGGCGGATGAGATTGTTGACAGTTTCCACGACTACGACAAGGCTTACCTGCTGAACAAGTTTAGGCAGGATTGTTATGAGGCGATTGATATGGGGATCAGTCTGAACCCTGTATTGCATGCTTTTCAGGAGGTGGTGAACAATTATGGCATAGAAAGAGAACTGATTGACTTATTTTTGCAGAGTATGGAGATGGATCTGAGCAAGCAGGACTATAATTCTGAGAAATACGATCAGTATATTCTGGGTTCTGCCCAGGTGGTGGGTTTGATGTGTCTGCGGGTGTTTACGGAGGGTAATGATGCGCAATATCAGGCGCTTAAGGAACCGGCCATGAAGCTTGGTTCCGCTTTCCAGAAGGTTAATTTTTTGCGGGATGTGCAGGCCGATTACTATACGCTGAGCCGGAATTATTTTCCGGAGGTGAACCTGTCGCGCTTCTCTAACGATGAAAAGAAATTGATTGAGGCCGACATAGAGGGGGAGTTTAAGGAGGCGCTGGCAGGGATCAAGAAATTGCCTGCGGGTGCAAGACGAGGTGTGTATCTGGCCTATATTTATTATAAGGAACTGTTTAACAAGATAAAACGCTGCACGGCAGAGAAGGTGATGTCGGAGCGGATCAGGATATCGAACCGTCAGAAGTTTGGCCTGATGTGCGATTCGATGATCCGATATAAGATGAATGCGATATGAGGGTACTGTTGCTGGGCCTGCTGTTTTTATGTTCCGGTTTTACGTTGAGCGGTGTACCTAAACCGGCCGAGGTTCGTTCTTTATATAACCAGGCGGCGGTAAACCGGAAGTCGGCCGACAAGCTGCTTAAGCTGCTTACCGATGCTGATGTGGACCGGACACCAGTTTTGTTGTGTTATAAGGGTGCAGCACAGATGCTTCAGGCGAAATACGCTTTTAGTCCGATAAGTAAGCTTTCCTGGTTTAAGAAGGGCAGAAACTTGATTGAAGAAGCGATTGCCCGTAACCCGGAAGATCTGGAGATGCGGTATCTGCGGTTTACCATTCAGACGAACCTGCCTGCTGTGCTTGGCTATTCGGACGATATACAAGAAGATAAGCAATTGCTGGTAAACCGGGTGCAGATGATTAAAGATGAGGCGTTGAGGACGGAAGTTCAGAGATATCTGTCTGCCTCCAAGCATTGTACGCCGGAGGATTTAAAGAAATTGAGGAAATGACGGAAGAAGTAATATTGGTTGACGAACAGGATAATGCGATTGGCACCATGCAAAAGATGGAGGCGCATGAGCTGGGCAAACTGCACCGGGCGTTTTCGGTATTTGTGTTCAATAGCAGGGGTGAGCTGCTGCTCCAGCAAAGGGCGCTCGACAAATACCACTCGGGGGGCAAGTGGACAAATACCTGCTGCAGTCACCCCCGAAGCGGTGAGGATACGATTGATGCGGCCAACCGGCGTTTGATGGAAGAGATGGGGCTCAATACCTCGCTGGAGCATGTGTTTAGCTTTATGTACCATGCGCCGGTAAACGAAAGGCTTTCTGAAAATGAATTTGATCATGTGTTTTTCGGTGTGAGTGATGCCCTGCCGGAGCCGGACGCTGATGAGGTGGCGGATTATCGCTATGTGATGATGGATGAGCTGGCAGCCGACCTTACGGATCATCCGGATAGATATACCGAGTGGCTGAAAATTTGCTTTAACAGGGTGACGGACCATTATCGTAAATATTTTTGACATGGAACACTGGATTTGGAATGTGTTGATTGTATTGGCCACGTTTATTGTGATGGAGGGTGTGGCCTGGCTTGCACATAAGTATGTGATGCACGGATGGCTATGGCGCTGGCACAAGGATCATCATAAAAAGGAGACGGAGGGTTTCCTGGAGCACAACGATTTCTTTTTCCTGGTTTTTGCGATCCCCGGCATTGTTTGTCTGGCTTTAGGCACAATGTATGGTTACCGCATACCGCTATGGATTGGTATAGGTATCACTTTATATGGATTGGCTTATTTCCTTGTGCACGATATATTTATACATCAGCGGTTTAAGTTGTTCAGGAACAGCGACCACTGGTATTTTAAAGCGATACGGCGCGCGCACAAGATGCACCACAAGCATTTGGGCAAGGAAGACGGGGAGTGTTTCGGGATGCTCTGGGTGCCAATGAAGTATTTCTTTGAGCAGCGGAACCGTAAGGCAGATCCGGGGAAGGGCCTGGAAATATGAACTATGCTTATCTGCTGATCGATTTCTTTACGATCATTGTTCCTTTTATCTATTCGTTTCATCCTAAGCTGAATTTTTATAAGACCTGGCGCGCGTTTTTTCCGGCTGTGGTGGCTACGGGACTGGTGTTCATATGCTGGGATATTTACTTTACCTCGATCGGGGTATGGGGCTTCAACCCGAGGTATCTGATTGGATTGAAGGTAGGGAACCTGCCTGTGGAGGAGGTGTTGTTTTTCCTTTGTATCCCGTATTCCTGCGTATTTACTTTCCATTGTCTGGATCTCTTTATCAAGAAGGGTATGTCTGCCCGCGCGGAAGCTGTCTTTACCCCCCTGCTGATTGCTTTGATGCTGATTGTTGGTGTGGTGGCGTTTGAGCAGGTCTACACCACAGTTACCGCGTTTCTGCTTGCCTTCCTGCTTATTATAGCCCGGTATGTGCTTAAGGTGCAATGGCTGGGCAAATTTTACCTGATCTATGCGGTACTGTTGATCCCGTTTACGATTGTGAACGGCTTGCTGACGGGAACGGGCATGGATGAACATGTGGTGTGGTACAATACGGCGGAGATTTTTGGCCTGCGGCTGCTGACCATCCCGGTTGAGGATGTGTTTTACGGCATGGCGCTGATTCTGATGAATTTGCTCATTTATAAGAATCTCTTGAGAAAATAACGGAACTTTAAGGCATGGATACTATGGTTAGACAGTTGCGGACGGTTAACGTGACCCGGTATGTGACGCCTCTTCGGGAGGGCGGATCGATGCCGGCGATTGCGGAGGCCGACGATGACTTTTTATATGTGCTGAAATTCAGGGGCGCCGGTCAGGGCCTGAAGGCGCTCATCGCCGAGCTGATTGGCGGCGAGATTGCCCGTGTGCTGGGTTTTAAGGTGCCTGAGTTGGTGTTTGCCCATGTCGACGAGGCCTTTGGCAGGACGGAACCGGATGAGGAAATACAGGATCTTCTCAAAGCCAGCGTGGGGCTTAACCTGGCGCTGCATTATTTGTCGGGCGCCATTACCTACGACCCGGCCGTGACGGCGATAGATACTAAACTTGCCTCGGAAATTGTGTGGCTGGATTGTCTGCTGACCAATATGGACCGGACGGCACGGAATACGAATATGTTGTTCTGGCATCGGGAGCTCTGGCTGATAGATCATGGTGCTTCGCTGTATTTTCATCATGCGATGCAGAACTGGGAGGAGCAGGCTAAAAAGCCTTTCGCCCTGGTGAAAGATCATGTGCTGCTGCCCCAGGCGGCGGAATTGAAGGAGGTAGATGTACGTTTTAAGGCGATGCTGAGCGATCAGGTGATCGACGATGTTGTGGCCTTGATTCCGGTCGACTGGCTTTCGCAGGATGTGGGACCGGAGCATGTGGAAGAGCGTCGAGCCGTGTATGCGGATTTCCTGAAGCTTAGGGTAGCTAACTCTGATGTATTTGTTAATGAGGCTCAGCATGCAAGAGAGAGATTTATTTGAGTATGCGGTGCTACGCCTGGTACCCCGGGTGGAACGCGAGGAGTTTATCAATATAGGGGTGGTATTGTATTGCCGTAAACAGCAGTTTTTGCGTGCTGAGGTATTTCTCGACCAGCAGCGGGCCCTGGCGCTGTGCCCGGATCTGGATCTGGAGGTAGTGCGCCAGAACCTAGAGGCCTTTGGCCGGATTTGTGTGGGAGATAAGCACAGTGGCCCGATTGCAGAATTGGATATGGCGTCGAGATTCAGGTGGCTTACCGCTACGCGCAGCACCATTTTGCAGGCCTCTAAGGTGCACCCGGGACTTTGCGCCGACGCAGGTGAGAAATTACACCAGCTTTACAGTGATATGGTAGTTTTACGATAAAAATCTACCGGGTTTGTAGATAATTTTGTTCCTTTGATCTTCTAATTTCATACGGAAATGAACGAGGAGTTTTATCTTCATATATATAACAAGCAGCGCGAGATTGAGCCTGTTCCTTCTAATGAGGAAGTTGCGGAGTGGGCTACGACTTTGCTAAACCTGTTGTACCCTGAGCGGGTTACATCGCCCGACTATTCGGTGAACGAGATCAGGCGTGCTTTTGCCCGGCAGGAAACTGCCTTGCTGGCTATGCTGAACGCTACCAAGGCCTGCGATGAATGTGATAATGAAAAAATCGTTCGGGCATTCTTCGAGGAGGTTCCGGAGCTGTACCGGAAGATGAATAATGATATTACGGCGATCCTGAATGGTGACCCTGCCGCGAAAAGCAGGTTCGAGATCATCAGGAGTTACCCGGGTTTTTTCGCCATTGCGATTTATAGGATCGCGCATGCGATATTACAGGCCGACGTGCCGATTATACCAAGGATTTTAACGGAGTTTGCCCATTCGGTGACGGGGATCGATATTCACCCGGCTGCTGATATAGGCGAATTTTTATATATAGATCACGGTACCGGCCTGGTGATTGGTGAAACGACGATTATTGGCAACCATGTAAAGCTGTACCAGGGGGTGACCCTCGGGGCGCTGAGCGTGGAGAAGTATATGGAGAATACCAAGCGGCACCCAACGATAGGTGATCATGTGATCATTTATAGCGGGGCAACGATTTTGGGCGGGGAGACGGTGATTGGCGACCATTGCGTGATAGGGGGTAATGTATGGCTTACCAGAAGTGTAGCGCCGGGCTCAACGGTATATCACCAGTCGACCATTAAAGTAGAAACTAAACCTGTGAACTCATGATGGGCAGTATTATTGAATGTGTTGGAAATACGCCGCTTGCGGAACTAAAGAAGCTGAATACGAATCGGAACGTACGGGTGTTTGCTAAGCTGGAAGGCAATAACCCGGGTGGCAGCGTTAAAGACCGGGCGGCACTGAATATGATCAGAAGCGCGATAGAGCGTGGGGAGGTTGGCAAAGACGTGCGGCTGATTGAGGCGACGAGCGGGAATACGGGTATCGCGCTGGCGATGATCGCCGCGATTTATGGTCTGGAGATTGAGCTGGTGATGCCGGCCAACTCGACGCGGGAACGTACGCTGACTATGGAAGCTTTCGGTGCAAAGGTTACGCTGCTCGAATCTATCGAGGCTTGCCGGGATTATGCAGAGGAACGCGGCGAGCGACCGGATTATTTCCTGCTTAACCAGTTCTCGAATCCGGATAATTACCTGGCACATTATAAGACGACCGGGCCGGAGATATGGCGCGATACGGAAGGGCAGATCACCCATTTTGTGAGTGCGATGGGTACTACGGGGAGTATTATGGGTAATTCCATGTTCCTGAAGGAACAGAATCCGGATATTCAGATTGTGGGCTGCCAGCCAACAGAGGAGTCTTCTATTCCAGGGATAAGACGCTGGGCGCCTGCTTATCTTCCAAAAATATTTGATGCTTCGAGGGTCGACCAGGTGATGGATGTGTCGCAACAAGACGCTGTAGATATGTCGCGGCGCCTGGCCAGGGAAGAAGGCATCTTTGCGGGGATGAGTACCGGTGGTGCGGCTGCCGCTGCACTTCGCTTAGCTGAAAAACTTGATTCAGGTTTGATCGTATTTATTGCCTGCGACCGTGGCGATCGCTACCTGAGCAGTGACCTGTTTGGCTAGTTGTCGGTTCTTCTGTTTCGACGCGGCAGCGATAACGATTGCGTAAATATTTCTGGTTCAAGGGTTCATACTTTATGAATAATTCTGTACAATTGTTTATATCGTATCCAACCAAATATGAATCTGTCCAAGAAAACGTTGGCAGTTGCCAACACTGATTTTGTAGCCGTTCCGTCTTCTGAACTTCTCGAACTTCCGGAAAAAGTACTGCAGTTTGGTACCGGCGTTTTGCTGCGCGGGCTGCCCGACTATTTCATTGACAAAGCCAACAGAAAGGGCTTTTTTAATGGTCGCGTAGTGGTGGTTAAGTCGACCCCCAAAGGCGACGCTCAGGATTTTGCCAACCAGGATGGTTTGTATACGGTATGTGTTCGCGGATTGGAGCGTGGGGAGCCGGTGGAAGAGAACCTTATCTCCTCGGCCATAAGCCGGGTGATCCCGGCAGATCAGGACTGGGCTTCGGTACTTGAGGCAGGAAGTAGGCAGGAGATCAAACTGATCGTGTCGAACACCACGGAGGTGGGCATTCAACTGGTTAAAGAAAGTATTGACCAACATCCGCCAGTGTCATTTCCGGCAAAGCTGCTGGCTGTGCTTGTGGAACGGTATAAAGCGTTGGGTAATTGTGCCGCGGCAAACCTGGTTGTGGTGCCCACGGAACTCATTCCGGATGCCGGTGCTAAGCTGAAAGCTATTGTTTATGAACTGATTGTGTTTAATGGTCTGGACCGGGCTTTTAAGTTGTGGCTCGACCGTCGGGTTTATTTTTGCAGTTCGCTGGTGGATCGTATCGTGCCTGGTAAACCAGACGCGGCTACGCTGGCCCGGCTGGAAGGGCAACTGGGCTATAGCGATGATCTCCTCATTATTTGCGAACCTTATCGCCTGTGGGCCATAGAAGGCGATGCGCAGGTGGCCGACCTGATTGGGCTTACAGGTGTGGATGATGGTTTTATTGTGACTTCAGATATCGAGATTTTCCGGGAGCTTAAGGTGAGATTGCTCAACGGGACGCATACGCTATCCTGCGGGCTGGCGGTACTCTCTGGCATCCCAACGGTGAGTTCGGGCATGACGGACCAGTCGCTCCGCAACTTCATTTCTGTTGTGATGCAATCGGAGATCGTTCCTGCAATCCCGTATGCCGTAGAGCCGGAAGTGGCTATGGCCTTTTCGGCATCGGTCATTGACCGCTTTGCTAATCCGTATATTGAGCACCTCTGGATCAATATTACTTTTCAGTATACCATGAAGATGAAGATCCGCGTGGTTCCGATCATCCTGGAATATTATCGCGTGTTTAACCGGGTGCCTGAAAATATTGCGTTAGGCTTTGCGGCTTATTTGCATTTTGTGCGCCCGCGGGAGTTTCGCGATGGCAAGTATTACGGCACTGCCAGTGGGCATGCTTATGTGATTACAGATGATGCAGCTGCCTACTTTTTTGATAAGAGGGAGCTTGCAGACCAGGAATATGTGCATACGGTGATGGCTGATGAGGTCTTGTGGGGCACAGACCTGACCAAATTAAATGGCTTTGCCGGGGCAGTTGAGGCAAAATTTTCTTATATTTCGGAAAAGGGCGTGAAAGCTGCGCTCGCCGGTGCGAACAGCGTTTAAACCAAACAACCAAATAATACCCAATGAAAGGAAAAAAAGCATCTGGCTACAGGTGGACCATCTGTGCTTTATTATTTTTTGCGACGACCGTTAATTATCTGGACAGGCAGGTATTGAGTTTGCTGAAACCCCGGCTGGAAGAGATTTTCGGCTGGTCGAACAGCGACTACGCCAATATTGCTTCTGTATTTCAGTTTACTTATGCCATCTCTATGCTGTTTGCCGGACGTATTATTGACCGGCTGGGCACCAAAAGCGGTTTTGCCTGGGCGATCGTGATATGGTCGATAGGTGCTATAATTCACGCTTTCGCTGTTCCTATCGGTCAGAGTATCGCCACAGTACTGGGTTTTGTAGGTATCGCCTCTGTTTCTGTATCGGTAGCCGGATTTATGTTGTCCAGAGCGGTGCTAGGTTTTGGAGAGGCGGGCAACTTTCCGGCGGCTATTAAGGCTACGGCGGAGTATTTCCCCAAGCGGGAACGTTCGTTTGCCACAGGCATTTTCAATTCAGGGACTAATGTGGGCGCCATTCTGGCGCCGCTGACCGTGCC
The DNA here is from genome assembly GCF_030182585.1 of Pedobacter faecalis. NCBI lineage: Bacteria > Pseudomonadati > Bacteroidota > Sphingobacteriia > Sphingobacteriales > Sphingobacteriaceae > Pedobacter > Pedobacter faecalis. The sequence continues at coordinate 805,981 of NZ_JARXOW010000001.1, read as the reverse complement.
TTTTATTGCGACGGAATTGGGCTGGGAGGCGGCGTTTATCATCATTGGAGGGGTAGGCTTCTTATGGCTTTTCTTCTGGTTCCGCTTGTATGATCGTCCGGAGCACCAGAAACGCCTATCGAAAGAAGAGCTGGCGTTTATCCGTGACGGTGAGGCAGAATATGAACTGCCGCAAAAGGAATCGGTAGTTCCGGAGGCGAAGATATCCTGGATTAAATTATTAACCTACCGGCAGACCTGGGAGTTTACGGTGGGCAAATTTATGACCGATGGCGTGTGGTGGTTTTTCCTTTTCTGGCTTCCAGCCTATCTGAAAGATCAGTATGGCATGGTGGATACACAGATTATGCTGCCCCTGGCGGTATTGTATAGTATGACGATGTTTGGAAGTATAGGCGGGGGATGGTTTCCGATGTATTTCATTAAAAAAGGACTTGAGCCTTATGACGGCAGGATGAAGGCAATGCTGGTCATTGCAGTGTTCCCGCTGGTGGTATTGGCTGCGCAACCGCTCGGCCATCTTACGTTCTGGGTTCCGGTGATCCTGATCGGTATCGGTGCCTCAGCGCATCAGGCCTGGTCGGCCAACCTCTTTACCACGGTGTCTGACATGTTTCCGAAAAAAGCAGTCGCCTCTGTGGTAGGTATTGGCGGTATGGCAGGCGGACTGGGCGGCGTGCTTATTACCAAGCTTGGGGGAGCGCTATTTGACAAGTACAAGGCCTTGGGGCATATTGAGACGGGTTATACCATCATGTTTACGATTTGTGCGCTGGCTTATCTGGTGGCCTGGGTCATCATGAAGGCTCTGGTTCCGAAGTACAAGCCGATTACTGATTTGTAATTTGATCTGAAGGGTTGGTTATGAATGGGTTTAGCCGATTGATATGCTTTTTGTTTGCGCTTCTGCAGGTCACTGTCTGTTCCGCGAAGCAGATCATCATTCCTTTTGGCAGCGAAGGCAAAATTGTTTACCACTCGGAATCTGGTCTGTATGATGTAATGGCTGGCGACAATAAAGTAATCTCTTCGGCACGAGGCGCAGCTAAGAATGGCGGGTTGCTGCTGAACAGTACAGACTATATGTATGCTGGTCACCGCCTGACAAACATTACTGACGGGTTTGGACGCGGACTTAAATACGTGTTTAATCTGCGGCGTGACGGCCAGCCTGACATGGAGCAGGTGTTCTATGTGTACCCCGGACATGACTATTTTTTTACGGAACTGGCGATAAGAGGCAAGCGCCTGGTGAGCAATTATTTATCGCCCATACAGGCCGGGGCAGTTCAGGTTTCCGCCAGCGGCGGGAATAAAGTACTGTTTGTGCCTTTTGACAACGACGCTTTTGTAAGATATCACACGGAGGCTTTGCGTCGGGGCCTGACAACGACGAGTTCGGAGGTGGGCGTAATATTTGACGATCGAAGCAGGGCAGGACTGGTGGCTGGTTCTGTGGCGCACACGGAATGGAAAACGGGAGTTAAAACGGCGGGCTTGAATGATAAACAGGCGCAGTTTGAAGTCACCGCCGGGTACACCGATCCGCAGGTAACCCGCGATCAGTTGGAGCATGGTAGTCTGACCGGCAGTGTGATCCGTTCACCAAGAATTTTTGTAGGCTATTTTGACGACTGGCGGGTGGGTATGGAGGCTTACGGTAAGGCCAACAGGATTCACGAAAAGCCCTTTGTGTTCAACTGGGACAAACCAGTGCCCTTTGGCTGGAACAGCTGGGGGGTGATACAAACCAAACTGAGCTATGAAAATGCGACTGGTGTGGCGGACTATTTTGCGGAGGAGCTTTCTGGTTTCAGAAATGACCATACGGCTTACATCGACCTGGATTCCTTCTGGGACAATATGACCGGCGGGATGCGCGGCGACTATACCAAACTTAAAGCGTTTGCGGATCACTGCAAGCGGAAAGGCTTGCAGCCTGGCGTGTACTGGGCGCCGTTTACCGACTGGGGTTTTGCCTCAGGAGGTAACAGGACAGCCGAAGGCAGTAAGTACAGGTTTGCCGACATGTGGACCAAGGTGAAGCAAGGCTATCATGATTTTGACGGTGCCAGGGCACTGGACCCTACACATCCCGGGACGCAGAGGCGGATTGACTTTATTGTCGATAAGCTTAAAGGCTGCGGATTTACCATGATCAAGATCGATTTTCTGGGGCATGCCGCGGCTGAGTCGGACGCCTTCTATGATAAATCTGTAACCACTGGAATGCAGGCCTATCGTGTAGGCATGGAATACCTGGTGAAGCGGCTGGATGGACAAATGCTGATCTACGCGGCCATATCGCCCAGTATGGCTACGGGCCGCTATGCGCACATCCGGCGGATTGCCTGTGATGCCTGGAAGAGCATGAAAGATACGGAGTACACGTTGAACAGCGTGACGTATGGCTGGTGGCAGACGTATGTATACAATTTTATCGATGCTGATCACGTTGTATTTGGAGATGAAGCTGAGGGGGTTAACCGGGCAAGGCTTGCTTCGGCGCTTGTTACCGGTACTTTGATTACGGGAGATGATTTTGCCTCGCCAGGCAAATGGGATTTGACGGCGAAAAAGTTGCTGCAAAATAGTGAACTTCTGGACATCGCACGGCATGGGGTAGCTTTCAGGCCGGAACCTGCGGAAAGTGCAGATGGTGCTGCTGAGGTGTTTACGTCGAAGCGAAACGGATATATGTATGTGGCCGTGTTTAACTATACGGGCAAGGTAAAACGTGTTGTGATTCCGCTTGGGGATATAGGTTTAAAACGCGACAAGTACGAGGCTGAACCTCTTTTTGGTGTTGTGGCTTCGCCGTTGAAGGCATCTGGCAGACTGGAGTTTGCGCTTGCCGCTTCAGATGCGGAAATATTTAAGATAAAGTTATAAACAGGATGATTTATAAAGGATTGTACAAATGAATAGACGTTTAGCGATAAAGCAGATCATGATCTTTGGCGGGGGACTAGCCCTGTTGCCTTCAGGATTGAAGGCTGCAGGAAAGGCTTCTGTGTGGCTTAATCATGTGCGTATGGATGCGGCTGAAGAGAAGTTGCTCGGAGAGATCGCGGAGATCATTATTCCGAAGACGACGACCCCGGGGGCGAAAGATTTGGGGCTGCATCTGTTTGTCATGAAGATGGTGGATGACTGCTACAAACCGCAGGACCAGAAGCGTTTTATGTCGGGTTTGGCCGCTTTCAAAGGTCTGGACCCCTCGGCGCTGAACGAGATGGTGGTTCAGGTGAATGCTGGCAAAGCGGAGTCTGATGATATTAAGGCGTTTTTCCGCATCATGAAACAACAGACGATCAATGGTTATTTGAATTCTAAGTATGTAATGACCAACCTGGTGAAATGGGAGCTTGTACCAGCCAGGTATAATGGATACTTTCCAGTAAAATCTTAACGAATATGTCAAACCTTAATATAAATAGCGTAAAGAACAATACTTACGATGCGATCGTTATCGGTTCGGGTATAAGCGGCGGCTGGGCCGCTAAGGAGTTCACCGGCAAGGGCCTGAAAACGCTTGTGCTTGAGCGGGGAAGGGACGTAAAGCATATTGTCGACTATCCTACCACAAATAAATATCCATACGATTTCGAACATCGTGGGGAGCCTTCTTTGAAAATAAGAACGGAGAGTCCGATTGTAAGCAGATGCTATGCCTTCAGGGAGGATGCCATGCATTTCTTTGTGAAGGACAACGAGCACCCTTATGTTCAGGAAAAGCCGTTTGACTGGATAAGGGGTTATCAGGTAGGGGGTAAGTCGTTGTTGTGGGCGCGTCAGACCCAGCGCTGGAGCGACCTTGATTTTGAGGGGCCTATGCGTGATGGTTTTGCGGTGGACTGGCCCATCCGGTATAAGGACATTGCTCCGTGGTACAGCTATGTGGAACGCTTTGCGGGGATATCGGGAAACCGTGACGGTTTGGCCGAACTGCCGGATGGGGAATTCCTGCCTGCTTATCCGCTGAATGCTGTGGAGGATCATTTTAAAAAATCGCTTATCAGCAAATACGGGAACCGGCACGTGATCAGCGCCCGCGGCGCACATATCTCCAAGGGCAGCGACGTGTTTTATGAGCAGGGAAGGGCGCAGTGCCAGAACCGCAGGCTTTGCCAGCGCGGGTGCCCATTTGGAGGTTATTTCAGCAGTAATGCTTCTACCTTGCCCTGGGCGCAGAAGACCGGCAAGATGACGCTAAGACCGAATTCTGTGGTAGAATCGATCCTTTACGATGATAAAGCAGGTAAAGCTACCGGGGTTAGGGTTATTGATGCCAACACGAATGAGGTGATGGAGTTTTATGCCAAGGTGATCTTTGTGAACGCCGGGGCGATCAATACCAACCTTATATTGCTGAATTCTAAGTCGGCCCGCTTCCCCAACGGTTTGGGCAACGACAATGGCTTGCTTGGGAAATATGTCGCTTTCCATAATTACAGTGCACGTATAAGTGCACAATATCCTGGTTTGAAGCAGTTTACCACCGATGGACGCAATCCGGTAGGCGGAGGGTATATTCCGCGGTTCCGGAATCTGCATAAGCAGGAAACAAATTTTATGCGAGGTTATGCGGCCGGGTTCAGTGCATCCAGAGGCTCTGATTCGGATACCTCAGGGATAGGAGCGGAATTGAAAATGCAGCTGCAGCATAAAAAGCTTGGTCCGTGGCGGGTAGGTTCTCACATGATGGGAGAAACGATTCCGAAGGAAAGTAACTATGTGCAGCTCGATAGTGAGCAAAAAGATAAATGGGGCATTCCTCAGCTGAAGATTTCGGTTGACTACGACGACAACGATGTAAAAATGAAGAAAGATTACATTGAGCAGCTATCGGAGATGTTTACCGCTGCAGGGTTTACTGACATTCGGGTAAACGCTGCAAGCCAGGCCCCTGGGCTGGACATTCATGAAATGGGTGGTGTAAGGATGGGACACGACCCAGGCACATCGCTCCTGAACAAGTGGCACCAGCTTCATCAGTGCAAGAATGTTTTTGTAACTGACGGCGCCTGCATGACAAGTACCTCGACACAGAATCCATCGCTGACTTACATGGCTTTTACGGCAAGGGCGGTTGACTACGCCGTGTCGGCCATGAAGCGCTTGGAGCTTTGATCGGGAAGCAGTAGTTTAGCGGTATGTCATAATAATGCAAAATAATTGCTGAAAATTATCTTATTATTTAAATCGCGTAAAAAAAAGTCAATTCCATTAGCTTTTTTAATACGATTTACCTTAAATTTATTTCCAATATAATTGAGGGATTATAAAAAGCAAAATTATGAAGACATTAGGTGAGAAGTTTAAAATCTTACGACAGCGTAAAGGCGTTAATCAAAAGGCTATGGCCGACCTGTTGGATATTTCGATACCCGCATATTCTAAACTGGAAACAAGTATTACTGACCCGAACTTTAGCAGGATTAATCAGATCGCCGAGGTGCATAACATTACGTTAAGGCAGCTGCTGGATGTGGGGGAAGAGGACGCTAATGAGCAAACTGTTCTTGTTGACCAGTTGAAAAGCCGTATCGCCGAACTCGAAAGTACGGTGATCCGTTTACAGGGAAAACTTATTGAACTGTATGATCAGGAAGATAACCGGAGAAAAAACGCATAGTTGCTAAAAGCATTAAGGTAAACAGGTCTATTTCCTGTTTACCATCTTTAACAGTTCCTGACATCTGCTGCTAAGCCAGGCAAAACCTGGTGTTTCGCTGTCTGGTCGGGCAAACAGCTTTGAACCAAAGCCTATAGCCGAAACACCTGCATTCAGCCAACTGCTGATGCTTTCATGAGTCAGCTCTACCCCGCCGGTAGGCATGAACTTCAAATCCGGGAACAGAGGTTTTATCGATTTCAGGTATGCGGGACCGAGAATGTCTCCCGGGAATAATTTGATGAGTGTGGCACCGAGCTCTTCTGCCAGGGATATTTCGGTGGGTGTCATGCAGCCGGGAATCCAAAGCTTATTTTCTTTTTGTACAGCCTCCGCTATTTCGGCTTTTACTATAGGGCTTACCACGAAGTCGGCCCCTTTTTCTAAAAACGTCCTGGCCTGATCTGCTGTTTTGATGGTTCCGATACCTAATTGGAGGTCGGGATACTGCTCGTCGCGGAGCCTCATCAATATGCTGAAATTTTCAGCTGCATTGACGCCGCGATTGGTGAATTCAAAGATCCTTATACCGCCTTCATAGCAGGCTTTGAGTACTGAACTACATACTTCCGGGTCATCATGATAATATACGGGAATGACCGGATACTGTTCTATACTGGATATGGTGCTTAAATGTGCTTTCATATACATTAGATTGTGCCGTTGCCGAAATCGCCTTTTACGAATAACTTCTGGTACCCGGCATTTGTTGCGTATTCCGCTATTTTTTGTCCACCGGCATTACTTAATAAGGCCGCAATAAACCCGGCCATAAAAGCGTCGCCGCTTCCGATCCGGTCTACCACCCGCTGTGTTTCATGAACAGGGGAGTGATAATGTCCTTCACGATTATGGTAGGTGCCGTGGAAAAGGTTGTGTGTGGGTTGGTCCATAAACCGGAATGTTTGTGCGATATGTTTGCAGCGCGGGAAAAGGTCAAAGATCTCGGTGGCGCATTTGGCAGCTTCCATACGCAGATCATCTACGCTGGTATGTCGCCCCACAGAACTGTTGATGCTTGTGCCAAGCATTTTGCTGGCCGCCCAGATATTGCCCATGACCACATCGCAATGATCCACAAGGCCGGGCATGACCACTATGGGTTCTTTTCCGTAATCCCAAAGCCTGCTCCGGTAGTTGAGATCGACCGATATGGTAAGATTATTGGCCCGGGCAGCCTGAAGCGCCTCCTGACAAAGCAAGGCAGCATGTTCGCTTAGCGCCGGGGTAATGGCGGTCCAGTGAAACCATGTATGCCCCTTCATCACCTCGTTCCAGTCGATCGTTCCAGGTTTAAGGTTACTGAATGAGGAGTGCTTTCTGTCGTACACCACCTCACCGCTGCTGAGCCCGTTGGCCGACAGCAGAAAATACAGTCCCAGCCTTCCTTCAGCTTTAATGGTTTTGGAGATGTCGACATTCAGTTCTTCCAGATAGCTGAGGACGTTGGAGGTCAGTGGATTATCCGGAACACAACTCAGGTAGGAGACGGGAATACCCCACTGTCCGAGTGATGCCGCGACGTTTGCTTCCGATCCGCCGGGATAAATCGAAACCGCCTGGTCGGACGCAATGAAGTGTTCTGCGGCAGAGCTAAGACGAAGCAGTAATTCGCCAAAAATAAGTACGTTATCTTTCGTTTGCATCTATTGGTGTCTCCCGATACAATTATACAAGATTATGCGTAGCTTTCTGCATCTGCCTGCAGCGATTCACGAAATCGTTTTCGGGTGGAGGGTTCCCTTCAGCTTGAATTCCGAACCATCAGAACGGTGTCTAAAACCTTAGTTTCGTGGGATATCTCACCTGATTTGTGTTCAATCAGTGCGATAAGCTTTTCGGCAGCAAGTTGTCCAATTTCGAACGCAGGCTGGTGAACAGTGGTTAGCGCCGGGTTTAATGCATCGGCCAGATCTGTGTTGGTGAAGCCTACCAGGCCAAGATCAGCGGGAATTTTTATACCTCTCTTATTGAGGATAGCGAGGCACTGTGTGCTGATCTGATCCCCCGCAGTGAAGATGGCATCGGGCGCGGTATCAAGTTTCAGCAGCTCGTCTATCGCGTGCTCCAGATCTGTCCTTATACTGGAGGAATCTGAATAGCTGCAGTATTTGACAAGCTCGGGGCGGTAGGTGATTCCTTGATCCTGTAAGGCTTGCTTATAGCCGTTCAGGCGATCGGTGGAAATGCTTAAAGTGGTATTTGTAGTAATATGCGCAATATTACGGTAGCCCTGGTCTAACAAGTGAGTTGTCGCTTCGTAGGCTCCCTTAAAGTTGTCGGCCCCAACCTTGTCGGTATGCATCTGCTCACTGAGCCTGTCGAAAAGCACGATAGGCAATCCGCCCGCCTGCAGGGATTTCAGGAAACTGAAGTCGCTCGTTTCGCAGGCTGGTGAAATCAATATGCCGTCGACCCCGCCGGCATGAAGCAGTTCGAGACAAGCCCTCTCCTGTAGGTACGATTCCTTGCTCTGCATAATGATGGTCTGATAGGCGCGGGCAGTGCTCACCTGATCGATTCCATCGAGCATCTGTGCAACAAAATTGTTGTTCAGCGAACAAACAACCACACCGATGGATCTGCTCTTTCCTTCCTTTAAGCCTTTAGCCAGGCGGTTTGGGGAATAATGATGTTCGCGGGCGTATTCCAGTACCCTGGCCTTGGTATCTGTGCTGATCTCATAACTGTCGTTAAGAGACTTTGATATGGTAGAGATAGATAAATTAAGCGCCTTGGCAATATCTTTAAGGGTAACGCTGCTTTTCATTCTGACTCTTGTTTGGTGCTACCTGGCGAAGTTGCAATTATTAAACCTGAATACGATATTTTTTCGGCACTTTTTGAAATGACAAATAGATGATAGGGATTTTAAAAAACGTATTTACATTTGCTTAACAGTGTTAAATTATTTACAGGTTTAGCGAAAAGGTCATGGGAAGTAAGGAGCGAATTGCACGACTTAAGGAAGAAACAAGGTTGAATATTCTTGATGCCTCACTTGATATTGTGAAGGAGGAGGGCTGGCAGGCGCTTAGCATGCGGAAGATAGCGGATAAGATTGAGTATACCGCGCCGATTATCTATGAATATTTTCCGAACAAGGAGGGGATCCTTCTGGAGCTTACCCGCAGAGGCTACTTGATACTGGCTGGTGAAATTAAGGATGCAAGAGCCAGGTTTAACACGCCCGAAGAGCAGTTGGAGGCTATGTGGATTGCATACTGGGATTTCGCTTTCAAATATAAGGAGCTTTATCAGCTGATGTACGGTGTAGATATGAACTGCTGCGAGATGAAAAAAACCATGCCGGAAGCAGAGCTTGCCGACGATCCTATATACGAGGTGATTGAACAGCTGGTGACACGCGAAAACCCTTCGGAAGATTTTATTTGTACAAAGTTCTATACGTTCTGGTCGATTATTCATGGTTTGATTTCGATCAACCTGGTGAACAAGGGACGGAATGAAGAAATGAATCAAAAGATATTAAGAGATGCTATTAAAGGTATTACTCGGTATATAAACGACTGACCAAGGGGTTAGCGCCCTTTTTTTATCGCTATCACTTAACGACGTTAAACGGATTAAGGCCGTTATTTTTTGCCCATTATTAATAATTATATATGAAAACTCAAGTCAATTACACACATCTACTTAACAGTGTTAAACGGTATAATGTTGTTAATTACGTTATGCTTAGTCTGTTATCGGTTGCATTATATGGTTGTGCCAGCGGCGATGCGGCACCGACGGCGCCACCCCCGGTAGCACTTCCGGTGGCAGAAGTGCAGAAAACTAATGAAACCACCTACGTGGAATATCCTGCAGCTATAGAAGGTGCTGTGGATTTAGAAATACGTCCGCAAATATCTGGCGCACTGGAGAAAATCTATGTGAGCGAAGGCGCACTGGTTAAAAAAGGTCAGCCATTATTTAAAATCAATGAGCAACCTTTTATCCAGGCACTAAACAATGCGAAAGCATTGTTACAGTCGGCCAAAGCAGCCCTTTTGAACGCTTCGCTCGAGGTAGACAAGCTTACCCCGCTCGTTGCAAATAAGGTGGTTTCAGATTTCCAGTTGAAAAGTGCCAAAGCGGCATATGCAGTGGCATTGGCAAATGTTGAGCAAGCGAAGGCGGGCGTGGGTGCAGCCAGTATCAATCTGGGCTATACGCTTATAAAGGCGCCTGTGGGCGGTTATGTAGGTCGCCTCCCTAAAAAGCCGGGAAGTCTGGTTAACCCTTCTGATCCGCAACCGCTGACTCTATTGTCGGACGCTCACGACGTGCATGTCTATTTTTCACTTGGCGAAGATGACTTTATAGACTTTAACAACCGCTATCAGGGCAAAACCCTGGCTGAACGGGCGAGGCAGATTCCGGAGGTTTCACTTTTGCTGGCCGATCAAACCGTGTATCCTTATAAGGGTAGGGTGGATATGGTAGACGGACAGTTTGACAAACAAACCGGTTCAATATCGATGCGGGCAACTTTTCCGAATGCGGAGGGACTGCTGAGATCGGGCAATACCGGGAAAATCCGTCTGGGCGTTTCACACCGCGATGCCATCCTGGTTCCGCAATCGGCCACCATAGAGATGCAGGACAAAATATTTGTTTTTGCTGTAGCCGACAGTAACAAAGTGAAAAAAGTGCCGATCACTGTTGCTGCAAAGAGCGGTACAAATTATTTGGTAAAGGAGGGGATCAAGACCGGCGATCAGATCGTGCTGAGCGGCATTGACCGCTTGCAGGAAGGGCAGGCGATTAAGCCAGAAAAGGCTGCCCAGAAGGTTGCGAAACTCTAATAATGCATATATAAAATAGAAATAAGATGTTTAAAATATTTATACAAAGACCTGTACTTGCTACGGTGATCTCCATCCTACTGGTGATTCTGGGCGTATTGGGTTTAACACGATTGCCGCTTCAGCAATTTCCCGATATCGCGCCGCCCTCCGTGTTGGTTACCGCGATGTATCCAGGCGCAAGCGCCGAGACCGTGTTGCGGTCAGTTGCCCCCTCCATAGAAGAATCCATAAACGGGGTGGAGAATATGAGCTATATGAGTTCTACAGCCAGTAACGACGGCTCGCTGGCTATAACGGTGTACTTTAAGCTGGGCACCGACCCGGACCAGGCGGCTGTAAATGTGCAGAACCGTGTTGCCCAGGCTACTTCGCAATTGCCCGTTGAGGTGGTACAGCAGGGAATCACTACGGCAAAGCAGCAGAACAACTTTATTATGGCGATTGGGCTGTATACGAACGATGAAAATAAGTATGACCAGACGTTTGTAGCTAACTATGCGCAGATCAATATTATTCCTGAAATAAAACGTATTCCTGGTGTAGGCGCAGCCAGCATTTTTGGTGGTGTTAAGGACTATTCGATGCGGGTGTGGCTAAACCCTGCGCAGATGGCTGCTTATAAAGTGACGCCTAATGAGATCATGATGGCGATTCAGGATAAAAGTCTGGAGGCAGCGCCGGGCAGGTTCGGCGAGAAAAGTAAGGAGGTGTTTGAATATGTGATTAAGTACAAAGGCAAGCTGAACAAGCCGGAGGAGTACGAGAATATTGCCATAAGGGCCAATGATGATGGTACGATTCTGCGTTTGAAAGATGTAGCCAGGGTGGAGTTTGGTGCATATTCATACTCAAGTCTGACGAGTTTGAACGGAAAGAAAGGCGTGGTTATCGGTGTGGTTCAGCTCGCAGGATCAAATTCAAACAATATCCAGATCGCGATCAATAAACTGCTGGAAAAGTCGGCCAAAGATTATCCGTCGGGCATTGAACATAACGTTTTCTACAGTACGAAAGTTGCGCTTGACCAGTCGATTGACCAGGTGAAGCATACCCTTATTGAAGCCTTCGTGTTGGTATTTGTTGTGGTGTTTCTTTTCCTTCAGGATTTCCGGTCGACACTCATACCCGCGATTGCCGTTCCGGTGGCCATATTGGGCACGTTTTTCTTCATGCAATTGTTCGGCTTCTCCATTAACCTGCTGACATTATTTGCCCTGGTTCTGGCCATCGGTATCGTGGTGGATGACGCTATTGTGGTTGTAGAGGCCGTGCATGCGAAAATTGAACGTAAGGGGCTTTCCGCAAAATCGGCCACCACGGAAGCCATGCATGAGATTACCGGTGCCATCATTTCGATTACCTTGGTGATGGCAGCTGTTTTTCTCCCCGTGGGATTTATGGAAGGCTCTACCGGCGTATTTTACCGTCAGTTTGCCTTTACGATGGCAATCGCCATCGTGATCTCAGCAGTCAACGCCCTCACCTTGAGTCCGGCACTCGCTGCCTTATTTTTAAAGGACGGGCACGCGGGGCATGGCGATGAGGGTTCGCAGCCACAAGGCAAAAGAACCTTCAGCCAGAAATTCTTTACCGGATTTAACCGGAGTTTTGATGCGATGACCAAACGATATGTAGGGAGCTTGAAATTCCTTATCCGCAATAAATGGGTGAGTCTGGGTGGACTTGTAGTGATCACCCTGGGTACCATTTGGATGGTACGGTCGACACCCACCGGTTTTATCCCGACTGAGGACCAGGGTTTTATTGCTATTGCGGTAAACACCCCTTCAGGTACTTCGCTGGAAGGCACCTCTAAAGTAATGCAGGAGGCGGAAAATGCGCTCCAAAAGATGGGGACCTTTAAGTTTGTGACTTCAATACCTGGATTTAACCTATTGACCAACTCGACCAGTCCCTCGGCTGCCATATGCTTTGTGTTGCTGAAACCGGTGGAAGAAAGGGGCGAAGTGAAAGATATCAATGCCATTATGGGGCAGGTGAACGCCACCCTGAGCACAATAAGCGGCGGCACGTTTTTCGCATTCAGTTTCCCAACTGTACCAGGGTTCAGCAATGTGGAGGCGCTCGACCTTGTGCTGCAGGACAAAACAGGCGGTAAACTGGATAAGTTCAGCGGTGTTGCTAACGGATTTTTAGGCGAGCTGATGAAGCGTCCTGAGATCGCCGTGGCTTTCACCACATTTAAAGCGGACTATCCTCAACTGCAACTGGACGTTAATGAACAGAAGGCAGATCAGCTTGGTGTCTCTGTTAGGGATATCCTGCAAACGATGCAGACTTATTTTGGAAGTGCACAGGCTTCAGACTTTAACCGTTTCGGAAAATACTATCGGGTTATTGTCCAGGCTGATGTGGCAGACCGTGCAGAACCGTCGACCATTGACCGTGTTTTTGTGAAAAACAAGAATGGTGAAATGGTGCCGATCAATACGCTGGTAAAACTAACCCGCATCTATGGTTCAGAGACCGCATCGCGTTACAACCTGTTCAACTCCATCCAGGTCAACGCAATACCAAAGCCGGGCTTCAGTTCAGGTGATGCCATTAAAGCTATACAGGAGGTGGCGGCAGAACAGCTTCCGCAGGGATATGCATATGAATTCTCCGGCCAAACCCGGGAGGAAATATCTTCCGGTGGCCAGTCGACCATCATTTTTCTCCTGTGCCTGGTGTTCATCTACTTTTTGCTCGCTGCCCAATACGAGAGTTATATTCTGCCTCTGGCGGTTATCCTTTCTATTCCTACCGGTATTTTTGGCGTGTTTGTAGCCATCGGGCTGACTGGTATAGAGAACAATATTTATGTGCAGGTAGCGCTGATCATGCTTATTGGTTTGCTCGCTAAAAACGCGATCCTGATCGTTGAGTTTGCTGCGCAGCGCCGCCGTGCCGGTCAGCCACTTGTAGCCGCGGCTCTCGAAGCGGCCAAGCTCAGACTGCGTCCGATCATCATGACCTCATTGGCTTTTGTCGTCGGATTGTTTCCGATGAGTATCGCCACCGGGCCATCTGCACAGGGCAACCATTCCATCAGTATCGGTGCGGCCGGTGGTATGCTGTCGGGCGTAGTACTCGGCCTGTTCATTATCCCTGTCTTGTTTGTTGTTTTCCAATACCTGCAGGAGCGGGTAAGGAGAAACCCGGCACCTAAAATTCCAAGAGAAAACCATGTTAAAGAACTTATTCATGAAATTGCCTGATTATTCATATGTATTTTTGCTGCTGCTTGCCTTATCTGCAGGTTGCAGCGTTTCAAAAGACGTAGCGCTTCCGAGAGACGCTGTGCCTAGCACTTATCGAGGTGCAGCACAGCTCGGCGATACAGCTGGTGTTGGATCATTGTCTGTGACAGACTTTATAACCTCGGCGGAAATCCGTCGACTGATAGACACAGCCCTGGTCAGAAATTACGATATGCAACTTGCGCTGAAAAATATCGAAGCTGCCGATCTGCTTTTCAGGCAGGCCCGGTTGGGTAATCTTCCCAGCCTGGGCATGCAGGTGTCGGCCAATTCTACCCGGCCGTCAGACAATAGTCTGAGTGGGCTGAGTACCGGTCAGTTTTTAGGTACCCGGCACATTGAAGATTTTAATGCGAGCCTGAACCTTGTCTGGGAGGCGGATATCTGGGCGAAGATTAAAAACCAGAAGCAGGCTGCACTGGCGGGATATCTTCAAAGTGCCGAAGCAAGAAAGGCAGTTCAGACCCGACTTGTAGCCAACATAGCGAAAGGCTATTATCAATTGCTTATGATGGACGCCCAACTTGAGATCGCCCGTAAAAATCTGTCGCTGAATGACAGCACGCTTACGATCATCAAATTGCAGTTTGAGGCTGGTCAGGTTTCTTCATTGGCCGTGCAGCAGGCAGAGGCCCAACGCCTGGTAGCCGCCCAACTTGTACCTCAACTGGAGCAACAGATTGTGATCCAGGAGAACGCGATCAAGTTGCTCACCGGTAGCTTGCCTGGCCCCGTAGAACGGCTGTCTGATCTTGATCAGATCAGCATCCCGCCAGCCTTTAGTGCTGGTTTGCCCTCCAGTATGGTAAGCAGGAGGCCTGACGTCAAAACTGCTGAACTCTCGCTGGCCATCGCCAATGCACGCGTAGGCATCAGTAAGGCAAATATGTATCCTACCCTGAGTATTTCGGCCAGCGGCGGACTTAACTCTCTAAAGGCGAGCAACTGGTTTAACGTTCCGGCCTCGGTGTTCGGTATTGTGGGTGGCAGTATCACCCAACCCATTTTTCAGCGGAAGGAATTGAAAACGCAATTTGAGCTTGCCAAAATTGATCGAGAAAAGGTGGTCATACAGTTCCGGCAGTCGGTTTTGAGCGCCGTAGGCGAAGTGTCGGACGAGTTGGTGAAGCTGGAAAAGCTGAAGGACCAGTATGATATCTCGGCACAGCGTGCGGAAACTTTATCGCGTGCAGTTAAAAATGCTGGCCTGCTGTTCCAGAACGGCATGGCTACATATCTTGAGGTGATCACCGCGCAAAGCAATGCCCTTCAAAGTCAGCTGGAATTAACCGCGCTTAAAACCGCCAGATTGAATGCTTCGGTGGAATTATATCGCGCTTTGGGCGGAGGTATTTAAGCTTGATGCTTACCTGTTGTAGAAGGCTGGCCGATAAGGGCCAGCCTTAGTATTTTAGGATTCTGTCTAGAGTGGATAGGCAGTATCACTTTTGGTTTCTGATAAGACGAAAAAGCTTTGTACTGTGCTTACGTTTGGGAGGGTAGCAAGTTTATTGCGCAGAAACAGGTGATAAGCATCCATATCGCTTGTTGCAATGCGCAGGATAAAGTCGTATGCACCAGTCATCTGAAAGCATTCCATGACTTCGCTGAACTTCGCGACTTCAGTTTCGAATTCGCCCAGCGTTTCTGCCGTGTGTTCTTTCAAAAATACGTGGGAGAAAGCGATCAGGCTCCGGTTGACCTTCTTCCTGTCGAGAATCGCGACGATCCGCTTAATATATCCCTGTTCCTTAAGCCTGCGCACCCGTTCATGGATGGTAGCAATGGACTTGTTCAGTTTGAAAGCAAGTTCCTTGTTTGTTAAGGTAGCGTCCCTCTGCAGGAACTTGAGAATTTGAAGGTCTGTATGATCTAAATCTGTTTGCGTACTCATCTGCTTAATGGAAAAAAGTCATCATTTGGTGCTATCAGCATGCTAAAATAGAAAAACACACAATAATATTTAAGTTTTCCGAATAATTTCTTGTTTTTACCGCTATGTATTGATAATACGTCTAACTGTGCTGAATTTTGTTATTGATATTTAAAGGCAGACTATGTTAGTGGAAACCAAAGTTGCTGAAGCTTTCAGCACAGATCTGGAGAAGAAATTTGCGCACTTGTGGCACCTGGTGGGAAATACGCCGATGCTGGAATTGCAGTATACCTACAAGGGAAATCCCGGAAAAATATATGTCAAGTGTGAACACTATAATCTCACCGGAAGCGTTAAAGATAGAATGGCGCTCAATATTATGTCTGAAGCTTATAAAAGCGGAGTAATTAATCCAGGTGATACGATTATAGAGGCTACCAGTGGAAACACAGGTATTGCGTTTGCCGCTATAGGAAAGGCCTTAGGCCATTCTGTTAAAATCATTATGCCCAACTGGTTGAGCAAAGAGCGTATCGATATTATAAAAAGTATGGGTGCCGAAGTTATTCTTGTAAGCAGGGAAGAAGGTGGGTTTCTGGGCAGCATACGGATGTGTGAGGAAATGGCTGCTAAGGGTGGTGTGTTTTTGCCCAGACAGTTTGAAAATCGCTACAACGAAGAGGCTCATGAGAAAACGACAGGAAGGGAGATCTGGGAGCAGCTTAAAATGAATGGGATGACACCTGATGCGTTCGTGGCCGGAGTAGGAACGGGAGGAACAGTAATGGGCGTGGGCAAGGGATTGAAGGCACGCAATCCGAAGATTAAGATACATCCCCTTGAACCGGCTGAAAGTCCGACGCTTACTACCGGTTATAAGGTAGGCAGTCACAGGATACAGGGAATCTCTGATGAGTTTATTCCTGCTATCGTTAAATTGGATGACCTGGATGAGGTTATCCAGGCTAACGACGGAGATGCTATTATCATGGCGCAGAAGCTGGCGAAAGAGCTGGGGCTGGCTGTAGGTATCTCGTCGGGCGCAAATGTGATCGGTGCAATTAAACTAAAAGAGGAAATGGGAGTCGAATCTGTTATAGTAACGTTATTGAGTGATAGTAATAAAAAGTATCTTAGCACCGATTTAGTGAAAGAGGAACCAGTAAAAGACAATTACATCTCGACGGATACTGTTTTCACCGGGTATAGTACCATTTGTAGATTATAGAGAGAATAAACTTAAACAAATCAACTAACACATAAAAACATGAAAAATCTATTTTTGTTAGCCGTTGGATTACTTTTCAGCATTTCAGCGAGTAGTCAGATCCAAAAACCTGTAAAGTGGAGTTATGCTGCAAAGAAAACTTCTAAAACTGATGCGGTAGTTTTAATTAAAGCTACTATTGAGGATGGCTGGCATATTTATTCACAAAATATGGCTGATGGGGGTCCTGTGAAGACCAGTTTCACCTTAGCCCCTTCGAAATCTTTCAAGCCAGTAGGTCCGGTGACTGAACCAAAGCCGATCACAAAGTTCGAGAAGACCTTTGATATGAATGTGAGCTATTTCGAGAAGTCGGTTGTGTTTCAGCAGAAAGTTAAGCTCACAGGTGCTAACCCTGTTGTGAAAGGATCTTTGGAATACATGGTATGCGACGACCAGAGCTGCCTTCCGCCAGAAACTGTAGAGTTTTCAATTCCTGTAAAGTAATCGATAATGTTTCTTAAGAATTTTAGCACAGGCATCATGGTGCTTGTGCTAACTATAGGTATTTTTTTCGCCGGTACAACTGTTGTATTTGCGCAGGATCAGGATACCACGTTTGATGATATTGAGTTTACGGAGATCGTGGCCGACACGAGCTCTGTTAGCGATTCTGCTGCCGTGGTTGCATCTGACAATACAAGTACCGATTCGTCTGTGGTTAAAGCAGAAGCCGCGAAGGCTGGTGCTACAGTTGAAAAGGCTGAACAAAAGAAAAATCTTTGGGAAACATTTATAGCCGGCCTTGTGGGCGGGTTCTTAGCATTTTTAATGCCATGCATTTTCCCGATGGTACCATTAACCATCAGTTACTTTACCAAAAAAGCGGGCAGTAAAGGGAAAGGAACCGGCCTGGCTTTAATATATGGACTTTCGATCATTGTAATTTATGTAGCTTTCGGGTTGCTGATCACTGTGCTGTTCGGCTCGGCAGGATTGAATGCGTTGAGCAGCAGCGGGTTGTTCAATTTCTTTTTCTTTGTTCTGCTGGTGGTATTCGCAATCTCGTTCTTCGGGGCGTTTGAGATCACACTTCCAAGCTCGTTTGTAAATAAAATAGACCAGAAGGCGGACAACAGCAAAGGCTTAGGCGGTATCTTTTTTATGGCCGCTTCGCTTGCCTTAGTTTCGTTTTCATGTACTGGACCAATTATCGGTACTTTACTGGTAGACGCAAGTTCTAAAGGAGAGCTGCTGGCCCCGGCCATTGGTATGTTCGGCTTTGCGCTGGCATTATCGCTTCCGTTTACATTATCGGCCATTTTCCCGGGCTTCTTGAGCAGCATGCCGAAATCAGGTGGCTGGCTTAACAGTGTCAAAGTTTGTTTAGGCTTCCTTGAACTGGCGCTGGCCCTGAAATTTTTATCGGCGGCAGACCTCGTTTGGCATTGGGAATGGTTTGATCGTGAAGTATTCTTCGTTTTATGGATTGTTATCTTCGTGTTGATGGGCATTTATCTGTTAGGTAAGCTCAAATTCGCACACGACAGCGATCTGCCCTATGTTTCGGTGCCGCGTTTGTTCCTGGCCATTCTATCGTTCTCTTTTGCAATGTATATGGTTCCCGGATTGTGGGGTGCACCTGTAAGTGTACTAAGCGGCCTCGCACCTCCGATGAATACGCAGGATTTCATTTTGAGTAATGGCGGTGGTACTGCCGGCAGTCGTTCGGCAGAGGGCTTTCCAGCTTCGGTGAAATATAGTGATGTATTACATGCTCCGGTTGGATTCCATCCTTTCTTTGAGCTGGAAGAGGGACTGGAATATGCAAAGCAGGTGAACAAACCAATACTCCTGGATTTTACGGGGCATGCTTGCGTAAACTGCCGTAAAATGGAAGACAATGTCTGGATTAAACCTGAAGTGAAAAATTTGATCAACGACAAGTACGTATTAATCCAGCTTTATGTAGATGAGCGCACGGTTAAGATGCCTGCGGAAAAGGTTCATTTTTCAGATATCCTTAAACGTAAAACAGACGATTTAGGTTATTGGAACCTGGATTTTCAAGCAACGAAGTACGGATCTAACGCCCAGCCTTATTACGTGCTGGTAGACCATGACCTTAACACGCTTGTTAAGCCTCAGGGCGCAATATTTGACGTTGCTGAATATGCTGCTTATTTAAAAAGCGGAGTTGACGCTTTCGAAGCAAAAAAGTAAGAAAACAATTTAGGTAGTTAATAGATAAACTCAGGTCGGTGGATGCCGACCTGGTTTATTAATAGTGCTGCAGGATGGTGGTGTCGAACACAGTGTATCCTGTGGTAGCGGTCTTTGTAAAGATCAGAAAGCGCTTATCATCAGGCTTGATCCTATGCTTCTTTAAAAGATTATCTGCCCGTTCCGGGTAATTTCTCGTAATAACATTTCCTGATAAATCTTTTTCTTTTTTTAACTCAGTCGCCTTCAGTACACGCTCGACTTTAAAGATTCTTCCGGGGAAATCTGTATTTGCTGTGCGGCTCCAAAATAACTGAGACTGCTGGTGAAGCTTAACAATACCATAACGGTCGCCAATCAGATTAAAGGCGCCGCTTTTCAGTACTGCGGCATCCGGTTCGTAGAGATATTCCCCTGTGGCAATCTCCGCTTCCAGGAGAGCAGCCTCTATGCGGTCCTCGCCCCATGCAAAGCTAAAGTGCTTATGAGGGTTGTTGAGCATGATACTATGGATGTGGAGGCCTTCTGTGCGCTGCTTGTCAATAACCCAAAGCAATTCTTTGCATTCATTTTTTACACTGACAATGTAAATAGAAGACACCTTTTTGAGTTCAGCAAGTCCGGCAGAAAGATCGAGAAGAGGTGCTGTCTTTATGATCAGACGGGATGAGCGGGCCAAAAGCATGTCTAGATGAGTAGTTACGTCAGGAACGCAATCTTTCAGCATAAATACCTTACCGCTGCTGCTCCGTCTTGCCGGGTCCAGATATATCGTATCGAAACTGCTGGAACTCTCCTGAAGGTAACGCATTCCGTCGGCAGCCATAAAATCGACATTGGATCTTTGAAGTACACCGGAATTATGCGATGCGATAGCAGATAATTCCGGATTGATCTCGCAATGCAATATCCTGCTGACATTTTTGGAAAAATAATGGCTGTCGACTCCAAACCCTCCCGTAAGATCGAGCAGGCTTTCGCCTATAGCCAGCTGCGCCTTAAATGCTGCAGTGGTTTCCGACGAGCACTGTTCAATAGATAGAAGAGGGGGGTAACAGATGCCAGTCGCGTTAAACCAGGTAGGAAGCTTCTTTCTTGACTTTCGTTTGGCAGCGATCTGGTTGGCGAGTTCGGCACTGCTCACATTGACGAATGGACTTTTTGAAAGCGCAATCTTACCAGCATCGTCATGTAAATGTGCATTGATGTAATCCTGTACTTCCGGTGTCAGTAAATGGATGTTCAAACCGCAACGTTATTTACAGGTGCCTTATCTCTCATCACGATCTGGCAGGTATGACGACTCTTAACTTCGAGCAATATAGCCTTATTGACGGTCACCCTGTCGATGGTTTGCTGATTATAGTACCTAATGGTTACCAGTTCCAGTCCCGTGTTGTACTTAACCTTGTAAGAGGCAGACAGCTCTGTAATCAGGCTGTCCATTTTTTGTGCGTCGAAGTCGAAACTCACCGAAAAGCTGATCGCAGAGTTCAGCATCGTGTTAATCTTAATCTTATGCTTGTGAAAAACGCTGAATATATGGCTCAGGTTCTCTTCTATGATGAAGGAAAAGTCTTTAGGGAAAATGGATATGAGGGCTTGGTTAACCTTGAAAATAAATGAAGGCACCGGCAAATGGTTATTCATTCCGGTGATGTCCGTTCCGGGAGCCTCTGGGTTTAGAAAAGATCTTACGAATAAGGGAATGTTTTTGTTTTGAATTGGTTTGATGGTTTTGGGATGGATGATGGTGGCGCCATAATAGGCCAGTTCTATGGCGTCATGATAGGAAAGCTGAGGAATTCTTTCTGTCTCATCGAACCATTTGGGGTCGGCGTTTAATACGCCGGGGACATCCTTCCATATGGTTAAAGAGGAGGCATTGAGGCAGGAAGCAAATATCGCCGCAGAATAGTCGGAACCGTCCCTGCCCAGTGTAGTCGTGAAGTTTTCGCTCGTGCTGCCGATAAATCCTTGTGTTACTGCAATACCTTTCTCCAGGATGGGTGCAAGATGCAGATTAATTTCCTTTTCAGTCTTGTCCCAGTCGACCGCCGCCTCACGATAGGTATTGTCGGTATGAATGTAGTTTCGCGCGTCGACCCACTTGACGCTGCAGCCCACTTCATTGAGGTAGGCCGCTATTATTTTGGTAGACACGATTTCACCAATGGAGACGATCTGATCATAGATATAGTCTGCCGCATCTGCTGGCTCTTCCTCGAGCAACCACTCGATCTCGACAAAGGTGTTGGATATATCGTTATAAACCGGATGCTGCGAATCATGAAAAAGTTCATTGAGTATGTTAAAGTGGAACTGCTTGATGTCGTTAAGCACTTCCAGGGTATTTGATGCACTGTAGAGGTACGCCTGGGTTAGCTCTTCGAGTTTATTGGTCATCTTTCCCATTGCTGAAATAACAACGAGCAATTGGCTCTGCTCGCAATTGACCATGATATTTGCCAGGTTGCGTACACCATCAGCATCTTTTACGGAGGCACCTCCGAACTTATATATTTTCATCCTGCTCTTTACTTTACTTGGCTTTGAAATGCTTGATAATGCGTTTTCCGAATATACTACTTCCAATCCTAACCATGGTGCTCCCTGCTTCAACAGCCAGTTTATAGTCGCCCGACATGCCAATGGACAGTTCCCTGAAGCTGTCTTCCTTTCTGAAGAAGCTTACTTTGATGCCATCAAAGAGGACTTTCAGCTCCTGGAATTCATCGCGGGTTTGCCGCTCTGAGGCGTTGTTGCTTGCAATGCCCATCAAACCAACGATTCTTATGTTTTTGAGATTTGCATACTCCTCTGATCGAAGAAGATCAACAGCCTCATCAAAACCAAGTCCGAATTTTGTTTCCTCGTCGGCGATATAGATTTGCAGCAAGCAGTCGATCACCCTGTCGTGCTTGACAGCCTGTTTGTTTATTTCGATCAGAAGTTTAAGGCTGTCGACCGAATGGATAAGTTTTACAAAAGCAGCGATGTATTTTACCTTATTGGTTTGCAGGTGACCAATGAGATGCCATTCGATATCGTCTGGAAGCTGTGGTTGTTTTTCCACCAGTTCCTGTACGATATTTTCTCCGAAAGCGCGCTGTCCTGCATCATAGGCCTCCTGGATTGCCTCGACCTGCTGGTATTTTGACACAGCAACAAGTTGCGTACCTGTTCCCTCCAGTTCCTTTTTATATTTTAATAAGTTATCTGCTATACTCATTTATCAGTATTTTTGGGTAAAATTAACAACCTTAGTGAACTTTGGCTAAGAAAAAGAAGACGATTTAACTGAATGAGAAATTTTATAGTTCTTGGTACGCTAATCTTCCTGATGGCTGGTTGCAAGCCTGGAATCCCTAAAGATATTGTACAGCCCGATCAGATGGCTAGCGTTTTGCACGATATTCACCTGACCGACGGATATATCAATACGATTGCGAATATAGATACCGCCAAAGTGCTTGCCGCGGCTTATTATAAGGGGATTTACAAGAAATACGGGATAGACTCGGCCTTGTATGCCAGGAGTATGGAGTATTATTATTCGGATCCAAAGACGCTTGATGAGATATACAAAAAAGTCGGGACGCAATTCGAGAAAGAGAAAAGGCAGATCGTTCGGGCAGACTCGCTAAAGAATGTTAAAATAGAGCAGGCAGCCAGAAAAAAAGCAAAGGCCGACAGCGCTAAGGTCGCAGATTCGCTCAAGAATTTGCCGGTCGCCAGGCAGAAGAGGCGCACAGACTCGATAAAGCGGGCAGACTCTCTGGAGAAGGTAAAATCTCGGAGAATATTGAAGAAGAAATTGTCTTTCAAAAAAGCAGAAAAGAGTTAAAGATGTTATATCCGGAGAATTGTACAGAGCGGTTGGGTTTTAATGAGATAAAACAACTTATTCACCGTCATTGCCTGAGCACCATGGGGCAACTTATGGTAAGTAAGATGCAGGTAATGAACAAGTTTGATCAGATCGATAAGTTCTTGAGGCAGACTTATGAGTTCAAGAATATTCTGCAGAACCAGGAACCTCTGCAGATCAGCACATTTTTCGATGTGAAGGTTCTTGCCGATAAGATAAAGGTTGAAGGTACCTATTTGGTTGAGGAGGAACTTTACCAAATGTATGTTTCGCTGCAGACTGTTTTTTCTGTACTGCGCTTCTTCGACGAACGAAAGGATGTGTATCCTGCATTGGAAGCTTTGCTGGAGCACTTACCTGTGGAGAAAAATATACTCAGGCGCATAGAAGCTGTGCTGGATGCAAAAGGCAAAATTAAACCCAATGCTTCCCCGGAACTTCAACAGATTTTGGGAGATATCGCTAAAACCGAGCAGGATGTTAGAAAGCGTATGGACTCGGTGTATAAGCAAGCTGTAGCCAACAATTGGGTTGCTGATGGTAGCCTGACCATCAGGGACGGCAGAATGTGTATACCTATACTGGCGGAGAATAAGCGAAAACTGCGGGGTTTTGTGCACGACGAATCGGCAAGCGGACAGACGGTATATATTGAACCCGAGGAAGTTTTTACATTGAACAACCAAATCCGGGATCTGGAATTTGATAAACGGCGGGAGATTATTAAAATATTAATTGGGCTTACCAACGATCTTCGGCCTTACACACCTTTGCTCTTGTCTTACCACGGATTTCTGACCAAGCTGGATTTTGTGCGGGCAAAAGCCCTTTTCGCACTTGAGATTCAGGGTGAAATGCCGATCCTGACCAAGGAACCAAAAACAAAACTGGTAAATGCCCGTCATCCTTTGTTGTACTTATCTTTCAAAGAAGAAGGGAAAACAGTGGTACCGCTGAACATTCACATACACAATGAACTACGTATTCTTTTGGTTTCAGGACCAAACGCGGGCGGTAAATCTGTCTGCATGAAAACCGTGGGTTTACTGCAGTTAATGACCCAGGCCGGATTACTTATACCGGTAGATGAAGCGAGCGAGGTGGGTGTTTTTGACCAGATATTCGCTGATATAGGCGACGATCAGTCGATAGAAAGTGATTTAAGCACGTATAGTGCTCACCTTACAAAAATGAAGTATTTCGTAGCGCATGCTACGCCCAGATCGCTCGTGCTCATCGATGAGTTCGGTACCGGGACAGACCCTCAGTTCGGTGGTCCGATGGCAGAGGCTGTACTGGAAGTGCTGAATAACAAAAAGACTCGCGGTGTGATCACAACGCACTATTCTAACCTGAAGCTGTTTGCCGGGAATACCGAGGGTTTAGAAAATGCCTCGATGTTGTTCGATAATGACCGGATGAAGCCGATGTACGTTTTGGAAATCGGCAAACCGGGAAGTTCCTACGCTTTCGAAATCGCCCAGAACATTGGGCTGCAAAGGGAGGTACTTGATTTGGCTAGGACCAAGACGGGTGCAGATCAGAATCGTATTGATAGTTTGCTTGTAGATCTTGAACGCGAAAAGAAGCAGATTTATGACGCCAGGGTGCAGTTGGCCAACCAGCAGAACAAAGCTAAAAACCTTGTCGCCGAAAACGAAAAGTTAAAACAGCATCTGGAAGAAAACAGGAAAGCACTGATCCGCGAAGCTAAACTGGAAGCGCAGAGCATCATAAAGAATGCCAACAAGCTGGTGGAACATACGATAGCCGAGATTAAGGGCACAAAGGCAGACAAAACTGTGACCCGTAATTTACGCCAGGATTTGAATAAACAACTTTTGCAAAATCAAGTCAGAGAGGAACCAAAGGCGCCGGCTCAGCTGGTAAATACGCCAATTGAGGTGGGCGACTGGGTGCAACTGAATAATAGTGAGACTGCGGGACAGGTCTTGGAGATCAACCGGGATAACCTGGTTGTTGCACTCGGGGATCTGAGGTCTGTTATCAAGAAGAACCGCGTGCATAAGATCAGCAACAAGCAGGCGAAAAAGGTGGTACAAAGCAATTCTTATACTGGTCGTATGACTGAGGCAATTTCCGGCTTCAGTGCAGAACTTGATCTGCGCGGCAGGAGGGGCGAGGATGCGTTGTATGAGCTCGAACGTTATCTGGACAAGGCACTTATGCTGGGATTCCCTTTTATCAAGATCATTCATGGAAAAGGGGATGGGATCCTCAGGAAGCTGATCAGGGAATATCTTAAAAAATACAGTCAGGTAGATCGTCTGGAGGATGAACATGCTGACCGAGGCGGAGATGGAATCACCTACGTGTATTTCAACTAAAAACATATTCAATTTCAGGTTGTTTTTTATAGCAAATAAAGTGTTATGAAACAGCTTGTTATTTTACTTCTGGTGTCGTTTTGTGTCCTTGGATGTAAGAAAAGCAAATCTCCAGGCCCTGTGGAGGAATTGCCTGATGCAGAAATTAAAACCCGTGTTGTTAGCAGCGGCTTGTCGCATGTATGGGAAATGATATATGGCCCGGATGACCATCTATGGGTTACGGAGCGTTCGGGTAAAATCAGCAGGGTGAATGTGCAGTCGGGCGCAGTTTCATTGGTTTATACGTTAACCGATGTTGTTGCTACCGGAGAGGGAGGATTGCTTGGAATGGCTCTGCACCCTCAATTTAGCACAACACCGTGGGTATACCTGGTTTATAACTACGGATCTCCCTACCGCGAAAAAGTCGTGCGTTTTGTATACCATAATAACACACTCACATCGCCGTCGGTCGTTATCGACGGTATTCCGGCCGGATCAGTTCATAACGGTTCAAGACTGCTGATCACGTCGGACCAAAAGCTGCTGGTGACTACCGGCGACGCAGGTAACGGAGCGGCTGCGCAGAATATTCAGAGTTTATCGGGTAAGATATTGAGATTCAACCTTGATGGGTCTATTCCCTCAGATAATCCTGTTGCCGGAAGCCCTGTATGGACGTTAGGGCACCGTAATCCGCAAGGGCTGACCGAGGGGAACGGGCGCATATATGCATCAGAGCACGGACCAAACAATGATGACGAAATTAATATAATCGGCAAAGGAGCCAACTATGGATGGCCAAACGTAGAAGGTTATTGCGACAAAAGTAATGAAGGCGGTTTTTGCACCGCCAATAATGTGGCTGAGCCCATTATGGCATGGACACCGACGATTGCGGTGTGCGGTCTGTTGTACTATAACTCTGATTATATTCCGCAATGGCGAAATGCGCTTTTACTTGTTACCCTCAAGGGATCGAAGATGTTGCAATTAACACTTAATGAAGCCGGTGATAAAATAGTGGATACACAGGAGTACTTCGTGAATGCATACGGCCGGCTACGGGCGATCTGCAGTTCGCCAGACGGGAAGGTTTACATCGCCAGCAGTAACGGAAACGCCGACAAAATTATAGAAGTGGGCAAATAACTTGGTTCGAATAAAGAATATCATATACTTTAGCAGTCAAAGTATTTTAAAATGATTAATAAGGTTGTTTCAGGAGCTGATGAGGCCATCCGCGATATCGAAGATGGCACCACGCTCATGCTTGGCGGGTTCGGACTCTGCGGTATCCCCGAGAATTGTATCGCTGCCCTCGTAAAAAAGGGCGTGAAAGATCTGATCTGCATATCCAACAATGCGGGGGTAGATGATTTTGGTATTGGTTTGATGTTGAAAGAGCGCCAGGTGAGGAAAATGATTGCTTCTTATGTAGGCGAGAATGCGGAGTTTGAAAGACAATTGTTGAGCGGAGAACTTGAAGTGGAACTGATTCCTCAGGGTACCCTGGCCACACGGTGTATGGCTGCCGGCTATGGGATGCCCGCCATTTTTACCCCAGCGGGCGTGGGCACCGAGGTGGCGGAAGGGAAGGAAATTCGCAACTTTAACGGCAAAGACTACCTTATGGAGTACGCATTTGAAGCAGACTTTGCCTTAGTGAAGGCCTGGAAAGGGGACAAGGCAGGGAATCTGATTTACCGGTATACAAGCAGAAATTTTAATCCTGTTATGGCCATGGCAGGCAAGATCACCATTGCCGAAGTGGAAGAGCTTGTAGAAACGGGCGAACTTGATCCGGACCAGATCCATACACCAGGTGTATATGTCCACCGCATCTTTCAAGGTGCTGCGTACGAAAAAAGAATTGAGCAAAGAACAGTAAGATCAGAGAAATAATATGCTGGATAAGAACGGTATCGCAAAGCGAATTGCCAAAGAGCTGCAGGATGGCTACTATGTAAATCTGGGTATTGGTATTCCGACTTTGGTGGCCAATTATATACCTCAGGGAATAAATGTTGTACTCCAGTCGGAAAATGGCCTTCTGGGTATGGGTCCGTTTCCCCTGGAAGGCGAGGAAGACGCCGATCTGATCAATGCCGGCAAGCAAACAATAACCACTTTGCCCGGATCGGCCGTATTTGATTCTGCTTTAAGTTTTGGAATGATCAGAAGTCAGAAAATAGACCTAACGATCCTGGGTGCGATGGAGGTTTCAGAAAATGGTGATATTGCCAACTGGAAAATTCCAGGAAAGATGGTGAAAGGGATGGGGGGGGCGATGGACCTGGTAGCATCTGCGAAAAATATTATTGTTGCTATGCAGCATATTAACAAAGCCGGAGAGAGCAAATTATTAAAGGAGTGCACCTTGCCGCTTACTGGCGTGCGTTGCATTAAAAAGGTGGTTACCGAACTGGCCGTATTGGATATTTTGCCCTCGGGAGGATTTAAACTGCTTGAGCGGGCGCCAGGTGTTGGCCTGGATTATATCCGTGATGCGACAGCAGGCAAACTATTCGCGGATGCTGACGTGCCGGAAATGCAGCTGAATGATTAACAGTTATCTAGCTGTTGCAGCTTGAGCTCCCTGCAGATCGCGTCTGTTAGCTCAATGATTTTTTCCGGCGTATTATCATTGTTTACGACAATTCTATGGCAGGACGACTTGTACGGAAGAAGATATTCCCTGTAGGCCGGAACTACGTGATTGTGCCATTTATAAAGCACATCCTCTTTTGGGTAACCTCGTTCAACATCATCGCGACTGATCCTGCGTTGCAGTGCTACGGACCCTTTGGCTTCGATAAAGATAGAGTGATCTAGCAAGGCGGCGATATCCTGAAAATGGAGTATGAACAAGCCTTCAATGATGAGTACCGGTGCAGGTTTGATTTCGAGGGTCTTCACAACTGCAAGGGGATTGTTAAAGTTGTATTCCTTTTTATAAACGATCTCACCGTGAACCAGCTTGCTGATGTCATGGACAAATTGCTTATGGTCTATAGCTGAAGGAAGATCAAAATTAAAAAGCTTGTTCTCTTCCATAGACATCACCCCCGCGTCAATGTAGTAGTCGTCCTGAGACACCAGCGTTACTTCACCTGGTTTGAAATGATTAAGAAAGGATTTTAGAAAGAAGGTCTTGCCCGAGCCGCTTCCCCCTGCTATTCCGATGATAAAAGGTTTATTGCTCTTCCTCATGAGTAACTTCGGAAGCTCCGTAAGTCAGGTTACAATAAAATCTTTTATCCAATGCTCCAAGCGCGTCGGCCACAGCTTTGGTCATCACGATAATCACGTCTTTCGTCGACTCATTTTCAGTGAATTTACCTACCACTTTGGCAAAAGTGGACCTGTTGGTCATGGGGTTTGTTATTTTGATAATTCCCCCTATGGGTGCGTTCCGATGCAGCACCAGCATTTTAGTCGGGTCGAGATCAGCGTCTGCTATCCACACTCCAGTACCTTTTTCATCAATTTGATTTAATCCATAACGGCTTGCCGGATAGCGCAGCTTGGGATCGGTAATAGAATTAAGCGTGTCTGACGCAGTTGCAGGTTCCGGAACTGGCACAGCAGGATATTCTCCCTTAATTAAGAGTCTTTGTCCAACACGCAATGAACTGCTTGTTAAATTGTTTTTAGCCTTCAACTGGTCGATACTCAGCTTATAACGCGTAGCTATGGAATATATCGTTTCATTGGAGGCAACCGTATGTACGATAAGTTCTTCTGAAGGGTTGGAAGGCGTAACCGATGGCGAAGAAGCTGAGGAACTCACAGGAGGTTCGGGCGCTGTAGAACCGGCCGGCATTTTTAGAATCTGGCCGATCTGAAGGTTAATGGACCTTAGATTATTAATACGCTTAATTTCGTTGACCGTGGTGCCATAACGCTCGGCAAGCATATTGAGATTCTCCTTCCGCTGAACAACATGTTCAATGGTTCCAGATGTTTGGTCGCCAGCTACCTCGGAGCCAGGCGCTCCTGTCGCCGTTGGCGCAGTACTTTCAAATGGCAGATCTGTAGGTACCTTAATGAGCACACCGACCTGCAAAAATTTGCTGTCGTTGAAATTTAAAACGTCTTTTGGGTTAACCTTATACCTTCGCGCTATGGAATAATAAGTGTCTTTTGCCACCACCTGGTGCACAATGAGTTTTTTACCGTTATAATTTTCTACTCCTATGGAATCGCGTTTACCGGCTGCTGAGGCATCGGCTATGTTAAGCGATAACGCTATAGCAGCAATTATATAATATCTATACATTCAATCTTCCCTGTAATGATGTGTCGTAAAAATACGATTTAAAAGCAAGCCTTCGAAATCGTATATATTAACGTCGTTTGTTAAACACTATTGTATGCCAGCCGAACGCCTCTGATCGGCACAATAGTTGTTGTGACATGCAATATGGTATTTTGCCAAAATAATGAATATTAAGCCATGGACCCAAAAGAAATCAGTTTAAATGAAAAAGAGGTAAAGCCTGTCGTAGACATGCTGAATGAATATCTTGCTAACTATCATATTCATTATCAGAAATTAAGAGGCTGTCACTGGAATATCAAAGGCCAGAACTTCTTTACCCTTCACCTTAAGTTTGAAGAACTCTATACTAACGCCCAATTGACCATCGACGAAATCGCCGAGCGGGTGTTAACTTTAGGCAAACCGCCTCACAGCCGTTTCTCGGATTATATACAGGAGTCGACTATACAGGAAATCGACACCATCGGCATGAAAGACATGGATATGGTTGAGGCGGTGCTCGACGACATGTCGAAGTTAATTCAACTGGAACGCGAACTGATGGAAGCCAGTGAACAGGCGGGCGACGATGGTACCAACGATATGGTGAACCGGTTTATGCAATTTAAAGAAAAAACAACCTGGATGCTGCGTTCGTTTGCGGGTAAAAAGTAGCTTGCAATCCCTAAGCTGATAACTTTGGTTATATTTGAACGGTATGGGATATAACAGCTTATCAGCGTGTGTGGCCGATTTGGAACGGCACGGTCATTTGATCAGGATTAAGAAAGAGGTAGATCCTTATCTGGAGATGGCGGCGATCCATCTTCGTGTATATGAACAACAAGGGCCGGCTATTTTATTCGAAAGGATAAAAGGCAGTCAGTTTCCAGCGGTGTCAAACCTTTTTGGTACGCTGGAGCGGTCGAGGTTTATATTTCGGGACACCCTGGCGAATGTTGAAAAGCTAGTTCAGTTGCGCTCAGACCCGATGAAAGCAATTAAACAGCCGCTAAAGCTGGCTTCTACAGCTATGGCGGCTCTAAAGGCCATTCCCTTACAGCAACGTTTATTTAAGAATACGTTTCAGAAAACTACCATCAGTGCCCTGCCGCAGATTGTAAACTGGCCACTTGATGGAGGTCCTTTTATCACCATGCCACAGGTGTACACGGAAGATCCGGATAGGCCTGGAATTATGAATGCCAATTTGGGGATGTATAGAATTCAGCTAGGCGGAAATGACTATATCCAGGATAAAGAAGTCGGTTTGCATTACCAGATTCACCGCGGGATAGGGGTACACCAGTCCAAAGCCAACGCAAAGGGACAGCCGTTAAAGGTCAGCATTTTTGTGGGAGGACCACCGTCACACCCTTTGGCGGCTGTGATGCCTCTCCCTGAGGGACTGTCTGAGATGACCTTTGCCGGCGCTCTGGGCAACCGGCGGTTCAGGTATTACTATGATGACGAGGGCTTTTGTATCTCAGCTGATGCCGACTTTGTTATCACGGGAACTGTTGAGCCGGGCGAAAATAAGCCGGAGGGGCCTTTCGGCGACCATCTTGGCTACTATAGTCTGGCCCATCCGTTTCCTCTAATGAAGGTACATAACGTATATCATCGCAAGGATGCTATATGGTCGTTCACCGTAGTTGGCCGCCCGCCTCAGGAAGATACCAGTTTCGGGGCGCTTATCCACGAGATTTCGGGATCGGCACTGCCGAAAGAAATCCATGGTCTTAAAGAAGTAAATGCCGTGGACGCTGCCGGCGTTCACCCTTTGCTGTTTGCGATAGGAAGCGAGCGATACACCCCTTTTTTAAAGGAGCGTCGCCCTCAGGAGATACTTACGATCGCGAACCACATTTTGGGGAAGAACCAACTTAGTCTGGCGAAATATCTGTTCATTGCAGCACATGAAGATGATAAAAGTCTAAGTACGCACGACATTTCCGGATTTTTACAGCACATGCTGAGTCGTGTGGATTTTGGTCGGGACCTGCATTTTCATACCCAGACTACCATAGATACGCTGGATTATACCGGCACCGGACTTAATGCCGGTTCGAAGGTAGTCTTTGCCGCAGCCGGTAAACCTGTCCGCGAACTTTCTTCTTCCTTGCCGGATCATTCCAGACTGCCTGCGGGTTTTGGCCCTGTTGCCTTGGCGTTACCAGGTGTGCTGACAATATCTGCCCCAGCGTATGTTAGTGCTAACGAAACCGAAAAGGAACTCCTGTTGTTGGGTACTTTTCTTTCAGAAATTGGCGAAGGAATCGCTATGGTGGTTTTATGCGACGATGGACAATTTGCTGCAGCCTCCATTAATAATTTTGTCTGGGTGACGTTTACCAGAAGCAATCCGGCCTCCGATATTCATGGACATAAAGCGTTTTCTATAGATAAGCATTGGGGATGCGAAGGACCCGTTATCATTGATGCCCGCAAAAAGCCTCATCATGCCCCGGAGCTGATCAAAGATTCCTCGGTGGAGGAGCGACTAGACGCCATGGAACTACGCTGGTGATGATGTGGTAAAGAAAAAGGAGCAATCTTTTCCGATCGCCCCCTTTGACAGAATCGAATTTCTCTTGAAAGGTTAAAACCTGACACCAAAAGTCAGGAACACATTGTTTCTTTGCGTCTTAATGTCTGCTACGGGTTCTTCCGGATTTTCCGCTGTACCCACTTCATATGGCGCAAGCTCCGTGTTGGTGTTCAGGTGCTGATAAGCAACATCGAAGTAATAGTTGTTCACCCTGTACCCAAGACCGCCGGTATAAATTTTCGTGGCGAAGTAATCACTATCACCTTTAATTGCACTGCCGTTCAAGCCGTATCCACCGCGGATACTTAACGCATTGTCGATTTTGTATTCAGCACCAACGCGGTAGTTGGCTGTGCTCTTGTAGTAGTCTTTGACCAGCCTGTTTTCTGCGGCAATAGTTCCTGGTTCCACACCTTGATCCGTAGAAAACCTGATAGACGAATAGTCAATATAGTCGACGTCGGCCGAAACCAGAGCTTTTCCAGCAATCACATAACTGGCACCCAATGAGCCTTTCAAAGGAGTTCTAACTCTGTACGTAAACAAAGAGTTTATCGGTTCGATATCGTAATTTCTGTTCGTTCCTATTGACGTGTTTAATTTGAATGAAGTATTGTCCTCAATAAGCATCCATGAAGGTGTTTGCAGCGTACCACCAATCCGGAAATTGTCCGCCGGCCTGAAAATCACACCCAGGCGTGCGTTTATACCTGTTCCCGTGGTTTCCTGGTTTCTGCGGAAAACCAGACTATAATTGGCATCCTCTGCAAAGTTGTAACCCGACTCCCGGAATTCACCGTCGCTGATATACCGCACATTAACTAATCCTACACTTGCCCCAATATATACCTGGTTGGATATATTGAGCGCTCCGGCCACATTCAGCTCAGAAGTTGAACCGGATCTTATCTCATTTTTATATTGGCTATTGCTGGCTGATTGCGCGTTGGAATTGTTTCGGGTTGAAGAAAGGAATTGTCCGTTTGGCTCGTCAAAATCAATTAGATAACCCTCGTAGCCCAGGCTGCCCAGACTGTTCACCGGAAGATCGTCAGGTCCAGCACCGGGGCGCTGAGGCAAATTGAAATTTGCGTCATCCCTGAAATAGTCTGCGATGGAATTGCTCGGGTTTGTACCCAAATAGGAAAACTCTGCACCAAAGTCGTTATTACGATTATATCCGATTCCGAAAACCGTGCTGATAACACCTTTTTTTGTGTCCTGACCTTTAGCTCGCCAGGAGGGACTATAGAATACGACGCCGGCATTGTTCAAGTTTAAAACGCTCTTGGATGACTCAGTATTCTGGTTCAGAAAGTTTGCCTTTCCCGTCATACCGTTAAATTCGGGGGTAAAGGTAAATTCCGATCTTGTGAACAGCCCCAGGCCAGCCGGATTCGATCCCAGGGAACTCATATCGCCTCCCACACCAATCTGCGCACCGGCCATGCCTTTAAATCTGGCTGTGCTGCCATAATTGGTCTGCGAAAATTTTAAAACGTCTGGGGTATAACTCTGACCGTATAAGGTTCCTGTTGCAGCTGCTAAGGCAGCTACAGATAATAATAATTTTTTCATTAGATACAAAACAAGGTTAAAAGTAACCCTGCGCATCATACGCAGGGCATTACATCTTATCCTCTGCCACCTCTTGATGACCGAGAGCCGCTGCTGCTTCCGCTTCCACTACTGCTTCTTCCCGAAGAACCTTCGCTGCTTCGTGAAGGTGGCGGAGTGTAAGTAGGCCTGCTGTCTGTGCGCGGCGCAGGGGTTGCACGCTCCCTTGAAGGTGCTGTACTACGTGTAGGAGCGGGCTGCTGTACGCGGCCAGGAGCCGCTTCCCTTCCGCGTTGCGTCCTGCTGGAGCTTTCTTCTCCGTTGCGATATCTTTCGGCGCGGCTTGTCCTGGAGACCACGTTTCCGTTAGCGTCTGATCGGGTTACCCCAGGTCTGACGTTTGATGAAGCGTTGCGGTAGGTACCGCCTACACCGTTCTCGCGACCGATTGATGGTCTGGACCGGTAGTCAGGAACGATTGTGGTGCGGCCTGTATAGTACCCGCCACCATAATATCCGCCGCCAAGAAATCCTCCACCATAGAAGCCCCCGCCATAATACATGCTATTCCAACCCCAAGGGCTATAGCTCCAGAATGGTGAATAATAATGGCCCCAGCCGGCGTACGGTGAATTCCAGAAATTGTTATAGAAAGGTCCGAATCCTATTCCTACTGACCATCCGCTATACGGATAAAAGCCACCGTAGAAATATGGATCGTAATAGCTTCTCCATGGAGTTCCATAATAAAACCTGTTTATCCTTGACGAATAATCCATGTCATAGTACGGATCGCTTGTTCCATAGTAATCACTTTCTTCATAAGTTTCCTCGCTCTGTTGTGTGTTTTGAGCGGAGGGCGTACTTTCGGAAGGCCTGATCGGAGCGGGCGTATAAACCCGGGCTGTAGCCTCGCTATTGTAAACATCATCATCCGAGCTGTTTTGCGCCAGCCGCGGAGCGGAGCAGGACGTAACAACGATCGTTGCCAGTGCAAGCACACTTGTGTATAAATGGTTCGGTTTCATAACTGTATGTATTGATTGTGTGAAGCGATTTTTTTGTAGGTATAAATTTATAAATTTGTGGCCAACTACACAAGGTATTTAACGACAAAAAACGTTCCAATGACATATGAGTAAAGGTATTACAAGTAAAAACGAAGATTATTCCCAGTGGTATAACGATATTGTTATAAAAGCAGACCTGGCTGAGCATTCATCCGTAAAAGGATGTATGGTTATTAAGCCTTATGGTTATTCAATCTGGGAGAAAATGCAGTCTGTATTGGACCAGAAATTTAAGGATACTGGTCATAGTAATGCCTACTTTCCTCTGTTCATTCCTAAGTCTTTTTTTTCAAAGGAGGCCTCTCACGTTGAGGGCTTTGCTACGGAATGCGCTGTGGTTACCCACTATCGGTTAAAGAACGACGGCACGGGCAATATCATTGTGGATGAGACTGCCAAACTAGAAGAGGAACTTATCGTACGGCCTACTTCAGAAACGATCATTTGGAATACCTATAAGGGATGGATCCAATCATACCGCGACCTGCCAATTCTGGTGAATCAATGGGCGAACGTGGTACGCTGGGAAATGCGGACGAGGTTATTTCTGCGTACTACAGAGTTTTTGTGGCAGGAGGGACATACCGCTCACGCGACGGCCGAGGAAGCGGTTGAAGAAACTCGTCGGATGCTCGATGTATATGCCGACTTTGCAGAAAACTGGATGGGCGTGCCGGTGGTAAAAGGCGTAAAAACGCCTAACGAGCGTTTTGCAGGAGCGCTGGACACGTATTGCATAGAAGCCTTGATGCAGGACGGCAAAGCGTTACAGGCAGGAACCTCACACTTTCTGGGGCAAAACTTCGCCAAAGCGTTCGATGTAAAGTTTACCAACAAAGAAGGTAAACTGGATCATGTGTGGGCCACTTCCTGGGGCGTGTCTACCCGCCTAATGGGTGCATTAATTATGGCCCATAGTGACGATGCAGGCTTGGTTCTCCCTCCAAAACTGGCGCCAATACAGGTTGTCATTGTTCCGATCCATAAGAACGATGAGGAATTGAGAAATATATCTGCTTTTGTGGATGAACTAACGCTCAAGCTTAAACAAAAAGGAATTTCTGTTAAATATGACGACCGGGATACGCAGCGTCCTGGTTTCAAATTTGCTGAATACGAGTTGAAAGGTGTGCCGGTACGGCTTGCTATTGGCGCACGGGACATGGAAAACGGGACCGTTGAAATTGCCAGAAGAGACACCCGTGAAAAACAGACCGTACAGCAGGAAGGTCTGGAGGTTTTCATCCCGCAGCTTTTAGACGAGATTCAGCAGAACATTTATAAAAAGGCTTTGGATTTCCGGGCCGACCATATCACACCTGCTGATTCTTATGAGGAGTTTAAGTCGTTGCTCGACGGAAAAGCTGGTTTTGTTTCTGCACATTGGGACGGCACACCTGAAACAGAACAAAAAATAAAAGAGGAAACAAAGGCAACGATCAGATGTATACCTTTAGATAACCCCCTTGAAGATGGAGTTTGCATTTATTCGGGTAAGCCGTCTAAGCAACGCGTACTTTTTGCAAGGGCTTACTAAAATCAAATCATAAAAGCTATGAAATTTGCAACTAAAGCGATCCACGCGGGTCAGGAGCCTGATCCGACCACGGGTGCGGTAATGACCCCAATATACCAGACTTCCACGTATTGGCAGAAGTCGCCGGGCGATAATAAGGGCTTCGAATATTCCCGCGGCACAAATCCGACAAGGAAGGCACTTGAGGACTGCCTTGCTGCTTTAGAAAATGCAAAATATGGTCTGGCTTTTTCGAGCGGAATGGGCGCAACAGATGCGGTGCTGAAATTGTTGAAGCCGGGAGATGAAGTAATAACCGGTGATGATTTATATGGGGGGTCTTATCGGATATTTACCAAAGTCTACGAAAAATACGGTATCAAATTCAACTTCATTGATCTGTCCGATCCAGAAAACATTTCAGCTTACATCAACGGCAATACGAAGCTGATATGGATTGAGACACCCACCAATCCGACAATGCGTATCATAGATATTGCAGGGGTATCAAAGATCGCCAAAGCGCACAATGTCCTGCTGGCAGTTGATAATACTTTTGCGTCACCTTATTTACAAAATCCGATAGACCAGGGCGCTGACATCGTGATGCATTCTGTAACCAAATATATCGGCGGGCATTCGGATGTTGTTATGGGCGCATTGCTTGTAAACGATGATCAGCTTTACAAAGATCTTTGGTTCGTTTACAATGCGTGTGGAGCAACTCCTGGTCCGCAGGATGCTTTTCTTGTGCTCCGAGGAATTAAGACACTCCATTTAAGGATGAAAGCACATTGCGAGAATGGCGAGCGTGTTGCAAGACATCTTAAAAACCATCCGAAGATTGACAAGATTTTCTGGCCGGGCTTCGAAGATCATCCTAATCATCAGATAGCTAGGGCGCAGATGCGCGGATTTGGGGGCATGGTGTCCATTACATTAAAGGACGCCGACCTGCAGGAAACTTTTCGCGTAGCATCATCTTTTAAAGTATTTACTCTGGCTGAATCGCTGGGAGGAGTGGAATCCCTGATTAATCATCCGACCACGATGACACACGGTTCAATTCCCAAAGCGGAGCGTGAAAAAGTGGGGGTAACTGATAATCTTTTAAGGCTTAGCGTGGGTGTTGAAGACATTGAGGATCTGCTCGAGGACCTGGAACAGGCGCTTAAATAGAAAGATTTGGATCATCAGCAGTTAAAGGATTTTATGGACTTGAAGGCAGCCCAGTACAACAGGCCAGACTTCATCGAAAATGATCCTATCTGCATTCCTCATCAGTTCAGTCTGAAGCAGGATATCGAAATCACGGGGTTTTTCGCAGCAGTATTGGCCTGGGGGCAGCGCAAAACGATCATTAATAAATGCCGGGAATTGTTTCATCGCATGGACAATGCCCCGCATCAATTCGTGTTACATCATTCTGATGAGGATCTGAAAAGACTTCTGGGTTTTAAACACCGAACGTTTAATGATACCGACTTGTTGTATTTTGTGGCGTTCCTGCGTGAGCATTATCAACAATCGGAGACGCTTGAGACTGCATTCCGACCGGCAGTTTCTGCTTTAAATGAAGATTATCTTCCGGATATGCCTGAGCTCGGTTCTAGCAAAGCCCTGGCGTCTTCTGCCTGTATGCTTTCTGAAGTTCCGGCCAGTGATATCCGCATTGAGGGCGCTCTGAACTATTTTAGATCTTACTTTTTTTCCTTGCCCGATTTTCCGAGGCGAACCATAAAACACATATCTTCCCCGCTCCAGAAGTCGACCTGCAAGCGGCTTAATATGTTTCTGAGATGGATGGTCAGGAAGGATAGTAAAGGCGTCGACTTTGGCCTGTGGAATAATATAAAGCCTTCTGATTTGATCTGCCCTTGCGACGTTCATGTAGACCGTGTGGCACGGAGGCTGGGATTGATCAAGCGGAAGCAAACTGATTGGCGCACGGCAGTTGAGCTTACCCGCGAACTGAGAAAATTTGATGCGGATGATCCGGTAAAATACGACTTCGCTCTATTTGGCCTTGGCGTTGAAGAAAAGTTTTAAATCGTATCTTGTGTATCATGATCACATTGAAAACAGAGATTGAACGTTATGGTGAAATGGGTGAGAAGACCGGATGGAGTTATGTTTTTATACCCGAGACTGTCGCCAACCAAATTAAACCAGGTTGCCGAAAGAGTTTTCGTATTAAGGGAAGTATAGACCAGGTAATCATTTCCGGCATGGCCACTGTTCCCGTTGGGGATGGAAACTTCATACTGGCATTAAAATCAAGCCTGCGTAAGCAATTGAAAAAAGAAGCAGGTGCCTCTGTAATCCTCAATATGGAAGAGGATAGAGATTTTAAAATCGAAGTGCCCGAGGATCTGGAGCTATGTTTGTCAGACGAACCAGAATTAATGGAACGATTTATGGCTCTTCCTAAATCACACCGAAACTGGTATATCAATTGGCTAAACTCTGCCAAAACAGAATCAACACGAACAAAACGATTGGTCAAAATTGTATCAGCGATGCACAGAAAGCTCAGCTTCGGTGAAATGATGCGGGAAGACAAGCAGGCTAAGCTGTAGTCCTGTACTTTGTTTTGCTACTTATACTTCCTGAACCAGCTTTCCACCTTCATTTGAATAACCCCGAAAAAAGCTTCTCTGAAGATTCTTGTACTCATTTTTGAAGTTCCTTCAGTGCGGTCCGTAAAAATGATCGGAACTTCTACCACTTTAAAGCCATATTGGATGGCGGTAAACTTCATTTCAATCTGAAATGCATAGCCTACAAATCTGATCTGGTCCAACGGAATCTTTTCCAGTACCCTACGTCTGTAACATTTAAAGCCCGCGGTCGCGTCCTGAATATTAATTCCAGTTATTAACCGGACGTACATGGAAGCGAAATATGACATCAGCACACGACTCATAGGCCAGTTGACGACATTAACGCCACGCACATATCGCGAGCCTATAGCTACGTCCGATCCTTCCGCACATGCGTTGTGGAGTCTGACTAAGTCGTCCGGATTATGAGAAAAATCGGCATCCATTTCAAATATATATTCATATTGAGGCCGCGCCAATGCCCATTTAAAACCGTGTATATAAGCAGTTCCCAAGCCCAGCTTGCCAGTTCTTTCTTCAAGATGTAATTGCGGATATTCGAGTTGCAGCTTCTTCACAATATCAGCAGTTCCATCAGGCGAACCATCATCGATGATAAGCAGCTCAAAGGGATGGCTTAATGAAAAAATCTTCCTGATAATTTTTTCGATATTCTCCCGCTCGTTGTAGGTGGGAATAATAACTAAACTGTCTGACACGAATGATAAATTAATCAGCTAAAATAATTATTCTCATTGAATAAACAGACTATTTTACCTCCTGCATCAGTTTTCTGACCACAGGTGCGATCACGATCAACACCACGCCGGATATTAAAGCGTAAATTGCCAGTTGCCGGTATCCGTCTGTGAAAGTGAGGAGCTTTTGTGTAAGCGTATCATTCTCACCAGCTTCAGACATGCCCGCGCCCAATATACCAGCTACATACTGACCGTAAGCGCTCGCCAGAAACCACATGCCCATCATTACGCCCTGCAATCTGGCTGGAGATAATTTTGTCATAATGGAAAGTCCGATTGGAGAGAGGCAGAGTTCTCCGAAGGTTATAAATAAGTAGGCCAGCGTAAACGCGTCCAGAGAAGTTATTCCCTGGGCGTTTGCAAAGAAACGTGTAGCATACATCACAAAGAACCCGGCAGATAAAAAGATAAAAGCCAGTCCGAATTTGACAACCGTATTAGGTTCAATCTTTCGCTTTGCAAGACCTATCCAGATGTATCCGAATATAAAAGCGAATATGATTACAAAGAGCGAGTTTGCAGAATTATTTACGCCGTTTGGATCCAGCGTGATGACACCGAGCAACTTATCGTCAAGATTCCGTGCGGCAAATAATGACAGTGAACCACCACTTTGTTCAAATATTCCCCAAAAGATTATCGAGAAGAAAATAAATACAAGCGCTGCCAACAGCTTTTTGCGTTCAGCCCATCCGTATCTGGTCATTTCATAAACAAGGTAAAGCAATGTTGCGGGACCTATTACATACATAAACCAATCAGTGTACTGGGTTTTGGCTACCATAGTCATTACCACCGGAATGGCTGCAAGTGACCCTGCGTATACGGCGTAATCGTACCACCGCGTGTTTGCTTTTGCGCCAGAAGAATCGGATGACTTCAGTGGCGACAAACCGATAGGACCCAGACTTCTCTGAGTGACGAGAAAGGTGATCAGGCTGATAGTCATGACAATACCTGCCAGACCAAAAGCCAGGTGCCAGGAATAAGCCTTACCTATAGCAACGCAGGCATATCCGCCAAGTAAGGCACCTATATTAATCCCAGCATAAAACAAGGAAAATCCAGCATCGCGTCTTGCATCGTTTCCTTTATACAAGGTGCCTACCATTGTAGATATATTTGGTTTAAAAAATCCGGTACCCACAACGGTGAAGCTGATGCCGAGAAAGAAAAATTCATGCGGATCAAAGGCCAATATC
The DNA here is from genome assembly GCF_030182585.1 of Pedobacter faecalis. Taxonomy (NCBI): domain Bacteria; kingdom Pseudomonadati; phylum Bacteroidota; class Sphingobacteriia; order Sphingobacteriales; family Sphingobacteriaceae; genus Pedobacter; species Pedobacter faecalis. The sequence continues at coordinate 765,196 of NZ_JARXOW010000001.1, read as the reverse complement.
GCGCTCCCGATAATCATCAGCATACCACCCCAAAACAGGGACTTCCTAAACCCAAGTATTTTGTCGGCAAAAAGCCCGCCTATGAAGGTAAAGGCATAAACAAAAGCCTGAGTAGCCCCATATTGAAGGTTAGCTTCTACATCATTCATGAAGAGTTCTGTAACCATGAAATACGTAAGCATGCCCCGCATTCCATAGAAGCAAAAGCGCTCCCACATTTCTGAGAAAAAAAGCGACCATAGCTGCTTAGGGTATTTACCCTTGAAGTTCTGGATCTGATCTAAAGTAATTTCATTCTGCATATTGCCGTATATTAAAAAAGCCTCCTGGTTTACAGGAGGCTTGAGTTATTTATTTTACACCATGCATTAATCTTTTGATAAGCGGATGTAGCGCTGCAATGATAATTCCCGCTGCTATCGGTATCAAGGTGAAGATCAAAAAGAAAGTAGACAGGCTGTATTTGCTTGTTATTTCCTCAATCATACTGCCCGAAGCACCGGCGAGCTTGTTACCCATTGCAATAAAAAGGTAGTATACACCAAACATGAAACCAATCCATTTCGCAGGCACCAGTTTGCTTACGTACGAGAGTCCAACAGGTGAAATACAAAGCTCGCCAAGCGTGTGGAATAAGTAAGCAAAAACCAACCATATCATGCTGACTTTAATCTCCGGTGACGTAATGGACATTGCAGCATAAGCGAGGAAGCCAAACCCTAGACCCAGTAAAGTTAATCCCAGACCGAATTTCATGGATGCTGGCAGATTGTATTTACTCTCCCACCATTTCGAAAACCCGGGCGCAAAGCAAATAATGAAAAGTGAGTTCAGGATATTGAACCAGGAAGCTGCTATTTCCGTTGTTTCTGCCGAGAATTCACGCTGAACCTTCCATAACACAATACACCAAATGATAATAAAGCTAAGGGACAGGACTATGTTTCCTGTTTTAAATCTGCGGAATGTATTTGAAAAGAGTTTAGAAAGCACATATGTGATAATCATCAACGGTACTATGGTAAGTACTGCGTCTACCACCTTGAAAGTTGTTCCAGCTGTACCAGTTAAGATTCGGGTAGTGTTCTCCTTCGCAAAAATGGTCATACTTCCACCAGCCTGTTCAAATGCCGCCCAGAAGAAGATTGTAAAGACGGAGAAAATAAAAACGACAATGAGACGATCCCGGATGATATGGCCCGGAACCTTTTCCTCTTCAACGACCTCTTTAATGTCTGTAGCTTTTTCGGCAGCCTTCAGTTTTCTCTCTTCGCTGGGAAGCAGGCCGATATTTCCGAAAATACCCTTGGTAAAATAGAACTGAAGCATTCCAAGGAACATAAATATCCCGGCCAAACCGAAACCCCAGCTCCAGGATATTTTCTCGCCGATGTAACCACAAAGCATGATTCCTAAAAACGCACCAGCGTTTACGCCCATGTAGAATATCGAGTATGCGCCGTCCTTCTTCTCAGGAAAATCCTTATACATATTGGAGACTATTGAAGTCATATTAGGCTTAAATAATCCATTGCCTATCATCAGACATCCCAAACCAACATAAAGGAAAAAAGGAGTTTCTACAGCCATACTAGCATGGCCGAGGGTCATTATCAACGCCCCCACGATTACAGCCCAACGGTATCCCAACAAGCGGTCAGCAATTAAACCGCCCAGAACCGGTGTGAGATATACGCCCATGGTGTACGTTCCATACAACGAAATAGCTTCTGCGCTTGACCATGCCCAACCCCCGGTTGCAATGCTTGAAGTCAAAAAAAGTACCAGCAGGGCACGCATTCCATAGTATGAAAAACGTTCCCACATTTCCGTGAAGAAAAGTACAAACAAACCGGCGGGATGCCCAAGTACTTTATTCTCGAAAAAGTCATTTGGCGTCCCCAAATTTTTTGTAGTCATGTTGAATCAGTGAAAAATATTTAGAATGTTTAGTTAGTTTATTGCGCAAGATAGGTACATGCAGTCAAACTCCCAAATGCTGCTACAATTTCTTTACATGAGTTGTGGATTTGTCTTCAGGGTCTATATAAAAGTCGTCCATTTCGTTGGGCTCGTTCTTTAATTCGACGTTTTCAACAAGTCTAAGCTTACTGTTTACAAATTTGAAAGCATCAAAGCTGAGATCAGAGGCGTAATACTCGAAATTACCCTCCATATCCGGCGTAAATGGTGCAAGGTGATCAAAAACAAGGAGGTTAACGCTCTTATCTATAGTGAGCGTCATGGAATTCAATTTGTTGTACTCAAAAATGATCCGGTTTTTGCTGGCAACAGACTTACTTCCTTCAAATACAGGTTTGCCAAATACCGGAAGGTCTTTTTCAAAAGAAAGAACTTCTATTACTTTTTTGGTTGTCTTCTGATCGTTACCCTTCCAGCCCAGGAGTACGTAGTATGGCTTAATTCCAGGCACAAAACCTATTTCGTAATACCTTGCCCCATACCAGCGTTGGTGGTCGGTTACTTCATAAGGAGTTTTTAGATTATCAGTCTGGTCAATAAGCGGATATAACTTTAATTGGCCATCAGTTGTTGCCATTTGTATCGCCCCAAAAAAACGATACGACCCGTCATCAGCGGGTACCGACCAGGAAAAAATCCGCAGCGCATTGTCGGACGACTTAACCACTGATATGGTCTTTAGCGAATCGAAGGGGAAGGCAAACGAAAAAGGTGTTTTCAAAGCGTTTACCAACGTCTTAATGAATGCAGCATTATGCTCAAACCGGCTGGCGTTATTTTCAGATGCAAGTATAAGGCTGTTAAGAGCCACCAAGCTGTCCTGATATTTAGCTAATACAGGTTCATTATTAAACGAAAAGCTGTGCTGGGCCCGACCTACAGTAATAGACGTAAGTAAAATGCTGATACCAAGTATATGCTTTAAGGTCTTGATCATCTGACTAGTCCAAACGTTCAATAACAATCGCACTGGCGCCGCCTCCGCCGTTACATATTCCTGCTACGCCAATTCTTGCCTTGTTTTGTGCCAGGACTGACAGCAAAGTAACAACAATGCGGGCCCCGGATGCGCCGAGCGGGTGACCTATCGCTACAGCGCCACCATTTACATTTACCTTATCTTCACTTAAACTGAGTTCGCGATTGTTTGCCAGCGCAACTACGGAAAAAGCCTCGTTAATTTCATAGTAGTCCACGTCCGAAGCCTGAATTCCTGCTTTCTGAATAGCCAGAGGGATAGCTTTAGATGGTGCAGTAGTGAACCATTCCGGCTGCTGTTGTGCATCGGCATAAGACAGAATTTTTGCCAGAGGCTTTAAACCCATCTCTTTTGCTTTATCAGCGCTCATCAGCACAAGGGCAGCAGCTCCGTCATTTAGCGTCGAAGCGTTTGCCGCAGTAACTGTACCATCTTTTTTAAAAACAGGCTTCAGTCCCGAGATCTTCTCAAACTTAACAGAGAATGGTTCTTCGTCTCTGTCGATAGTCGTTTCCGCACCCTTACGGTCGGCCAGCGTTACCGGTGCTATTTCCGCATCAAACCTGCCTGACGACTGTGCTTCCTGTGCTCTCTTGTATGAGGAAATAGCGTAAGCGTCCTGATCCTCACGACTAATATTACATGTGGAGGCACATAATTCAGCAGCTGACCCCATGTGATAGTCATTGTAAACATCCCAAAGTCCATCTTTCACCAAACCGTCAGTAACCTGTCCATGCCCTAATCTGTATCCTGTCCTGGCTTTATCAAGGTAAAATGGAACATTGCTCATGCTTTCCATGCCACCTGCTATAATAATATCCTGCTCTCCTAAAGCAATACTTTGAGCGGCCAGCATGATGGCTTTTGTGCCTGAAGCGCAGACTTTGTTAATGGTGGTAGCCGGGACGTCAGGCAGGCCGGCGAGTTTAGCAGCCTGTGTGGCAGGAGCCTGACCGAGGTTCGCAGACAGCACGTTTCCCATATAAACCTCTTGAATATCAGAGGAAGTAAGACCTGCCTTCTCAATTGCAGCTTTAATCGCAAAGCCCCCAAGCTGTGTTGCTGATAAACTTGACAAAGAACCTCCAAAACTTCCTATTGGCGTTCTCACTGCTGAAATAATCACTACTTCTCTCATTTATATGCATTTAAGTTAGTTGGAAGCAAAGTTATGCAAATTGCCGCTATAGGTGGTTGATTTTTACTTAACTTTATCTAAGTTTGGATTTGAATTAACAGAAGACTAGATTGGCTAAGATCAGGAAAAATTCACATAAGGTATTGTACCGCAAGTACTCATCAAACTTCAAGTACATTATGATGATACTTTCTGTATTTATCATAACAGCATTTTTGCCTAAACAGCCCCGGTTCAGGTACGAGTTTGAAAAAGGTGAGATTTGGAAGAATAAGGATCTTGTTTCTCCTTTCAGTTTTGCTATCCTTAAAACAAGTCCGCAGGTAAACACAGACAGGGAGGAAGCGCTGGCTAACGTTTTGCCCATTTATGCCCTGAACAAAAACATGTTCAATGGGATAGAAGAAGCTTACATCAGCGAATTTGAGGTTAAGTGGAAAAGCAATTCGCTACCCGAGAACGACCGGATACCTGAACGGGACCGAAGCCTGAAATTGCTGCGCGCAATTTATCAGAAGGGTATTATTGCCATCAACAACAAGCATCAGGGAGAGGAGCCGTATTACGATTTCTCGCTGATGAACGGCAATGTTGCTACCACAATGAGTACCCAGGACGTTTTCACTGTTTCTACAGCGCTCGCGTATTTCGGAAAGAACTATATCTCGGTCAACCCGAACGCCAGGGAACTGATTCTTACCATGGCGGAAGACCATTTAAGGCCCAATATCATATTTAATGAGCGTCTTACACAGATTGTTCAGGAAAATACAGTTAACAGCTTGTCGACCACCAGGGGGATGGTTCAGAAGGGTGAACTGATTGTTGCCAAAAATGCAGTGATTGACGAAGACACCTATCAGAAGCTGCTTTCCTTCCGAGAAAGCTATGAAGCCCAGACGAAAACCGTGGGCGATAGCCGTGAAGTATATTTGGGCCAGGTTGTACTTGTTGGTTTTATTGTGAGCTTGCTCATGATTTTTCTTAAACTTTTCAGGAAAGACATCTTTGCAGATAACCGTCAGCTCTCCCTGCTCTTGCTGGTAACAGTAATTATGCTTTTATCGCTCACCTGGGCTATTAAACTCAACCTGCCCAGCTTGCATTATATACCGTTTTGTATTGTGCCGATCATTATCCGGATCTTGTTTGATACCCGGCTTGCCCTGTATCTGCATCTTCTGGTTATTCTTATCGCGGGCTTTTTTGTGCCAAACAGCTTTGAATTCGTGTTTTACCAAACCACAGCCGGTATGGTGGCCATTTATAGTATACGAAATCTGGTAAAACGCGAGCAATTGCTCGTATCGGCCCTTTATATATTATCCGCGTATTTTATTTCCTTTATTGGTATTGCCCTGCTGAGAGAAGGGTCGGTGCGGCAAATCGAATGGCTCAACTTTGTGCCTTTCCTTATCAGTGTCTTGTTGTCACTGCTCGCTTATCCGCTAATCTATGCGTTTGAAAGATTATTCGGTATAACCTCCGACGTCGCACTTATTGAGCTTACCAATACCAACAATAAGCTGCTGCGTGAACTTGCCTTTAAAGCGCCGGGTACATTTCAGCACTCGCTGCAGGTAGCCAATCTGGCTGAGGCAGCTATTTTTAAGATAGGTGGAAACTCATTGCTGGTACGGGCAGGTGCGCTGTATCATGACATTGGTAAAATGGAGAATCCGCAGTATTTTATTGAGAACCAGAACATCGGTGCCAGTCCGCACGACAAGCTTCCTTATGAACAAAGTGCCCAGATAATCATAAAGCACGTTCATAAAGGAATAGAGATCACCAGACGGCACCAACTGCCGGAAAGTGTAATTGATTTCATAAGAACGCACCACGGCAATACACGCGTCGACTTCTTTTACCAATCCTTTCTTAAAAATTCGCCGGAGAAGTTCGTGGATGAAAACATTTTCCGCTACCCGGGCCCCATCCCTTTTTCAAAAGAAACGGGCGTATTAATGTTGGCCGACTCGGTCGAAGCTGCTTCAAGAAGTCTGAAGAATCCGGATGCTCAACGTATCAACGACCTTGTAGAACGCATAATTGATTATAAACTCGAACAAAATCAATTAGACAACTGCGATCTTACTTTAAAGGACATTGAAACTATAAAGCTGATATTCAAGACGATGCTTATGAGTATTTACCACGTCCGAATTGATTATCAGCAAAACGTCTAAATTTTATCCCCAAAGCCATCGATTTTTTTTTGCATAGTTCAATGAATTACTATATTTGCAAACCCAAAAACGAAGTTTTTAGGTAAAAGGAGAGGTGCCTGAGTGGCCGAAAGGAACAGTTTGCTAAACTGTCGTACTGGTAACGGTACCGCGGGTTCGAATCCCGCCCTCTCCGCGAAAAGGGTTTCATTAGTGAAGCCCTTTTTTATTTGACACATATGACTACCAGCGTCATAATTCGGTGAGTAAGCTGTTCAAATCAAGCATTCTGGTATACATCTCAATAGATCCATCAGCTTTGAGCGGCCACTGTTCCCTCGGGCGATCCCAATAAAGCTCAACACCATTACCGTCCGGATCGTTAAGATACAACGCTTCCGATACACCGTGGTCAGAAGCCCCCGTAAGCGGGTAAGGGGCACGGCGAAGGCGATCAAATATGACTGCGAGGTCACGCCTGGTAGGGTAAACGATGGCGGTGTGAAACAGGCCGACGCCTTCAGCACGCGCAGGCGGCGCATCTTCACTATACCAGGTATTTAATCCAATATGGTGATGGTAGCCTCCGGCCGAGATAAATGCTGCCTGGCTGCCATACATGGTGATCAGTTCAAAGCCCAGCAAACCCTGGTAAAAAGCTAAGGCCCGGTCGAGGTTAGCAACCTTTAAATGGACGTGTCCTATCCGGGTATTTGCCGGTACAATATAGTTCTGTTCTGTTTGCATGTTTTATCTTTTGACGTTTGTTAATATACAGAATCTGTGCTTATATTTAAAAAGCAATGGAGCAACTTCACACGCTGTACTATTTTCTTGATCTTGCTGGTGCTTTTGTTTTTGCGATAAGCGGGGCAGCGGCCGCCAGGCAGCGTGGTATGGACCTGTTTGGTATCTGTGCCATAGCATTTACGGTAGCATGTGGAGGCGGAATTATCAGAGATCTGTGTATTGGGGCTATACCGCCTGCGGGTCTGGCCAACTGGCGGTATCTTGTTGCAGCTATAATTGCCGCCGGCATGACGATAAGCTTATATCCATTGGTACAGCGGCTCAATCACCCGGTACTCTTTTTTGATGCCCTGGGCTTAGCGCTTTTTGCCGTTACCGGCGCACAAAAAAGTCTGGCCTACGGACATAATGACCAGGTCGCTATCCTCTTGGGTATTACCACAGCCGTAGGCGGAGGCGTCCTGCGTGATATCCTGCTCAACAGAGTGCCTGTCATTTTGCAAAGGGAGGTGTACGCCTCTGCCGCTCTTATTGGTGCCGGACTTGTTGTGCTGGGTCGTCATTTTAAATGGTTAAGCAGCGATCAAACCTCTCTTCTCGCACTGGTAATATGTTTCATCATCCGGTTGCTCGCGCTACGCTATCGATGGAATTTACCCGTCTTCGCCCGAAAACAGGTCTAGCATCTTTGATATTTTTTTGTATATTGACAGCTCGAAACCGCTTTAATCAAATATATTTTCAATTATGCTCCGCTATGAACGATTTTTTTAACGATACGCTGATCTGGTTTTGTATCGGGTTTGCCTTTTTTCTACTTGAATTTTTACTACCGGGCTTTATCCTGTTTTTCTTTGGTGTCGGGGCCTGGATAGTTGCCATCATGACACTTATGGCCGAGGTGTCTGTGAACACACAGATTTTGGTTTTCATTGGCAGTTCCGTTATCACCGTACTGCTGCTGAGGAATTGGTTGAAAGCAAAGTTCGGTACCACGGTAAACGACACAGAGCTGGAAGATGAGTTTGTAGGTAAAGTGGGACAGGCAGAGACAAACATTGGTCCCAATCAGCAGGGAAAAGTTGAGTTTAAGGGAACGATGTGGGATGCAATATCTGACGAGCCCATTCTCGCCGGAGAAAATGTGCTGATAACTGGCACAAAGAGTATAAAATTAATCGTAAAACCAATACAAAATAACTAATCCATGAGTCCAGCAACCTATATTCTTATTATCCTAGCGGTCTTTCTATTGATCGCCTTTACATCAACGTTCAAGGTGGTACCGCAGCGAACAGTTTTCATCATTGAGCGCCTGGGCAAGTATAGCCGTTCTTTGGATGCAGGATTCCATATTCTGATACCTTTCATCGATAAAGTTGCCTACAAGCAGAATCTCAAGGAGCAGGCTATAGATGTGGCTTCCCAGATATGTATAACGAAGGACAATATCGCAGTGGAGGTGGACGGAATTCTTTACCTCCAGGTTATTGATCCTCAGAAAGCCTCGTATGGCATTGATAATTATCGCTTTGCAGTGATCCAAATATCTCAGACAACCATGAGAAGTGTCATTGGACGTATGGAACTTGATAAAACTTTTGAAGAGCGGGAAACGGTAAATGCAACCATCGTAAGTGCGGTTGACAGGGCCAGCGATCCATGGGGTATAAAGGTATCCCGCTATGAAGTGAAAAATATTGCTCCGCCTCAAAGTATCCGTGATGCCATGGAAAAGCAAATGCGTGCCGAGCGTGAAAAGCGTGCCCTTATTGCAGAGTCAGAAGGAGATAAGCAGGCAAAAATAAACCGTGCAGAAGGAGACAAGCAGGAAATGATTGCCCGTTCGGAAGGTGAAAAAATGCGGAAGATTAATGAAGCGAGCGGAACCGCCGCTGAAATTGAGATGGTAGCCGTGGCAACCGCCAAGGGTATTATCGAGATCGCCAAGTCCATCAATCAGGAAGGTGGCGTAAACGCAGTGAACCTTCGAATTGCTGAGCAGTACCTTACAGAGTTTGGTAAGCTGGCGAAAGTAAACAACAGTATGATCGTTCCGGCCGATTTGTCCAATATCGCCGGCGTGATTTCAAGCGTTACTTCCGTCCTTAATACAGCGAATGTAAACGGTCCAGCGCCGGGCACAAATATTGGTCGGAAGGCATAACATTAGCCGCGCTTAGCCAGGGCCGCGAACTCAGACGGCGTAGAACCGAACTGTTTTGCAAAGCTCCGGCTAAACTGAGCAGCAGAACTGAATCCTGTCATCGACGCAATTTTTAATATTTTGTGTTGACCTTCGGCGAGTAGTTCGGCGGCTTTTTTTAAGCGCGTAATGCTAATGAGTTCATGTGGTGTAAGGTCGGAAATTTCCCTGATCTTACGGTAAAGCGTAGGCCTGCTCATGTTCATGACGTTTGCCAGGAAATCCACGTCTAACATGCTGTTATCAATATTCTTTATGATGCACTCGTTAAGCTTTTCCAAAAAAGCCTCATCCGCTTTGTTGTAAGCCATGGTCTTGATGTGAACGAGAGGAGAGCGCGAAAAGTAGTTTTTGATTTTATCACGGGTCACCAGCAAGTTGTTGATTTGGGTTAGCAGGTGATCAGGAGAAAAGGGTTTTTCAATATACGCGTCTGCACCAGCCTCCAGACCCTGAATTTTAGATCCCAGGGTATTCCTTGCCGTAAGTAGAATAATTGGGATATGGGCAGATTCTATGTTCCCTTTAAGCAGTTTGCAAAGTTCAATGCCGTCCATTTCGGGCATCATAATGTCACTTACTATGAGTTGTACCGCTCTTGTGGCGAGCATTGCCAGAGCTTCTTTTCCATTACCTGCATATATAAGTTCGTACTCATGTACAAGTCGGGAGCCGATAAACCGGCGTATCTCCAGATTATCTTCCACCAGTAATACAACAGGTAAGTTGACAGCGCGTTCGGTATCATCATCAGCATTTTCCTGAGCCAAAGTTTTTCCTGGTCGCTGCGTAAGATTAAATTCCTGAGCGTGGTGAAGAGGAAGACGTAAAATAAATCGGTTCAAAATACGGTCCGTCGCGGCTAGGGATAAAGAACCTTCATGCAGTTCAGCAAGAGAACGCGCCAGTGGTAGTCCAATCCCAGTTCCACGAAGTTCTTTGCTGGTATTTATCCTATAAAAGGGTTCAAAGATCTTTTCACGGTGCAAGGCATCAATTATTTTTCCGTCACTTGACACTTCGATAATAAACTCCTCGCTGTTTACACTAAGCGTAATCTCAAGAGTCTGCGCTGCATATTTGCATGCATTGTCCAGCAAGTTGCTCAGAATCTTGTTAAGCGCTTCAGGATCAGCAAAGGCGTATACCTCTTGCTTAGGGATGTCGATAGCTACAAGCAGTTTTCGGTCCTCAGCGGCAACCTTAAACCGATCTATATTTTCAAGCAAAATTTTACTTATACTACAGTATATAAAGTTCAGACTAAAACCCTTTATTTCTGTCTTTCGAAAATCCAGCAGCTGATTAGTGAGTTCAATAAGACGATCTGTGTTTCTTTTCATCACCAGAATATCTTCCTCAACCCCATCTATGCCGGATATCTTCTTACTTATATCGTCAAGAGGCCCTTTTATGAGGGTAAGTGGCGTCCTGATCTCATGCGTCACGTAAGTGAAGAAGTTGATTTTCGCTTGGTAGAGCTCTTTATCCTTTTGTGTTTCCCACCGTTCAATTCTGCGGGTATGCCGCTCCTTCATCCAGTGGTTATAATACCGAAATCCATAGTATATCGCCGTACCAGCTAAAACGAAGTAAACAAGAAATGCCCAGCTACTTGCCCAGAATGGCGGACGGATTGTAATTCTGAGCGTTTTTATTCCCTCACTCCAGATGCCGCTGCTGTTCGCCGCCCTCAGCTTGAATAGGTACGAGCCAGCTGGAAGTTGGGTAAAATACACTTTACGGTTTTCATTTAAATGAGTCCAGCTTTTCTCAAGGCCGTCCAGCATATACTCATATTGTGTTATTTCCGGCGCTGTAAAGCTCAAGGCGGCAAAATCAATACTAAAGGTCGACTGATTGTAATTAAGAGAAATCTCGTCTGTAAAATTAATGGACGTTTTCAAAGCTGAATTATTTGCGTCTATTTGAAGGTCCTTATTATGGACCTGGAAGCCGGTAATAAATAGCGGAGCATGGTGCCGGTTCACTGCAAACCGATTAGGATCAAACCTGATCAATCCTTTTACACTCCCGAAGTACATCCGTCCCTGCCCATCCTGAAACGCAGAGCTATAGTTAAACTGATCGCTGAGAATGCCGTTCGAACGATTATACACATGGGTACTTTCCGTTTTTAAATCGAAACGAACCAGCCCTCTCGCCGTGCTTATCCACAGGCTGCCGCGTCGGTCTTCCAAGACTCGGTAAAATACATCACTTGGAAAACCATCAGACGAGTTATAATTTTTAAAGGTCTTTTGATCATGGTTTAATCTGCATAAACCGGTTTCCGTCGTTATCCATATCGTGCCGCTGCTGTCCTGAAAAAGGCCGTTTACATAATTGCTTGCTAAGGTATTGTTCCTTTCAGGCTGGTGTTTGAATGCTGCAGCCCTGCCGGTAGAAGGATTAAATACGTAAAGCCCGTCACGCAGTGTTCCAGCCCAAATATTGCCTTTGCTGTCTTCCATTAGCGCGGTGTAATGCAGATGCTCAGGCAAAGCGTCTATCAGGCTAAAGTTATCGTGGCCACGGTTATAACGGTAAAGTCCACTGGCTGTTCCAATAAGTATCTCCCCCGAACTCGTACGAAGCAGGCTTTCCACAAAATTGCTCCCTAGGCTACCGGGCCCGTTACCTCTCCTGTAGCTTCGGGTGATTTTTGAACTTCTGATGTCCATCACATCCAGTCCGTGTTCAAATGTTCCGATCCAGAGTTCGCCGCCGACAGCCAAAAGGCCATGAATGTTAGAGTGCGATAAGGAGGTCGACCGTCCTGTCGGGCCATAGTGCTGGAACGTTCCTGTTTCTGGATTGAATTTATTCAGACCAGCGTCTTCCGTACCAATCCAAATATTTCCGAAATCATCAGTGCAAATTTCTCTAACCGCATTACCACTCAATGCCCTTCCGTCCTCCTGAGCAAAAAACTTCTCAAAGGGCGTATACTGTTTCGGAAAGTAATTGATGCCTCCAAAATAGGTTCCTGCCCATATTCCGCCCTCTCTGTCGCGTGTAAGCGTATACACCGCGTTGTCGGAAAGGGAATAAGGATCATTAAACCGATGTCTTAGGTTGATGTAGCTGCCCGATTTTAAATTGTATATAAAGATACCCGATTCAGTTGCAATCCAAAACTCGTCACCCTGGTAATGCAAAAAATCCCTGACGTAGATCGGGGTATTATCGAAACTTTGAATGGAAATGTCTTTATAGCTGCCCGTTTGCGTATTCAGGATTTTAAACCCCTGGTTTGAGGTTCCTACCAGCATCATGCCTTGTCCGCCATCCAAAATGCACTCTATTCGGTTCGATATTGCCTGCCTTGAACGGTTAAAGACATTCAGGGTTTCTATTCTGCCCAATCCGGCATCAAAGCGATGTAATAAACCGGACTCCGTCGATACCCATACGGCCCCGTCGGAATCAACATCAATAGCACTACAGAGAGATGACAACGGGCCATCAAACGTTCGGACACGCTGCTCCGCAAAGATATACTCGCAAAGCATGCCGTTCCTTATATACCAGATGTTTCCGTTTTTTCCTGTTTTAACATCGCGTATAATTCCTCCGTTCGTAGTCTTAATTAAAGAAAACCTTTCGGTTAGCGGGTCAAAACGATATAAGCCATTTAAGGTGCCCACCCAGATTGATTTATCCTGGGCCTCGGACAGACTCTGAATAAAATTGTGACCTATTGTGCCGCGCAACTCAGGATCGTGCCGGAAAACTTTGAATTTGTATCCGTCAAACCTGTTGAGGCCATCCTTTGTTCCGAACCACATAAATCCAGTGCGGTCCTCCATACTACAGATTACCGAATTATACGAAAGTCCGTCTTCAACTTGATAATGTCTGAAATTAAAGGGTTGGCCCTTTGAAATCTTAGCATTTATACAAAATACAAGAATCAAGATTACTAGAAGTCTGCTCACGGTCATTGTCTGGTTAGTTCTAAATATAATAGTTTGAGGGCGATAAACAGCTTTATGGTTCGTTTCAGACCTCAATATTCGAAAACTGAGACGAATTGAGAAGTATTTGATCAGATTACGCAAATCCTAAACCTCAACTTAGCCTAAGGTTTGACGCACATAGCGTCATTCCCCTAACCAAATAAAATTTAAATCGTATGAAAGAAAAGTTACCATCGTGGCGCGAGCACCATTCCCGCCAGACGTTCCTTCTTCTAAGGAATTTTGTTAATTATCCAAGGCAAGCCATGCTACTACTTTTGCTCATCCTGGGTAGTTACGCAAACGCATCAGCACAAAACAGCATTAGCGGAAAGGTTACCCACAATGGGGCACCCTTACCGGGCGTAGGTATCTTGTTAAAAGGAACTGCTTTGTCTGCAGTCACAAATCCTGAAGGCAGGTTTACCATAACCGTTCCGGACGGATCAACTGCGGTATTAATATTTACCTATGTAGGCTTTGCCCAACAGGAAATACCGGTAAACAGCCGGACGGTCGTCGACGTGGCCCTGGTTGAATCAGACTCCAATCTGAGTGAGGTTGTTGTAGTAGGTTACGGCACACAGCGGAAACAGGATCTTACCGGTGCGATATCGGTGGTAAAAGCTCAGGACGTACAAAAAAGACAGGCGACCACAGTGGCAGAATCATTACAAGGTCTTGCTACAGGAATCCGCGTGCGTGGAGGCGGACAGCCTGGTTCCGAAGCCCAGATTCAAATAAGAGGCCTTAAAAATCTTTCGGGAACAAATCCGCTCTACGTTGTAGACGGACTTGTAACAACGGCGAACCGGGATTTCAATCCGGCAGATATCGAGTCGGTTCAGATATTGAAAGATGCCTCTGCAGCAGCTATTTACGGCTCCCGGGCTGCTAATGGTGTAATCATCATCACCACCAAAAAAGGCGCAGAAGGCCCCATGCGGATCGATTTTAACGGTAAATCAAGTCTTCAGACCATCCCGAGGTTTAATCTGGCCGGAACGGAAGAATTTGCGCGGCTCAACTATATGGCCTACGATAACTCCGGTACCCCCCGTCAAAATCTTGATATGTCAATAAACACCGACTGGCAGGACGTTGCGTTCAGAACCGGAAATCTACAAGATTATTCCCTGAGCTTTTCGGGAGGTGGTCAAGGCAGTAGTTATTACGTTTCTGGCGGTTATTTCAAGAACAAAGGAACAGTAATCAGTACCGACTTCGATCGTCTGAGCTTTCGTGTAAATACAAAAGGCACAAAAGGAATTTTTACCGTTGGTGAGAATCTGGCCATTAGTAGTGCAAATGCAAATGAAATGTCGGGCAACCCAATCATTGACGTGGTACGTCTGTTACCGACAATTCCGGTCTACGACCCGGCAAATCCAGGTGGATATGGATATGGCAATGAGGCACGGGCCAGAACCTTTGCTACCAATCCCGTGGCTATCGCCGATTTAGACGACCGCAGTAATGCTAATCTGCGAATCCGGGGGAACGTATTCTCAGAATTGCAGCTCTTGCCACAGCTAAAATACCGGATCAATCTGGGATACGAAACCAGCCGAGATCATTTTCAAAATCTGCGTAAACAAGGTAACTGGACGTTAAACCAACCATTCGATCCTTCCATATATCAGGAAAATCGTGCGCAGTCATCTACCGGACTCGTCGAAAATACACTAACGTTCACAGAAGATCTGGGTAAACATCGCGTGAATGCTGTTGCCGGACAATCTTATCAGCGGAACCACTATGCTCAGATATGGGGCAGAAAGCGAAATATTCTGGCCAATCCGGCGGGCGGCTACTATAATGTGCTTGATCAGGGAAATGAACCGCAGACTGGCGGGTTTAAGGAGCGTACCGATCTGATCTCCTACTTCGGTCGGATAGAGTATAATTATGCTGACAAGTACCTGCTAAACGGAGTAATACGAACGGACGGTACATCGAGATTTGGTAAAGACTATAAGTTCGGCTCTTATCCTTCAGTTTCTGCCGCATGGCGGATCAGTAAAGAGGATTTTTTTAATAATTCATGGGTCAGCGACTTAAAGATCCGCGCAAATTACGGGACACTGGGCAGCAGCAATATTGGCCCCTACGACTACATTGCAACCATCAATACATTTTCGACCATCGCGATGGGTCCCGGACAAGTTATCATTCCCGGTTCCACCCAAGTACAACTTGTCAATCCGGACCTAAGGTGGGAAAAGGTTATCCAGCAAAACTATGGTCTGGACGCTGGTTTTCTTAACGACAGGATATCGGTCAGTGCAGAATACTTTATCGCTAAAACGAAAGACGTGCTTTTAAGGTATCCGCTGTTGATCTCCACAGGAAATGATGGAGGTAACCCGTACGTGAATGGCGTAACACTCCAGAACAAGGGTTTCGAACTCACAGCCACTTATAGAGAAAATTCATCACTGTTCAAATACGACGTCACGGCAAATTTGACCAGGCTTCGTAACAAGGTAAGTGATCTCGGTTATGGTAAAAACCGCACATTTGTTGGCAACACAGTTACCGAGCGGGGTCAGCCGATTGGCATGTGGTACGTTCTGGAAACCGATGGGCTTTTTCAGAGTAATGAAGATGTCACTAATTATAAAAACGAGGCAGGTATGGTAATTCAGCCCAACGCCCGGCCTGGCGACATCCGTTTTAAAGATAACAATGGTGATGGGCAGATCAACAATTCTGATAAGCGGGTTGTGGGCAGTCCTTGGGCAGACTACGAACTGGGCCTAAATATGAATTTTTCATACAAGAATTTCTCTTTGAGCATGGACTGGTTCGGATCATTTGGCGCCACAGTCTTTAACGGACCCAGAAGTGTGATGGACATGTTTTCCGATAACACTAACTACCGGGCGGGTATACAACCCTGGACGCCGGAGACTCCAAATACCGACGTTCCCAGGGCATATTACGGTAGCACGATTAATTCACGAGGTGATACCGACCGTTGGCTGGAAGACGGCAGTTTCGTCCGCCTCAAATATATAGGTCTTTCCTATGAAATCCCTTCACAGATCATGCAGCGGGTAGGTTTCAGAAACGCTCAGCTAACTATCTCCGGACAGAACTTGCTCACCTTTACCGATTACACCGGACTCGATCCGGAATTTAGCAACAACAGCATCTTTGAAAAGGGGTATGACTTCGGTGCCTTCCCTAACCTCAGAACGATATCTCTCGGCTTACAGTTTGGATTTTAATATGAACAAAACATGAAAAATATTTTAGTAATACTCATACTCGCTACAACTTGTATAGTATGTTCCTGCAAGAAGGAATTGCTTAATCAGGACAATCCCAACACGCTAACCGTCGAACAGTTCTGGAAAACTGAATCAGACGCGCAAAGGGGTGTTAACGCCATATACCATATGTTTTATCAGCCAGGAGGCTGGTCGCGATGGATCTATTTCAGGCTCGATTTAACCTCAGATGAAGGCTTTAGCAAGAGTCCCTGGACCGAACTGGCCGACTGGACCCGCTTTCAATACATCAACTATAATTTCTGGGAGGGTAATGTGGCGACTTACAGAGATACATACAAAGCGATATTTCGTTGCAATCAGGTGTTGACGTATGTACCGCAGATTCCATTTTCAGACGAGAATAAGCGGAAGCAATTGCTTGCAGAGGCTAAATTCCTTAGGGCATTCTATTATTACTATGCGGCACTACTATGGGAGAACTTCCCTGTTGTTACCACCCTGCAGAGTGCGGTCGATACCCCGCCTGCGAGCAAACTTGCTGACGTATGGGCGCAGGTTGAAAACGATCTCTCTCAGGCAGCAACAGACCTGCCGCCCCAGTGGAGCGGAAATGATATCGGACGACCCACAAAGGGTGCAGCATTGGCTTTACTTGGAAAAGCCTATATGCAACAGCATAAATGGAACGAGGCAAAACAGGCCTTCGATTACCTCGTAACCGGAGAAGGAAAGGTCTATTACGACCTCGTCGATTATAAAGAAAATTTCCGTGCTGAGAACGAAAACAATAAGGAGTCAGTATTTGAGATTCAGTTCTCCGACGCCAACAAAACGGTAGAGGGAGACGGCCCTAGCTCAACCATGGGCACCAACCGCGCACAGTTTTTTGCACCGCGTACAATCGGCTGGTCAGATGGGCAGGCACGCAACTGGTTGGTAGCAGAGTTTAAAAAGGAAAAAACAGTTTCAGGACAGCTCGATCCTCGACTGAGGTATACCCTGTTCTATCCGCAGCTTGAAGCAGATTTTGGCGACAAAACTTATGGAAGGAGCTGGGCCTGGGATGCCGACGAGGCTTGGTTCAGAAAGTATTCAAGAGATTATATGCGAAACAACGAGGATTATTTTAACCAGATAAACAACCGCGTTATTCGTTTTGCCGATGTGTTACTTATGTATGCCGAAGCTTTAAACGAACTTGGCGCTACTGCCGATGCGTATCAATATGTAAACCGGGTAAGGCAGCGCGTGAATCTTGCTTCACTGGCAGTAGGTTACCCCCAGATAGGTAACGACAAGGTGCTTTTCAGAGAACGTTTGAAAATGGAGCGCGCCTTAGAATTATGTGGAGAAAGCGTCCGTTGGGCCGACCTGAAACGTTGGGGAGATCTGGATACTCAAGCTGCAGTAAATGCTGTTGCTCAGCGAGATCCTGATTTTAATAACTTCGTTGTCGGTAAAACAATCCGATTGCCGCTCCCACAAATTGAAGTAGAAAACAACCCGAATCTTGTACCGAATCCAAATTATTGATGTACGATGCGTAACTTGCCTACCGTAACACCAAAAGAAAAGCTAACAATGCGCTATGAGATTAAGCCAAAAAGCCTGGCTGCAACTGTTTTTATTCTATTGGCGGCATTTTGCTGCACTAAAAGTCAGCATCCTAAAATAGAGCAGCCAGCCGAAAAGAAAGGCAAACGCATTGAATGGGAGCAATCTACGCTCAGCAGAATTTCCTCGCCTACTGCCAATGCGAATTATTCAGGTTATTGCAGGATAGCACAGTTATCCGATGGTTCTCTTCTGGCCGTTTACGAAGCTGATGGAAGTATTGTAAGCGTCAGGAGCGGAGATGCCGGCAAAAGCTGGTCAGATGCAACGGTTGTCGCCGCCCGAAAAGATGGTTCCAACATGTCGGTACCAGATCTGTTGGTTCTTAACAACAATCATATTCTGGTGTTTTATAACGGCCGGCCCTATAATATTTCCCCCTCTCGGAAGTTTAGTATCCTGGCCAGGAAGAGTAATGATGGCGGAGCCAGCTGGAGCAGCGAACAACTTCTGTATGAGGCAGGACATGAGTTTAAGAACGGGTGCTGGGAGCCCTCCGCAATTCAACTTCCTGATGGGGAAATACAGGTATATTTTGCTAATGAAGGGCCTTATACCGACTCAGACGAGCAGAACATCTCCATGCTCCGCTCCGCAGATCATGGCGACAGTTGGACTACCAGTCCGGAGGTTGTTAGTTTTCGTCCAGGGAGGAGAGACGGTATGCCGGTTCCTTTGATGCTTCGCAACGGTGCCGGAATTGCGGTAGCTATCGAAGACAATGCTGTAAATACCTTTAAACCTTACATCATCAAAAACAGGGCTAACGGTACATGGGCAAGTCCGGTCGGGGCAGTCAGCCCCAACCGAATTTATGCTTTAGCTGATAGAATTGCAGATGATCTATACGCCGGAGCACCGTATCTGCGGCAGCTGAGTACCGGAGAGACCATCATGTCCTATCAAGGTACGGAAGGACGGACCAACAACATGAATTTTGCCGACATGAAGGTGGTTATCGGAGATGCTAATGCGGAAAACTTTACGCACAAATCCGTGCCATTTCTTATACCTGCGAATAAATCCTGTCTGTGGAACAGTCTCGTCATACTTAATGACGATACCATTATAGCTGTGGCGAGCACAAATGCCTACTCCAGCAAAACAGAGGTGTGGATGATTAAGGGCAGGCTAATTAATCACAACAAATGAATCCAATTTTTATAAACTCTATTTTTTATGAATTATCTATTTAAAACTACTGTTCCATTGCTATGTGCGCTATTGCTTTTCATGCAGAGCTGTTCTACCGTGAAATCATCTGAAGCACAAAATGTAAAATGGACAAAAGAGAAGGCTAGTGCCTGGTACGACAAGCAGCCCTGGCTTGTAGGCGCCAACTTCGTTCCAAGCACGGCGGTAAACCAGTTAGAAATGTGGCAGGCAGAGTCCTTTGACACCGTAACTATCAACAGGGAGCTTGGCTGGGCTAAATCAATTGGTATGAATACCGCTCGCGTTTATCTTCATGATTTGCTGTATCTGCAAGATCCTTCAGGCTTTTTAAAGCGCATGGATACCTTTCTGGATATAGCTGCGAAACATCAAATCAGGCCGGTGCTTGTATTTTTCGATTCCTGCTGGGATCCTTTTCCTAAGTTGGGAAAGCAGGCTCCACCCAAACCATTTACCCATAACCCTGGCTGGGTTCAGAGTCCAGGTCAGCTAGCGCTTAAAGATTCAACCCAATACCCAAGGCTAGAAAAGTATGTTAAAGCAGTCCTTACACGCTTTAAAAATGACCAGCGTATTCTAGCCTGGGATTTGTGGAACGAACCTGAGAACATGACGGGACCTTCGTACGAAAAGGTTGAAATTCCAAACAAAGTAGAGTTGATCATCCCTTTGCTTGCCAAGACCTTTGCCTGGGCGCGGTCGGTGGCGCCATCTCAGCCACTTACTTCAGGTGTATGGGCAGGCGATTGGTCGGAGGAAAGCAAGCTCAAACCCATTGAAGCGTTGCAGCTTGAACAGTCAGACATCATAACCTTCCACAACTATGGCAATCCGGATGAATTCGAAATGCGCATCAAATGGTTGCAGAGATATGAGCGTCCCATTATCTGTACCGAATACATGGCACGTCCCAACGGCAGTACTTTCGCAGGCTTTTTGCCCATCGCAAAAAAGCACAATGTTGGCATGATCAACTGGGGCTTCGTAAACGGAAAAAGCCAGACCATTTATCCATGGGACAGTTGGACAAAAACTTACACCGCGGAGCCACCGCTTTGGTTTCATGATATCTTCCATACGGACGGCACACCTTATAAAAAGGAGGAGGTCGATTTTATCCGTAAAATTACCAGCAAATAGGCAACTCACCAGCGAAGATTAATATCAAAAAGGCCGGATATATAAAAATTCCGGCCTTTTTGATAAATATTTGTACGGAGATCTTTTTTTCATATCTTTGCGCTCCACAGCGACAAGCTTTGGAAAGAAAAGATACCAGTTCGGGGTGTAGCGTAGCCCGGTATCGCGCCACATTTGGGATGTGGAGGTCGTAGGTTCGAATCCTGCCACCCCGACAAAATACCTGGAAGGTATTCAAAAGAAAGTCATAAAGACGATACCAGTTCGGGGTGTAGCGTAGCCCGGTATCGCGCCACATTTGGGATGTGGAGGTCGTAGGTTCGAATCCTGCCACCCCGACAAAATAGAAGTCAAATTCTATTAAAAAGGCCTTAAATCAACGATTTAAGGCCTTTTAGTTTTTGATCACAACGCTAGCGACGACTACTCAGGAGCAGTCATTCCAATCTCTGCCCATTCTTCTTTTGACGGGCCGTATAAACCAGGAACCGGTAAACCAAGTATTCGCATAATAACTGTCATTTGTCCGCGATGATGAGACTGATGCGTAATCAAAATATGCAGAACGGTTCCTTTAGTCCATTCGTCGCCATACATATTTACCTTCTCGGCGAGGACAGAATCTGTCCACTTTAGAGGTATGGCCTTGGCGATCTGAGCCGCGTAGTCTGCGTAGACCGAAATCAGGTCGGTAAAGCTCCCTGGCACGGGCAAATGCTCCAACGGATCTTCAGCAAATAAACCCGCTTTATGCCCCATTTCGGTAATCGTTTGGGTTAAGTGCCAGGCAAGGCGTTCTAATGAACGAACGTGTTCATGGACTAGTGTTGCACGGGTTTCCTCAGTAATGTGGTTAAGTAATTTAAGCGTGCTTTCAGTTTCGTATTTCCAGTTCTCCAGAAAATCGTGAATATTTCGGTACATACAAGTGTTGTTAAATAGTGGACCCAAATATATCATTTAAACTAATATAGTTAGTATAAAATCATCTTTAATAACTAATAAATTTAGTTAAACATAACTGTGAACGTTCTGCGGCCAAAACAAAATTGTATGCTTATTTTTGTGTATGACAAAAGCAGACATCACAGCAATTCACCCGATACATGAATGGCAGCAAGGATATATCCGGTTCGCAGACGACGTGCCGGTATCGGAAGTGTTGCAGAGGCACCGGAGTATATTCCGCGCAGATGACCTGGTGAAGCTGAAACAGTTGGGCGACCAGGTCTATGCGCCTGGAAAGTGGACGGCAAAAGATATCCTTCAGCACCTGATCGATACTGAACACATACTAAGTTACCGGGCGCTTCGCATTGCCCGTAACGATCAGACGGCTTTGCCTGGCTTTGATGAAGAGAACTTTGCTATACACACCAATGCCAGTCAGCGTACTATCGAGGATCTGCTGCATGAAGTTGACTTGGTAAGACAAAGTACCATAGCCCTCTTCAGCAGCTTCGACGAACCCATGTTGCGTCGTACAGGCCTGTGCAGCAATATCATTAATTCGACCCTTGCGCTGGCTTACATTATCGCCGGCCACCCGCTTCACCACGTTCAGGTTTTAAGAGACCGGTACTTCCCGAGGATAAATCTATCTATATAAAAAGTTCCAAAAGGTATCAGGCATGCCAGCAGCACCTTCCAGGTCGTTTCTCTAAAACGCCATTTTTCTTCTATACCCACGCTAATGGCAGAATACAGGAAAAGCAGAAACAGCGCCCCGTGTATCGGACCGAGTGCCCTCACCAGGTCCGGGTAGTCGAAAAAATATTTCAGCGGAACCGCAACGAACACCAGGACGAGGAGTGAAATGCCTTCCAGGTATCCGATCAGGCGAAGCCGGCCAATTGGGGTTTTAAGAAAATTGATCATATCGTTTTGCATTTAAAAGTTTCGGAAATAGGGGCGACTTGCCAATGGTGAAAATGGCCAGGGAATGGCTGCCAGAATGATCAGCAGCGCAATGGAAAACCAGACCAACATCGTCTTGAATTTTTCAGCACTTTCCTGTTGCCTTTTCGCTTTTGCAGAGCCAATGGTAATCAAGACAATACTTAACAGCATAAGCCCCAAATGTACAACCGCAAAAAAGGAGAAGCCTGCACGACCGCCATGGTCGGCCGGCGCAGAAAAAAATGCTTTAACCAGCGGACTTTTCGTGTAGATCAAAATACCCAGCATTAGCTGTATATGCGCAATTGTCGCTGTCCAATGGCGAAGGCTATTATGCCATTTGCTGAATGGTGAGCCTTTTACATAGGCGAAAAGCGCTGTAAAAACGGCACAGAAGAGACTGAAAAGAACAAGCCATCTGAACAAGGAATGGAGCGGGAGTAAAAGTTCGTACATCATGAAAGATACTAATTGGTATGTTTTTTTTAAAATTTTTTAAAATGCTTATTTTAATCGAGATAAATACGTTTTCATTTCTTTCAGGAAACCCGTATAGGCAGTTCTTCCCAAAACCTTCCCCAGGTTTCTGACACCACTGTAACCGGTTAGAATGAAAGTCGCCACCCCCTTGGTATCCACATCAGCCCTGATCTGACCATTCTTCTGCGCCCCAAGGAGCGCAGATTCCAGAGCCTCCGCAACCCGCTGCATCAGTCGGCCTAAGGCCTTTCTGAATGCTTCGCTTACTGGCGACATTTCCTCAACGAGATTTACCACAGGGCAACCGTATTCCACCCTGAAAACAGAATCGTCGAACAGCAATGTATGCAGCATCTTATATATCCCCTCAGTGACATCTTCACCCTGGCTCAGCGGCCTTCCGAGTCCATCCATTACCTGCGGGTAGAAGATCTCGTTGATGATGGCCAGGCCCATTTCTTCTTTCGATTTGAAATGATAAAAGAAGGCGCCCTTAGTTACATTGGTCGTCTTAATGATATCGTCAATGCTGGTGCCATGATACCCCTTCCGGTAAATGAGTTCCAGGGACTTCGCTAAGATCGCTTGTTTTGTGGCCGCAGCTTTCGACATGGTCATGAGCCAAAGATACCACTTGGTATGTTTTATAGCGCCGCTTTTGCGTCAGAATTTTGTAACTTAACGAAGGCTATGCTTATATTGCCAGCTTATTTAACCAGATAAGAACACAAATGAAGCTTGTTTTATTAACCATGCTGCTGTCCTTCAGCATGTCGCTCTATGCGCAACAACCCACCGGAACCCCACAAAGCAGGGGCAGATTTAAGCTGGGTGATGTGACTACCGATCCGGGTGTAAGGGATCCCTGTATGGCCAAAGAAGGCGATACCTATTATGTGTATTTCACAGGGGGAGGCATACAGGTATGGTCGTCTAAAGACATGAAGACCTGGGAAAAACGTCCGTCAGTGTTTAGCGAAGCACCCCAATGGGTGGCGCAGCGATTACCCGGTTTTAAAGGCCTTGGTTTCTGGGCGCCCGATCTGAGCTTTCATAACGGCAAATGGTACCTGTATTATGCCACATCTATTTTCGGTAAAAATACCTCGGTCATTGGGATGGCGACCAATAAAACGCTTGATCCGACTTCTAAGGATTATAAATGGGTAGATGAGGGCATGGTTGTTCAGTCAGTCACCGGCCGCGACGACTGGAACGCGATCGATCCAAACCTTACTGTAGATGAGAACGGTACGCCATGGTTAAGCTTTGGCTCACACTGGAATGGCCTCAAGCTTGTTAAACTCGGGAGTGATTTTAAGACACCTGCCGAGCCGCAGATCTGGCATACCATAGCAGCTCGGCCGCGCGACTTTAAATATACTGACGAGGAGGTGGGCAACGGGGCAGTGGAAGCGCCTTTCATTTTTAAGAAAGGAAAATACTATTACCTGTTCGTGTCCTGGGATGCCTGTTGCGCAGGTGCAAACAGCACTTACAATATCCGGGTCGGCCGTTCCGAAAAGATCACAGGCCCGTATCTCGACCGGGAAGGCAAGAGCATGGCCAAGAATGGTGGTACGCTGGTGCTGGGCGGCGATACTGGTCCCGACCGCAAAGTATACGCAAGAGGACACAATTCTGCCTACACTTTTGACGGGATCGATTACATGGCATTCCACAGCTATACCGACAGCTATGAGCGTCTCGGCATCGAGAAGCTATTCTGGGAAGACGGATGGCCGGTAGTTCAGAAAAAGCATTAGATTTGAAACTTACTCATAAACATGACTTTGAAAAACATTAAATTCTCCGCTGCATCGGCATTTATTGCCCTGGCGTTATTTTCATGCGGACTAAAAAAGCAGGATACGGGCAATTCAGCGACAACTGCGCCTGTACCACTGGTAAATCCTGCGCTCCCTGGAGATAACCCTGACCCTTCCATCATACGGGTAGGGAAGGTATACTACGCTACCTCTACTACCAACGAGTGGGCGCCCTATTTTACCATATATAAATCCACCAATTTGCGCGATTGGAAGCTGGTAAACCATGTATTCCCGGGAGGTTTCAAGGACATGAAAGACCAATGGGGCGAGAATAACTTCTGGGCTTCAGAGCTCGCCTACGATGCCAAACAAAACCGGATTTATGCGTATTATACCGCGCACAACAGGAAAGTAAATGGCAACCCGGGTTTGCAATGCGGTATTGCCTGGATAGATGCCGATGAGATCGAGACTGGCAAGTTTACCGACAACGGTCCGGTGATCATTGAGGACGACTGTGGAGCAATCGATGCCTTCGAGTTTCAGGATAACGGTAAAATATACGCGTTCTGGAAGAACGACGGTAACGGATGCGGCAAGGAAAGCTGGATATGGGTGCAGGAAATCAACGAAAGCCGCACAAAGTTGCTCGGTACCAAACGCAAAGTTTACACCAACAGCCAGCCCTGGGAAACAGCCCTGGTAGAAGGCGCCTGCTTTTTCAGGTTAGGCGAATACGTGTACAGCTTGTACGCTGTCGGCGGATGTTGCGATGCCAATTGCAATTACAAAACGGGTATTGCACGCACACGCAACCTGGCCGAAGGTAAATGGGAGAAGTACGAAAAGAACCCGGTGATGGTGAGCAACGACCGCTGGAGATGCCCTGGTCATGGTACCGTAGTACAATCGGCCGACAACCGTTTGTTTATGCTTTACCACGCCTTTAACAAAGAATACGATGTGTTTGTTGGTCGCGAAGGTATCATTGAAGAACTCAAAATGGGTGCCGATGGCTGGCCGGTGCTGCACAATGCCACTGTGGCCAACCGGCCTAAGCAAGAACTCGATTTCTATAACGACTTCCGTAAAGACAATCAGTTAAGCCTGGTTTGGCAATGGCCATCCAAACTGCAGAAACCGCAGATGAGTTTCGATAAAGGGCTTCACCTGACTGCAGGCAACGACAATCACGAGCTGGGCACATTCCTTGGACAGTACATCAAGACCGTTAACTTCGACATTACGGCGGAGGTGGAAGTAACCGGAGCTACAGCCGGTGTGTGCCTTGGCGGTGCTATCTTTGAAAGCAAATGGCCCGGAGAACTCGGCGGCATCGGCATCGCTGCCTCCAAGCAAGGGTTTGTTGTGTTCAATAACCTGAACAAAAAGTATGAGGTCCTGAAGCAAAGCAACGAGTCATTGTCGGGCACCATTGATTTGAAAATGCAGATCAGCAACAACGGCAAGTTCATCGATTTCTTCTATAAAAATCAAGAATCTGACTGGGTTAAGCTGTATTCAACTGATTTCAATGCTTCCAGGTATGCGCCATGGGGCATGGGCTATCGCGCAGGCATCGTAGCTAAAGGTACAGGTGAGCAGGCTATCTTCAGGCACTTCGGATTAAAGAACAATTAGGTATCGGTATCAGCAGGAAAGCATCAAGCTTCCTGCTGAGTGTAACCTGAATAGGGTGGTAGGGCCGCGCAATTCGAACTTTATTTTGTATATTGACTATTTAACGGGCCAGAACGCCCTGAAATATAACCAAATATACGATTTATGATCACGAACAGAACCTGTATAAAACACCTGTTTTTCTTTCTGGTTTTTCTTTCGGCATGTAAGAAAGACGAGAAACCTCAAGAGCCAGTTGTTGAGCTGAAGAGCGACAAAACACTGAAATCAATTGTGTTTAAGGCGGACAAAAATCCTGTGCTTGTGCACGACGTGCAGGGTGAAATAATCGGAGACACCGTTTACGCAAGAGCTTTTGCTGGAACCAATATTACTTCACTTATACCCGAATTTGAGTATGAGGGCGTCGGAATCAAAGTCGGTGCGCTCGAACAGTCGAGCGGCGTAACGGCCAATAACTTCAGCAACAAGCTCGACTACACCGTGCTGGCAGAAGACGGTACTAAAAAAACGTATACGGTAAAGTTTACCGACAATGGTATTTCAGTGCTTTACATCAATACCAATGGTGCACCTATAAACAGTAAAGATGTATATGTAAACGGTACCATCAAAATTGTAAGCAATTTCAAGGATGTGGCATTTGACGGTAAAACGGAAATTAAGGGGCGGGGCAACTCTACCTGGAACGACATGCCAAAGAAGCCCTACCGCATTAAACTGGAAAAGAAGGCATCGTTGCTCGGTATGCGCGAAAACAGGCACTGGGTTTTGCTTGCCAATTATGCCGATAAAACGCTGATGCGCAATGAACTGGCCTTTACGCTAAGCCGGAACATCGGCAGGGAATTTACGCCCGACTCCCGCTGGGTTGAGGTATATCTGAATGGCGACTACCGGGGTACGTATCAGTTGGTGGAGCAGATCAAGGAAGACGGGTACCGGGTAGATGTAGAGGATGGCGGTTACTTAATTGAGCAGGACCTGTTTGCTACCGGCGAGCCGGTCTACTTTCATACCGCTAAGCGTATGCCTTTTGTGATCAAGTACCCGGATGAAGACGAAATTACCAGCGAGCAAAAAGACTATATAAAGACGCATTTCCAAAAGCTGGAAGATGCCATGTACGGAGATCAGTATACCGATCCGCAAAATGGTTACCGCAAGTATTTCGATGTGGATAGCTATGTCGATTTTTATATTGTGAACGAGGTGATTGGCAATCCTGATGCTTTCCGGAGTACGTACATGTACAAGAAGAAAGATAACGATAAGATTTATGTGGGCCCTATATGGGATTTTGATAAAGCGGCCAACAACGACAACCGTTTGGGCAATCAGGTGAACGGCTTAATGGCCGATCATGCATTTGAACCTAAGATATGGTTTAAGCAACTGATGACCGACCGCAGTTTCAGGCAGCGGATCAGGAGCAGGTGGAATGAGCTCAAGCCCAAGATTCAGGCAGTTCCCGATCTCGTTCCGGTAATTGAAAAGCGACTTGCCGTATCACAGGTCAGGAATTTTACAAAATGGGATATTCTGAAGAAGCAATCGTATCTGGAAATGTATGTTTCGGGATGGTATACGGGCGACGTAAAATATCTTAAAGATTTCTTAACCAACCACATTGCCTGGCTGGATACAAAATTTAACAGCAATGAATATCAATAATTGGTTTTTTTGCCCAACATTTATACATTTGTGCTGCGCCGCATAAGTGCTTTATTTGCCAATGTTCGGGATGTAGCGTAGCCCGGTATCGCGCCAGCATGGGGTGCTGGAGGTCGTAGGTTCAAATCCTGCCATCCCGACTATCAGACCAGTCAGTTATTCTGACTGGTCTTTTTGTTTCCATACCCGGATTTTCCCGTGCCTTTGCTGCTACCAAGTGTCCACAAAATCTGGGATTAATCCGGGTTTTCTTCGGGAATAGTCCACAAAAGGTACCCTTTTTGCGAACAAGCCCCGGATTATTCCCGAAGAAATGTTGGACCAGGTTATACTTATCCCCGCCATTTAACCGCTGTCATGTACAAAAGAAAATGCGGGTTTTTGGAATAAGACCTGTAAATTTAACCCCGTACACACACAAATACACACGAATGAAAAGTACATTTATTTTTCTGCTTACGGCATCACTCTGCTGTTCGTCGGCTTACGCACAGGTTATAGGTAACACCTCATCAGAGGCCAATGGCGTTGGGAAGGAAACCTTTGTAAACCCTTTGCGCAAGGGTGCTGATCCTTTTGTAACAAAACATAACGGCAAATACTATACTATTTTTAACAGGGGTGGGGGTTTTGCGGTTACGGAGTCGCGTTTTCTTACCCGCTTTGAGAAAACTGAAGTGGTTTGGACGCCGCCAAAGGATGCCTGGAACAGCTATAATCTCTGGGCACCCGAGATTCATCATATAGACGGTAAGTGGTATATCTATTATGCCGGATCTGTACACAGGGGCGCGCCGTATTATGCCCAGCGTGCTGGTGTGCTCGAAAGTGATAGCCCTTTTGGCCCGTACACGGATAAAGGAATGCTATATACCGGCGACGATCCTGGAATGAAGAAGGACAATTGCTGGGCTATAGACATGACCGTTTTAAAACATGACGGTAAACTTTATGCCATATGGTCGGGCTGGGAGGCTTTGCACGACCATCACGATGTGAACCAAAACTTATACATCGCGGAAATGAAAAATCCATGGACGCTTGCGGGAAAACGGGTGTTGCTATCTAAACCTGAGCTCGAATGGGAGAAAGGCGACCATATCATCCTGCAGGAAGGTCCGCAAATCTTGCAGCATGGTAAAGATGTATTCATCATTTATTCTACCCGGGGGTCCTGGACCGAACATTACAAACTGGGTCAGCTACGGCTTAGTCCCGGCGCTAAAAACCTGCTAGATCCTAAGTTATGGGTAAAACACGGTCAGCCAGTGTTTCAGGGCACAGCTACCGTACACGGACTAGGGCATGCCAGCATGACCACCTCGCCCGATGACAGCGAATACTGGATCTATTACCATTCTAAGGCTGCTATTGGCGGGGGCTGGGACAACAGGGAGGTTTACCTGCAAAAGTTTTCTTTCGATGCCAAAGGAAACCCGGTGTTTGGAACGCCTAAGGGAAGAGGCGAGATGAAGCGCCCATCCGGTGAGCTGGAACTGGAAAAATAGACCATACGTATTCCTACGTATTTTTATATTTCGTTAAACATTTGTTGCGTGCGCTTGTAGTATAGCCAGAAATCTATTTATAAAGAACATAAACATAAGACTATGGCAACTTCAAAACAATCTCAAGACATGCCGAATGCACATCTTCACGAGTTATTCGTTGACGAGCTTAGAGATATGCTTGGTGCAGAGAAGCAATTATTAAAAGGACTTAAGAAATTGTCTGCGGCTGCAGGCAGCGAAAAGCTAAGAACTGCATTTGAAACGCACTATGCGCAGACTGAAGGACAAATTGAACGTTTAAAACAAGTTTTTCAGGCTGTGGGCTTAACCGCCAGGGGCAAAAAATGTAAGGCAATGGAAGGCTTGCTGAGCGAAGCTGACGAAATTCTTGAAAGTTTCGAAGATCAACCAGAAGTGCTTGATGCAGCCTTGATTTCGGCCGCTCAGAAAGTAGAGCACTATGAAATTGCAAGCTACGGATGCCTGGTAACTTACGCTAAGTTAATGGAGCATACGGAAGCTGAAGAGCTTCTGGCAGCTACGCTGGCAGAGGAAAAGGAGACAGACGTGCTGCTTACCGAAATTGCGATGTCGGAAGCTAACATGGGTGCAACCGCCTAAAATCCCTGTTTATACATAAATCATCTCTGTAAACCCTGCTGATTTTCAGTGGGGTTTTTTATTTAAGGCCGAAAGCGCCAAAGGTATTTGGTAAGATAGCCAAGTAATTTAGGTACAGTTCTTGTGTTTTTTGTGAAATAGTTGAAACTTTTAAAGATCTAACGGGTTATTATAGAAAATTGCATTTTTGACCATATAAAATATATTAAAAATTATGTTTATATCAAATCTAAATTTCAAAATGCGTAGTTTTACTATGCTTTTCGCAGCTGCACTAGCTGTATTTTCACTCTCGTCGTGCAAAGATGACGATGATAACGACTTTGCCATGAGCAATCAGGATTTTGTTACTAAAGCATCAAGCAGTAACATGTTTGAAATCCAGGCGGGAGCACTCGCTATCGAGAGAGGTTCAAACCCTGCTGTAAAAGCATACGGCGAGATGATGGTGGAAGAACACACAGCCGTAGGTGATGAGTTGCACAGTCTTGCCTCTCAGAAGGAATGGGGCGTTCCTGAAAAGATCCTTACGAAAGAACAGGATTTAATGGATATGCTTACACCGCTTACCGGTGCTGAATTCGATAGAGAATTTGCTCGTATCATGGTGCTATCACATAGCGACGCTGTCGGTTTGTTTACTACGGCTAGCGCAGAAATGGGTGTGGCTGATGGTGATTTGAGAAACTGGGCTGGAGCGAAATTGCCTGCTTTGAAACTTCATTTGCAGCACGCAACGGAACTTCAGGCTGTAGTTGCACCTTAGTTAGTTTGTTACATTATCAAAAAAGGCGTCAGATTTGACGCCTTTTTTATGGCCTAGCATGGAGGGATCATTCCCATTCAAGTTTAACGCGCTGATTTCCGGTAAGCTGGTACTCTAATCCGTCGTCTCGTTTTGCGGGACTTAGTTCGCGGATTTGCTTGCCTTTTCCCGTAGTTACTTTTAACTTGTAATTCTTTTTCTCATTTCCCTTTAAGACTATCCTCATCCGGCAGTAAAGCAGTTCACTACCGTTTGTGTGCAGTGTTACGCGTTTTTTTGAAACGCGAAAGGCTTTTAGTGGATAATCGACAAAAATCAGAAAGTCTTCGCCATTAACCTTAAAATATTGTCGCGGCAAAACTCCAAAAGCGATACCCGCTCCATATACTTCCTGGCCCACGGTACCCGATTTGTTCCATCCGTCCTGTAAGTCTTCCAAGGCTACCCAAAGGTTGGGATCAATTTCGCCTGTTTTAACCTCTTCACTGAGGAGCTCTTTAGGCAACATTGGCGGGTAATAGTAAGGCATGCGCGTAATAACGTACTTCACCATTTCGGAAAGCAGTAAGCTTACGGACGGTAGGAGTTTCAGTTCGGCCGCCTCTTTAAGATAGCCGTGCAAGGCAGCGTAAACCTCCTGCTCCTCATAGGCTGCCGTATACGGGGCATCGCGCAACGGGAAAATTGCAAAGAAAGTAGGGTAGTGTTTCGCGTTCCCATAGTTGCATTCCCAAAGCTGTACGTTATTCATTATAGCAGCAATACATACGTAGCTTAGGTCGAGGTAGTGTTCGTCGCCCGTTTCCTTGTAAAGCCGGAGCAGGGCAACGGCAGCGAAGGCGGTGTTGTTTCCCTGGTAAAAGAGGTCGAAGCTAAGTTTATCCAGTTTTTTAACAGCTCGCTTTGCTTCATTAAGAAACCTTTTATTTTTTGTGATCATCCAGATCTCCATCATAAGCTTGGCATAGGCCCCTGGTACATCCTTTTCTCCGCCGGCTCCCGGCTCAGTCTCTGCTTTAACTACCTCCAGGGTATCCATGCGGTAAAATACAGGCCACTCGTATTTGAAACGTTTGGCAACCTTAATGGCATAATCAATCGATTTGAGCAGCAGCTCTTCTGCATCTTTATCCTTGTATACCGCCAGTCTGGCCAGGTTCATCAATGGATGATGTAAATACCAGGAGTCCATCATCCTTTCCTGTTTTTGCTCCTCCGAACGGTCCAGGTTGCCTTCAAGAGCTGGCAACCATCTCACTATCGTACCCAGACCTTCATCGTAAAATGACCACAATCCTGCTTTAACCAGCTTAATAGACGCTATTTCTTCTCCCTTCCAACCGCCATATTCTATCATCGGCAGGAGTACAGCCAACTGTACCATTATTTCGGGCGGCGATTTATAATCGCTCACATAGGCATTAAGATAGGGATTCCCGTCGGCAAAGGTCCAGCAGCCTTTATGTGAAACCAGGTCGGCCAAGCCCTTTTCCCCAATCTCAAGCCAGTCGTGATACTTCGTTTCCGGCTTGGGAATAAGCGGATAAATGGTAGCCAGGCTGTCGAGGTATGCCCTGCAGATTTTAACATTTGTAGTGGGTACCTCGTTACTAAGCGTCACATAGGCGTCGGAGACAACAACAGCTTTTCCGGCAGGAAGTGGCTCTTCCATGCTGGTCGGCAACGAAAAACCAAGTTCAGGCCACACACCGCCCACCATGCCGCCAGCCGATGTTTTGGTGGCTTCACAGTAATCGTTCAGTGCAGAAAGATTTTGAAAATAAAAAACAGAGCCTGTTGCCGGTTTTTCAAGGGTAAAGTGCAATATACCAGATCTGGTGCCTACCTGCGCGGCGTGTATCTTACCGCCCGATTGTTTGATGTTGCCATTTTTCTGTAAAGGAAGAATATCCTTTGGCCAGTATGGAATAAGCAGGTCTGTGGCCGGGGTAAGTTTAGCACTGTAGTGAAAGAGCGGCTGGGTAGGATCCGGAAATTCGAGCGTAACCACATAGCTGAGGGACGAAGAACTTAATTTAAAAGTGTATTCGTTGTCTCCATGCTTGAGATCGTCCAGACCGAGATGGTCGGCCGGTGCAAAGGCCATTCGGAAGGCGGTTTTCCCGCCGCTTTTCCATTGGGCAACCAGCCACAAAGAATCGTTGGCCAGGTAGCATTCAAAGTTTATGCCCGCATGGGTTTTTTGTACCACTGCAGCCGTACTACGCAGGTCGTCCTGCGCATTGGCGGCCCAGGCTGTTACCGGTAACTTACTCATATACTTTAAATCATTTGTAAATGTGGTCTTATTTTAAGGTCCACTATATCGCATCGTTTTGGCTGTGCCAAACAATACAGCACGCTCATGGCGATGTCTTCGGCTTTCAGCATTTCTAATTTTTCTATTTTATCCCGTTGCTCCTCGGCCGAACTAGGCTGCATATCGGTGCCTACTGCCCCAGGTTCTATAAGGGTTACTTTGATGCCTTTCTTGTTGACCTCTTTTCTCAATGCTTCCGAGAAGCCTTGTATGGCCGACTTCGTAGCCACATAAACGGAACTTCCATCTTCACGAACGTCGGCGCTCATAGATCCGATATTTACAATATGGCCGCCGCCATTAGCTTCAAGTCTCTTGACGGCTTGGTGCGTACAGGCCATATAACCCAGCAAGTTCGTTTGCACAATGTATTGCCAGTCGGAATAATTTCCTTCGCTTATGCCCTGGAAGGCAAGAGCGGCATTGTTTACCAGGATGTCCAGTCCCCCCAGTTTACTGTCAGCCTCCGAGAAAATTCGTTCAATCTCATCCGCGTGGGCCACATCGGCGGTAAAGCCTAAGCATTCGCCTGCACCCTCCAGCGAACTGATCTCTTGCAACGTCTGTTGAAGTGGCTCCTGGTTACGACCGAATATCATGACCCTTGCGCCAACCGACGCCAGTAAAATCGCTGCAGCACGCCCGATGCCAGTCGTGCCCCCGGTTATCAATATCCTTTTACCACTAAGGTTTTCCGGTAAATAATCTCTTAAATTTTCCATAGTTAATACGTTGATGTTTACGTAATAACAAATAGAGATTCCCGTAAGTTTTATTACAAATACCAGAAAGGCTTTCGTACTTCTACGTAATTTTGATCCAGACCGGAGCGTGATCACTGGTTTTCTCCCAGCCCCGAACGTGGCGGTCTACCGCCGCCTCTGTAAGTCGCGGTGCCAGTTGCGGACTGAGCAGAAAATGGTCGATACGCAGTCCGGCATCCCGTCCGTAGGCATTGCGGAAATAATCCCAGAAGGTATAGATTTTCTCATCCGGATAAAGTTTACGGATGGCGTCTGTCCAGCCCTGATCGGTAACCGCCTTAAACGCAGCACGGGTTTCCGGTCTGAACAAAGCATCATCTACCCATCGCTCCGGCTTGTACACGTCCAGATCGGTAGGCATCACGTTATAGTCGCCCGCCATCACGATCGGAAGTCCCGTCTCCAGCAAACGCGCCGCATGAAGCCGGAAACGTTCAAACCAGGCCAGTTTATAGTCGAACTTCGGTCCGGGGGCCGGGTTGCCATTAGGCAAATACAGACAGCAGACAAGTATCCCGCCCACCGATGCTTCCAGGTAGCGGCTTTGAAGATCCTCATCGTCGCCGGGCAGTCCGCGCCTGATCTCCTGAATGTCCTCGTTTCGCGATAGAATAGCCACACCGTTCCAGCTTTTTTGTCCGGCCCAAATGGCGTGATAGCCAGCATCTTTAATGGCCTGCTCGGGAAACTTTTCCTGCGGGGCCTTTAGTTCCTGCAGGCAAACCACATCAGGCTGCGCTTCACTAAGCCAGCGCAAAAGCACAGGCAGTCTGCCATTTACTCCGTTTACATTATAGGTAGCTATCTTCATAATTTCTTAGTCATGTTACAACACAAACGTAAATATACGCCGCATTTTTGCTCGTTAGTAGAATTGTTTTAATTTAGCATCCTTCATCGGCCATATCGATGTGCCAAATATTTAAACCTCATTGTAATGAAAAGAACACTAAACACCATTTTAGCAGCAGCGCTTGTTCTTGCAGCAGCGGGCTGTAATCAGCCGGCAAAAACAGATGCTTCGGCGCAGGGCGACAGTACTGTGACCACCGTGCAGCTCGACAGCAGCAAGTTCCAGAAGGAGATAGACGGCAAGCGGACAAACCTGTACGTGCTGAAGAACAAGAATAATATGCAGGCGTACTTTACCAACTATGGCGGTCGCCTGGTGAGTTTGCTTGTTCCCGACAGTGCCGGTAACCTGGTTGATGTGGTGGTTGGATTTGATAGTGTAGAAGGCTTCGAGAAATCTACCGAGCCCTACTTTGGTGCTACCATAGGCCGTTATGGCAACCGCATTGCCAAAGGCAAGTTTAGTCTGGACGGCAAGCCCTACACCCTGTTCGTTAACAACGGTCAGAATACGCTTCATGGGGGGAAAAAGGGCTTCCAATACGTAGTATGGGATGCGCAGCAGCCCGACAGCAGCACCTTGGTGCTCACCTATCTTTCCAAAGACATGGAAGAAGGTTATCCCGGAAATCTGAACGTTAAAGTAACCTACAGCTTAACCGACGATAATGAATTAAAAATGGATTATGAGGCTACTACTGATAAGAAGACCTTGTGTAATCTGACCAACCACGCGTTCTTTAACCTGAACGGAGAGGGAAGCGGAACAATCCTGAACCATACCCTGCAGATCTTTGCCGATCAGTATACCCCGGTTGATACTACACTTATCCCTTTAGGAAAGCATGCAGATGTTAAGGGAACGCCTTTCGATTTTACTTCGCCTAAAACCATTGGGGAGCGTATTGAGCAGGACAATGAGCAGTTGAAGGCGGGTACCGGATACGATCACAATTTTGTGCTTAATGGAACTAAAGGCATGGGCATGACGCATGCTGCTACGGTAAAAGGCGATAAAACAGGTATCGTGATGGATATTTACACGCAGGAGCCTGGTCTGCAGTTTTACTCGGGTAATTTTATGCAAAGCAAGAACGTCTTTAAAGGTGGTGCTAAGGATGACTTCCGGACTGCACTTGCGCTGGAGACACAACACTTTCCGGATTCTCCTAACCAGCCATCGTTCCCTTCTACGGTGTTAAACCCTGGAGAGCAGTATAGGACATCATCTGTTTACAAGTTTAGTGTGGCTAAATAGTTTGTAAGCCATATTTACAGGTATATCAAGGCGTCTCCTCCGTATAAGGTGGGACGCCTTGTTTTTTATACCTGTTATAGTTGCTGAAAACCCTGTTTCCGAAACCTTTAAGGTTTGAAACTGTTTTATTTGTACAATTTACGCCTATGGAAGCGGATAAGGATTATGGTATAGAAGAGGTCCCCGAACAAAAGGTAGGCTCGGAGATGAATGCTGTGGAACGCCGGACATTTGATTCTGAGCAGGAGGCAATGGCTTTTTTTGAGCAGGTGAAAAACAGGATGCTCGATGTAAACCAGTGGGCCAATATGGCCAAACTTCCTATGTCGACCTTTCAGCTTATCGGCAGTTCCAGGGTGCGCGCCGAACGTCTGGCAGTAGACGGCGACTATATCCGTATTGATGTGCCGGGCCCGGGCACGCTGGCGGGTTGCGGTTACGACTGGGTACGGATTGAGCGGATCAGTGCACAGAAGTATCCTAATGTTGATGTGCTGACCATGACGGTGAGGCCATCGGTAAACCCGATGAACGACGATCAGAACATCGCGCATTTTCTGAAGGACAGTGCCACGTCTACCTTCCAGGTCAAGCGCATAGGCAAGGAAGTTTTTGCAGAAGAGCATGCGCGGAACGAGGTGCCTAATACCAGCACGACCCATACACTTGATAATATCAGAAATACACTAGTAGGCTGGAGTGCCAAGATCGGGTTGTCGTATCCGCAATGGAAGGGTTTGGTTAAAGGACTGTTGGATTAACAGGTCTTTTTGTATAGATTTGGTTATACCACATAACCAAAACCTAGATGAAAGAAGAAGCAAACAAACCTGAGGCGGCCAGGAACCGCCGCGACTTCCTTAAGACTGCCGCCATAGCCGCAGCCGGATTTATGATCGTGCCGAGACATGTTCTTGGAGGAAAAGGATTTCTGGCGCCGAGCGACCGCCTGCTCCTTGCCGGTATTGGCGCAGGGGGAAAAGGGGAGAGCGATATTTCCCTGATTGTGAAAGGCGGCAAAACAGATGTAGCCTTTTTATGTGATGTAGATGATCGCCGCGCGGCGACTTCTATACGCAATTTCCCGAAAGCGAAATACTATAAAGACTACCGGGTGCTGTTCGATAAAGAAGCGAACAATTTTGATGCGGTCACGGTGTCTACGCCCGACCATACGCACGCTCAGATCGCGATGGCCGCCATGCAGTTGGGCAAGCACGTCTACGTGCAGAAGCCCCTGGCGCATGATGTGTATGAAGCCAGGATGCTCACTGAGGCAGCCAAACGTTATAAGGTAGTTACCCAAATGGGAAACCAGGGCGCTTCCGGCGACGGGGTAAGGCGTTTACAGGAATGGTATAACGCGGGTAAGATAGGGAAGGTACATACCGTGTATTGCTGGACCGACCGGCCGGTGTGGCCGCAGGGGATAGCCTGGCCTACCACAACAGCGCCGGTTCCAAAAGAATTAGACTGGGATTTATGGCTTGGCAGTGCGCCGTACAAACCTTATATAGATAAAATGGTACCCTTCAACTGGCGCGGCTGGTGGGATTACGGTACAGGTGCACTAGGCGATATGGGCTGTCACCTGGTAGAGCCACCCTTCAGGGTCTTAGGGCTCGAGACGCCGGTGAGCGTAGAATGCAGCGTGGGCAGCGTATATGTAGATGAATTCAGAAGGGGCTATTTCCCTGAGAGTTGTCCCCCTTCCAGCCATGTGATCATGACCTTCAATAAAACAGGAAAGGCTAAAGATGATGTGCAGCTTCACTGGATGGACGGTGGTATAAAGCCGGAGCGACCAGAGGAGTTGGGTCCGAATGAAAGCTTTGGTGATAATGGCGTGTTGTTTATAGGAACAAAGGGCAAGATGATCTGCGAAACCTATGGCATGAATCCAAAGTTACTTCCGCTTTCAAGAAACGAATCCGACAAAACCAAAGTGAGCATAACCAGGGTGCCCGGACAGGAGGATGGCCATTACGCACAATTTGCCGAGGCCTCTATAGCTGGGTATGGCAAGATGGAACTGAGTTCGCCCTTTGAAACTGCTGGTCCCCTCACCGAAACACTGCTGATCGCAAATCTGGCCATTCGAGGAATTGATGTGCAGCGCAGAGATGCCAACGGAAGGATCAGTTACCCAGGTCGCGACATCAAGCTGCTGTGGGATAAGCAAAACCTGAAAGTCACCAATTTTGATGAAGTAAATCAGTTTGTAAAGAGAAATTACCGGGCAGGCTGGACGCTTGGTATATAAGCATGGACTTAGAGATGAATACGGATAAGCCCCTTCGGGTAC
Source organism: Pedobacter faecalis (assembly GCF_030182585.1). NCBI lineage: Bacteria > Pseudomonadati > Bacteroidota > Sphingobacteriia > Sphingobacteriales > Sphingobacteriaceae > Pedobacter > Pedobacter faecalis. The sequence continues at coordinate 726,975 of NZ_JARXOW010000001.1, read as the reverse complement.
TTGTGGTAGGCTGCGGCAATATGGGCGCTTCGCATGCCATAGCCTATCACCATATAGACGGGTTTGAGATCTGCGGACTGGTATCGACCGGCCAAAGCAAGAAGACACTGAACGACCGGCTTGGCGGCGGCTATGCCTTGTTCAGTGATTTCTACGAGGCGCTTGAAGCCACACGACCCGATGCCGTGTGTATCGCGACATATCCGGATACCCATGAAGCCTATGCAGTGAAATCTCTCGACGCCGGCTGCCATGTGTTTATTGAAAAGCCAATTGCAGATACGGTAGAAGGAGCCGAACGCGTAGCTGAGGCCGCACGCAGGAATGGAAAGAAACTGGTAGTGGGCTACATTTTAAGGTATCATCCTTCCTGGCAGAAGTTCATCGAGCTATCGGCGTCGGCCGGTAAACCACTGGTGATGCGTATGAACCTGAACCAGCAGAGCAGCGGCGCCAAATGGACGGTGCACCGCAACCTGATGAACAGCCTGAGTCCGATTGTAGACTGCGCGGTACATTATATCGATGTGATGTGCCAGATGACCCGTTCGCGGCCTGTACAGGTGAGCGCGATCGGAGCAAGGCTTACCGACGATATTCCGGCCTGGAACTATAATTACGGTCAGTTGCAGATCCGTTTTGAGGACGGTTCTATTGGTTGGTACGAGGCAGGCTGGGGGCCGATGATGAGTGAAACAGCGTTTTTTATTAAAGATGTGATAGGCCCCAGGGGCAGTGTTTCCATTGTCGCAAAAAATGCCTCAGCCAGCGGAAATTCAGACAATATAGATGCGCATACCAAGACAGAATCTTTGAAGGTTCACCATGCCGAACTAGGGGCGGATGGCCTGTTTGCACGCTCAGACGAATGGGTCGATTTAAGCGATGAGCCTGATCATCAGGAGCTTTGCAACAGGGAGCAGCGATTCTTTCTCGAGGCGATACGCAGCGATGCTGATCTTTCGGACGCTACAGCCGACGCAGTGAACAGCTTAAAGATTGCCCTGGCATGCGACGAGTCGGTCCGCACAGGCCATATTGTGATGTTGAACAGTTAAAAAAAATTAAAAAAGATTGTTGAATATTCTTTTGGACTATATTCAATAAAGAATTACTTTAGAGCGATATATTAAAAAAATATTAAAATCTTAAACGAAGAAAGACATGGACAAATTTTCAAAACTGAAAGAATTGGTTGCAAGCGTAGAGGCTGATGCTGACAAATTTTACAACTCAGGAAATGGCGCTGCTGGTACAAGAGTACGTAAGGCAATGCAGGAACTGAAGGGACTTGCTCAGGAAATCCGTACAGAAATTACTGAGAAGAAAAACACTAAGTAATCCATTGCAAGATATAAGAGGCTGGTTGTAAAACCAGCCTTTTTTATTTACAATAAGATTTGCGCTTATTTAGCCGATTTTATATCTTTGGCGCTTCTAAAGGGAATGCCTCGGTAGCTCAGCTGGATAGAGCAACGGTTTTCTAAACCGTGGGTCAGGAGTTCGAACCTCTTCCGGGGTACAGAGAAAAGGGAGTCAAAGATGGCTCCCTTTCTCGTTTCTAAAACTTAGCTGTTCTGTCGCTATCATCATTGAACACAACTTGTTTCCTATCGTACTGCTCGACTGGCTTACTTATGTCGATAATAAGCCTTACTCTCGCACTTATTTTGTATTTACGATTAGGCAATCCTTTCGCGGCCAGATAAATTTAATGAAAAGATTCGACGTTGATGCTCAAACTTTCAGGGATCTTCAGATATTTGGGGTCGAAAAGCGCGACAAAAGTGTATTTTCCCATTTCAACCAGACCTCTACACTAGGTGGAAGTGAAAAGCTAAAGCTCATCTTTGAAAACCCCTTGGTGGACGCAGAGCTGTTGGAGAGCAGGCATGCGTTGTTTTCCTATTTGCTTGAGCATGAAATAAAACTGAATTTCGACAAGGAGGCCGTCGACTTTATTGAATATTTTGTTAACCAAAGGAGCTCGCCCAGGCCTTTCAGTAAGATTGGAGTGGTATGGGAGGCGATCAATAACTTTACAGGGCTTAGCCAAGAGAGCTACAATAAGCTTCGCGGTGTTCATGAGCTCCTGGATCTTATCAAAGTCATTAAAGCATTTTGTGATGATCTTCAGGGCGAAATTCCCGAGTTGCTTTTAGCTATTAAAGATGCTGTTTTAGGGTTACTGAAGGATGTAAATATTCGCTCAGGGATAGACACCCGTCCTGGCATATTGAATATCAGCCAATTAAATAGATGTAATTTTACGATCAGAAAGAGTTTGCTTAAAGAGGTCAAAATTCTTCTCGAACTCATTTACCAGCTGGACGCGTCGGTCGCGGTCGTGAAAGCCGGCAAGATGTATGGGTTAAGCTATCCCATATTGAGTACCGGCACATCACATGTCCTCAGAATTGAAGGGGCGTTTCATTTATTTTTGAAGGATCCTGTCACGAACGATATCAATTTTTCTCAGGATAAAAATGTATGTTTCGTAACTGGGGTGAACATGGCAGGAAAATCGACATTTCTTAAGTCTGTGGCCGTATGTGTTTATCTCGCTCATCTTGGTTTACCCGTTCCCGCCAGGCATATGGAGTTTAGTGTTCTAGACGGATTAGTTACCACGATAAACCTGCCAGATAGCCTCAACGAGGGTTATAGCCATTTCTACACCGAGGTGAAGCGGGTAAAGCATGTAGCTGAAAAGGTTAGCGAGGGCAGGAGTATGCTTGTGATTTTTGACGAACTGTTCAGAGGTACAAATGTAAAGGACGCTTATGACGCGTCGCTTTCCATTATCGATTCCTTTGCTAAGATCAAAAGCAGTTTTTTTATGGTGTCTACCCATATTACTGAGGTAGCAAAGAAACTTGAGAAGAGGGAAAATATTAATTTCAGTTTTCTGGAGACTAAAATGATTGGGGGACAGCCTGTATTTACCTATCGCCTTCAGAAAGGGATTACAGATGAGCGCCTGGGGCTTTGGATTGTCGAGAACGAAGGGATATTTAGAATATTAAATAGTTAGAGGGCACCACATCGACAATACGGAATTATTGGAGCACATTTCGCGGGTAGGGATCGACTTTTTGTAAGCCCTTGCGCCTTGGCCCGAAAGGGGATTTTTCCGATATTTAGCTCAATGGAAAAAGATATGCTGGAACTATTGAAGGGACCCTGGCCCTGGTATGTTGCTGGTCCGCTGATCGGGCTTACCGTACCCACACTATTGCTTATCGGCAACAAATCGTTTGGTATCAGCTCATCATTACGGCATATCTGTGCGATGTGTATCCCTGCGGACATTACCTTTTTCAAATACGACTGGAAAAATGAGGTATGGAACCTTCTTTTCGTGTTCGGAATCTTTTTAGGCGGAATCATCGCTTCCAGTTTTTTGCCGAATCCAGATCCGGTGGAAATAAACCCGGTTTTGGCAGGAGAGCTCGCTGGATATGGAATCACCAACTACGATAATCTGGTTCCCGAGGAAATCTTTAACTGGCAGTCGCTGCTCACTATGAAGGGCTTCTTTCTGATCATTGTCGGTGGTTTTTTCGTGGGATTCGGTACGCGCTATGCGGGGGGATGTACAAGCGGGCACGCCATTATGGGCATAGCTAATTTACAATGGCCATCGCTTGTGGCTACCATATGTTTTATGATTGGCGGATTTGCCATGGGCAATTTGATTTTGCCTTTGATACTTTCACTTTAACCACGGCATATGAAGAACCTTAAATACCTGTTCGTTGGCCTGCTTTTCGGCATTGTCTTCGTAAAATCGGAAGTGATAAGTTGGTTTCGCATCCAGGAAATGTTCCGTTTGCAGTCCTTTCATATGTATGGGATTATTGGTAGTGCCGTAATTACGGCGATGATCTCGATCTTCATAATAAAGCGGTTCAAGATAAAAACCATCTACGGCGAACCGATTAAGATTGCTCCGAAAACGTTTAACAAGGGGCAGATTTACGGCGGCTTGATTTTCGGTTTCGGTTGGGCGCTAACCGGGTGCCTGTCCAGGGCCGCTTTTCGCGCAGATTGGCACGGGGGCGACGGTTGTTGGGGTGACTTTGCTGAGTGCCATTGCGGGCACATGGGTGTACGGCCTTATACGAGACAGGCTGCCGCATTAATACAGCGAGGTCATTCCAGGTTCTTGATGAAGGTACTTGGCGACATTTTGAATGCCCTGAAGAAGCTGCGACTGAAATGGTTAGGCGAGCTGAAACCGGTAATGTTTGCGACTTCTGATATTCGGTAAGTGCCTTCCGACAGCAAGGCTGCGGCTTTTTTTAACCTGGCTAAAGTGATAATCTCCGTTAGGGTAAGATTAGAGGCGGAACGCACCTTGCGATAGAGTGTGGGCCGACTTATGCACAATAAATCTGCGAGCGACTGGATGTCAAAGCCCGGATTGTCCAGGTTGCTGGTGATTGCATCATTGAGTCTTTCCAGAAACTGTTCATCTGCATTGTTGCCCGCTGTTGATTTTAAATGGCTTAGCGGCGATGATGCAAAGTAATTTCGGATGGTGTCTCGGTTTTCGAGCAGATTTTTGATCTGCGCCAGCAGGTGCCGGGGTGAAAAGGGTTTCTCGATATATGCATCGGCCCCGGTTTCGAGCCCTTCGATCCTTGATGTAAGCGTATTTTTTGCCGTAAGCAGTATGAGCGGGATATGGCACCAGGCCATGCTGGATTTGAGTTGGCGGCATAGTTCAAAGCCATCGAGGTCTGGCATCATAACATCGCTGATGATCAGATCTACTGGATTTCCTCTGAGTATATCTTCAACAAGCATGGGTTGCTGAGTCTTCAAAACCTGATAATGTGCAGCGATTGAATCTTCTATGAACTCAAGTATCTCCGGGTTATCATCAATCAAAAGAATTGTTGCATTCATCATAGCGGCAGCTTCAGGACAAATATATTCATCGCTTCATTTGTTTCCAGCACAAGTGTACCACCGTTCAATTCAGCTAGCGATCTCGCTAAAGTGAGACCTATTCCTGATCCGGAAATATGTGCTGTATCCGGGATGCGATAGAAACTTTCAAAGACTTTTTCTTTTAAATGTGATGGTATAACGAAGCCGTCGTTAGCCACCTTCATGCACAAATCAGCGTCCTTTTCAACTGTTTGGAACTCAATATATACCGCACTCTTGGCGTATTTAACAGCATTTCCAATCAGGTTGTCAACTATCTTGGTGAACGATTCTTCGTCTATACGGGCCAGTACACCGGGTTGCAGTTGGCTTTTTAACCGAATTTCGCTCTTAGCTACCATATCGGAATAGGCATCAATGATTTCCTGAAGGCAGGCAGATAAATTAATCTGCGCACTGGTTTTGCCGGCCAGCTCAGATTCTGCTCTGCGGAAATCGAGCAACTGATCACTGAGTTTTATTAGCCGTTCCGTATTGCGAGAGATGTTGTTTAAGCTTTTAGATACTGACTTCATTTGGCCAACCTCATCCATGACCTGTTCCAACGGGCCTTTAATCAAGGTAAGGGGAGTCCGGATTTCATGCGCTACATTCGTCAGAAATTCCATTTTAGATTGGTACATCTCTTTTTCTCTATTGAGCGCAAGCTGTTTTAAGTGTCGCTCGGTCTTTTCCCTGCTTTTTCTGCGGTAGTTGGAAATGAGCCAGGTCGACACTCCTAGGATTAACACACCATACACAGCGAGTGCGTAATTACTGAGCCAGAAGGGCCTGTCTATAACGATCACGAGTTGCTGTTCCGCGCCGAGCGTATCTGCTGTAGCTGCCGGCTTTACGCGGAAACGGTAGGTGCCGGGCGACAGCTTGGTGAAGTGGGCTATGTTGTTGTTTTTCAGGAAGGTCCAGGCCGTGTCGAGTCCGTCCATCTTGTAGAGGTATTGACTAACCCGCGGAGCGATAAAGCTCAATGCGGAAAAACCGATGCTGAAGGAGGACTGATCATGTCTGAGTTGTACGGTATCCGTATAGCTTATCGATCTCTTTAATATACTGCTGTCGATCTTAAGTTCAGTGTTATATACCTTAAAGCTTGTAATGTAGACACGCGGCAGGGTGGCGGACGACTGCAACTCGGCTGGCTGAAAACTTATGAGTCCGCGTATTGTACCTATGTAAAAAGTTCCTTTGTCGTTCAGTCCAGAGTTGTAGTTAAACTGATCAGTCAGAAGTCCCTGAGGCTGATCAAAAATAGTCCAGTTCCCGGCCTTGCGGTTATATCGCGCTAAACCTTTGGAGGTGGTTACCCAAATGTTTTTTTCTGCATCTTCAAGCGTCTTTAAAACAAGATTGCTCGGCAATCCATCGTCTAGGGTAATCCTCTTGAACCTTCTCTTGTTTTTGTCAAGGAAGTTAAGTCCTCCATTTTCCGTGGCAAACCAGTAATGATGGTCGCTATCCTGAAAGATATCCGATATCATGTTATTGCTAAGGCTGTTGTCCTCAGTATCACTATGTTTATAGCTTAGCCACTTTTTACGTGATCTATCTTTAAAAAACACACCGTTTCGGACGGTGCCCACCCACAGCGTTTCCTCATGGTCTTCAAGCAGGGTCGTCACATAACAGTCGCCAGGCAATCCTTCTGTCAGCCTGAAGCGATCTGCGACAGGGTCGTAGGCATAAAGTCCCCGGTCCGTCCCTGCATATATGATCTTGCTTTTGGTTTTATATAAAACGTTGATGAAGTTCGTTTTTAGTCCGCTCGAAGAACTTTCAGCCCCGTAATGCCTGATGACTTTACCTGTTTTGATATCGAGAATATCCAAACCCCGTTCAAACGTCCCTACCCATAGTTCTTTTCCCTGGGCCAGCAGCCCATGTACGTTATCAGATGACAAGGCGCCTTTCTTCGGAGCACTTCTAAAGCTGGTAATTTTACCTGTTGTTTTTTCAATTTTGTTCAGTCCGGCGTCTTCTGTCCCAACCCAGAGGTTCCCGTACTCATCCTTACATATTTCACGGACCGCATTTCCACTTATTGCGTCTGAGGCTGAGTTGGGAAAATACTTTTTAAAAACCGATAATCTTGGATGATAATAGCTTAAACCTCCAAAATACGTAGCTGCCCATATGCCGCCTTCCACATCTTTAAATAAACTATAAACGGCATTGTCGCTAAGCGCGTAAGGATCTGTATAGCTTCGCGTCAGTCGCGAAATGCTTTGCGTTTTACGGTTATAAATGACAATACCAGCCTCTGTAGCAATCCAAAACTCATTTTCACTTTTCTGCAGCATGTTTCTGACGTATACTGGCTGACCAAACGTATTGGAGCTAATGACATACCGGTGTTTTCGCGACTGACGATCAAAAGCGATCAACCCCGTAGTTGATCCCAGAAACACGGTGCTGCCTGCGCTGTATATTGTTGTGATCCGTCCGTGGCCCGCGGCAAGGGGATGGTCTGGGTTCGCGCAGACAAAGCGGTCTCCATCATTTATATACTCGTAAATATAGCCCGAGGTGGTGCAGAGCCACATCGCCTCTCCGTTTGTGTTAAAAGTTGCGATGTCGGCGTCCTGGCCGACTGAAAATCTCTTCGTTTCCTTACGAAGGGCTTTGTAACGATACAGCTTACGACCTGCAATGGCCCATATATTAGCCTGGCTGTCCACAGCGAGCTTCTCTATTTCAATCTGGGGAATCTGTTTCAACAATGAGAATCTTTCTGTCTGGTCGTTGAATTTATATACACCCGCCCTGGTCGCCATCCATATAGCTCCATCTCCAGCAGCCACAATTTTTAGGATAAACCCGCGGACGCTTTCCGGATAGCCTGCCTCGTTATAGGCTTTGAAGTTGCTGCCGTCAAATCTGATCAGCCCTTCCTTGCCGCCAAACCACATAAAACCTCGTTGGTCTTGGGTCACCGTAAAGATCGTATTGTTGCTCAAGCCGTCTTCTACGCGATAGTTCCGAAAATAGTAGGGCTGGGCAATCACATTACTGGTGATGGCAATAAAAGCAAATAGTGTAGCGGTGAGTATCCTTTTCAATGCTGATCTTTACTCAAAAGTACAAAAAGGCACCACCAATTTGAGGTGCGACTTCTCTGGCACAACGCTTTGAAACAAATTGAATAGCTTTTGAGACCCTGGGTTAATTGTATTAAATTCAACCTCAGTTATTTTGTATTCATGCATACCGCATTTAAAAACCACATGAAACGATACCTTTTACTGTTGCTGGCAGTCTGCACCCAGTCCTTCAACGTTTTGGCACAATCTTCCGCCTTATCGGAAAACCCTTATAAAGAACTTCCGCTCGGCGCTATCAAGCCCCAGGGCTGGCTGCGCGAAATGCTTGTCCGCCAGAAAACCGGGTCTACCGGCAAACTTGATCAGCTTTATCCGATCGTGATGGGCGAGCGAAACGGCTGGCTGGGTGGCGATGGGGATCAGTGGGAGCGAGGACCGTACTGGCTCGACGGACTGTTGCCTCTGGCCTATATTTTAGATGATAAGGAACTCATTGCCAAGACTAAACCTTGGGTAGAATGGGCAATTAAAAGTCAGCGGGCCGACGGATACTTTGGCCCCGCCAAAGACTATCCGTATGAATACGGCATGCAGCGCGACAATAGCCAGGATTGGTGGCCTAAAATGGTTATGTTGAAAGTGTTGAAACAATATTACAGTGCTACGGGCGACCAGCGGGTGATCCGGCTGATGACGAACTACTTTAAGTATCAGCTGAAGGAACTGCCTGCTAAACCATTGGATAACTGGACGTTTTGGGCAAGGTACCGGGGTGGCGACAACCTGATGATGGTGTACTGGCTCCACGGCATTACCAAAGAGAACTTTTTGCTTGAGCTCGGCGACCTGATCTATAAGCAGACCTTCGACTATACCAATGCCTTCTTAAATAGCAGGTTGCTTGCCACGCCGGCCAGTATTCATTGCGTCAATCTGGCCCAGGGTATTAAAACGCCCATCATTTATTACCAGCATCACCGCGAACAAAAATATCTGGATGCGACGAAAAAGGGATTTCAGGATCTGATGCACTACAATGGCATGGCCCATGGCCTTTATGGGGGCGACGAAGCTTTGCATGGTAACAACCCAACGCAGGGTTCTGAGCTATGTTCGGCAGTAGAAATGATGTTCTCCCTGGAAAGTATGCTGGAAATTACCGGGAATATTGGCTTTGCTGATCACCTGGAAAAGATTGCGTTCAATGCGCTTCCGGCACAGGCTTCAGATGATTTTCTCACGCACCAGTATTTTCAGCAGGCCAATCAGGTGATGGCTACGCGTCAGACCAGGAATTTTGAGGTGAACCATCACGGAACTGACGTTTGTTATGGGGTGCTTACAGGTTATCCTTGCTGTACCTCCAATATGCATCAGGGATGGCCAAAGTTTACGCAGAACTTGTTTTACGCTACCGCCGATAAGGGAATTGCGGCACTGGTGTACTCGCCTAGTGAGGTGACGCTGAAGGTGGCGAATGATATACCCGTGCGTGTAGTTGAGGAGACCAATTATCCGTTTAATGAGGATATTAAGTTCCGGATCAATTTCCTGAAGAAGAAGTCGGCCACCTTTCCGTTTCACCTGAGAATTCCCGAGTGGTGTAAAAACGCGACCATCCGTATCAATGGTGAGGTATATAAAGAAGAGAAGGGCAACCAGATTGTGAAAATAGTACGTGAATGGAAATCTGGCGATGTGGTTGAGCTCGTCTTGCCTATGCATATTTATAAAAATACCTGGTTAGAGCGTTCGGTATCTATAGAACGGGGCCCTCTGGTGTACGGATTGAAGATAGGCGAGGGTAAGCACTATGTGAAAAATACCCTCGACCCGCAGGAGTATGGTGAAGGTTATTATGAAGTTAAGCCGACCACGCCCTGGAACTATGGTCTCCTCAATGTTCAAAACGACCGCCTCGCGGAGAATTATATCGTTGAAAAAGCCGAGAAGCCTTTTCCGGCATATCCATGGAATCAGGAAGGGGCTCCGCTAAAGATCAAAACCAAGGCCAAGCGCATTCCGAGCTGGCAGTTGTATAATGAAATGGCCGGACCGCTGCCTTTCAGTACCATCTTCCAGCTTGAGACGGATAAGCAGACTGAAGAGATCACATTAATTCCCTACGGCTGCACGGAACTGCGTATCTCCCAGTTTCCGGTGATCCGATAGTCAGACGGCCTCCGCGATGATATGGCTGCCTTTGAGGGCGATCTTTTTGTGCGGATGCTGGGCAGCGTAAGAAACGATCAGATTCAGAATATAATCGTTTGATGGGTAGGGGCTTAGGACAGATTTCAGCGCTTCCGGTTCGGCGATGTCAGCATGGTGGGAAATATAACCCATGCCATAGAACCGGCCCTGCTCTACCAGCAGACAGCTTTGTTCGTCGTCATGCCTGCCGGTATCGATCAGTGCAAAAGAGGGCAGCATGGACCTAAGTTCTTCTATGGCATATTTTACCCTCACATTGTAGGCTGCGGCAGATTCCTTACCGATACAGGCACCGGTGCAGTTGCCTTGTGCGTGTGCTGTGCATGCTGCAGCCACACGCTGTATACAGCAGAGCTTTTCGCACAATAAATGCGATTTGATGAGTAGTCGCAATAAATTATGTCCTTCCAGCAAGGTGTTAAAGCTGTAAAGCGCCGTCAGATTTTTTTTGGCTTTATCGATGCCGAAACGGATATAGCCTTTCTGATCCTCAAAGGTGTACAGCGCATACTTATGCTCATACCGCTTCATGGCACGATTATTCTCGGGCCAAAGCCGTTTTATTTCTGCAGCTTCCAGGATAAATGCCATCAGCTCAGTGCCGCATAGTTCAAAATCGATGGTGTGGATGTCTTTCAGAAAATTTTGTCGTTGCCTGCCGGTGTTATTGCCAGTAAAATGGGAGCAGACACGCTTACGAAGGTTCTTTGCCTTACCCACATAAATGACCTTGCCCTTGCTGTCTTTGAAATAATATACTCCCGCACCAGCAGGTATCCGATCAATTTGTGCTTTAGACAGGTTGGGTGGAAGCACCTGCTCCTTCGAAGCTTTCTTTAAGGTTTGTGGTATGAAACCTTCCTGGTCGGCCGCTATAAGCATGCCCAGCAAGATAGCTGTCGCAGCCGCATCGCCGCCGGCACGGTGGCGTTGTTTAATCTCTATGTTCAGCGCACTGCACAGTTTGCCGAGGCTGTAGGAGCGATGCCCGGGCAGCAGTTTTCGGCTTAGTCTAACCGTGCAAAGTTTTCTGCATTGCAGATCGTAGCCGCAACCGCTGAGTTGATGCCGGATAAAGGAATAATCGAAATTGACATTATGGGCTACGAATACTTTATCATGCAGCATCCCGTAAATGCGTTCGGCGACCATCTTAAACGTGGGCGCAGTAGCCACCATTTCATTACTAATCCCTGTTAATGCTTCAATATAAGGAGGAATATCCTGAAGAGGATTGATGAGCGTTTCGAAGGTGTCGACCACCGCCGTACCATCGTGCACCTGGATGGAGATTTCGGTAATTCCATTTGCAGATGCATAGCCTCCGGTGGTTTCAATATCTACTACAGCATATAACATCTTCTACAGCATTTGGTGATGTAAAGATGCTAATAAAATTAGTATTAATATTAAAAATTGTGAAACTTTTTAATTTGCTGGCAGACTATCCAAAAAACAGGTAGCAGAGGCCGATAGCTGTGCAGATGCCCACCAGGTCCGCCAGGAGCATAGCGCCTATAGTATACCGGGTATTTTTGATGCTTACCGCGCCGAAATAAACGGCTACCACGTAAAAGGTAGTGTCCGACGAGCCCTGGAGGATGCTCGACAGGCGACCTGCAAACGAATCTGCCCCATGGGTGGTCATCGTATCTACCATCATGCCCCTTGCGCCGCTGCCGCTCATGGGCTTGATCAGCGCGGTGGGGATTCCATCGATAAAGCGGGTGTCAGCGCCAAGCATGCTGCACAGTTGTTTCATCCCACCGATAATCATATCAAAGGTGCCGCTGGTACGCAGCATACTAATGGCGATGAGCATCCCGACAAGATAAGGTATAATGCGTATAGCGGTTTCGAAGCCGCCCTTCGCACCGTCTACAAAGTCGCTGAACACATCAGTTTTTTTGTACACCGCCCCAAGCACAATCAGCAGGAAGATGAGCAGCAGAAGGCCGTTACTTAAAATCCCTGAAAAGGACTGCAATTCTGAGGTCTGCAGCCCAACAAGGTACCATACTAGTGCGGCAATAATGGCCGAAATACTTCCTACCCAGGCAAGTATGGCCGGTTGCAGCAAGTTTATTTTCTGCTTGAAAGACACAATCAGCATGGCTGCCATGGTCGCCGCAAATGTTGCGATCATGCAGGGGATAAAGATCTCCGTTGGGTTGCTTGCGTTCAGCGAGGCCCTCACGGCAATGATGCTTACGGGTATGAGGGTAAGCCCGGAGGCATGCAGACATAAAAACATGATCTGAGCATTTGAAGCAACGTCTTTACGGGGGTTGAGTTCCTGAAGACTTTCCATGGCCTTAAGTCCGAATGGTGTTGCGGCGTTGTCCAGTCCCAGCAGGTTCGCCGAAAAGTTCATCACCATGTGCCCGGTGGCCGGATGTCCCTTTGGTACTTCCGGAAAAAGTTTGGAAAAGAAGGGGCTGATGAGTCGTGACAACAGCCGGATGCCTCCTGCGCGTTCTGCAATAGTCATGAAGCCCATAAACAGCGCCATGATACCGATCAGCTTTAAGCAGATGTTTACCGCCGTCCAGCATGTTTCAATGATACCGTCCAGCTTTAGCGGATTGGCCGGGTCGTCAGCCTTTCCGATTACCATCCAGTTGAATATTTCTGACTGCCCCAGAAAGAAGCACTTTATTGCTGCCACAGTGATCGCAACAATGATGAATGCCGACCATATTCTGCTTAATGCCATTTTTCGCTATAGTTTGAGCTGCTCAATGTAGCATTTTTCTGAAATATTCTCAGGGCTTTTCGTCGGTCAGATCGAAACCCCAGTTTCTGCCTTTTTCTGTAGCCGGGATACCGCTAACCATCCATACCGGCGCTTTTGCCCCTTTCAGGTAGTGGTCGAAAAACTGCTGTTCCCTGATCTGTATGTCTTTACGGTTCTGGCGCTGTACCAGGTTATGGGCTTCGTTATTATAGTTGAGCATCCATACCGGTTTTCCGAGACGTCTCAATCCGTTAAACATCTCAATGCCCTGGTACCATGGCACTGCACCATCGGCATCGTTCGCCATAATCACCACAGGGGTATTTACTTTAGGCAGGAAGAACAAGGGCGAGTTCTCGATATACAGATCGGGTTTTTCCCACAAACTGGCGCCAATGCGGCTCTGCGTTTTTTCATACTGGAACTGTCGGTTCATTCCGCTTTCCCAGCGCATTCCGCCGTAAGCAGAGGTCATGTTAACCACCGGCGCACCGGCCCATGCCGCTGCATACATATTGGTACGCGTAATGAGGTGCGCCACCTGGTAACCACCCCAGCTCTGTCCCTGGATACCGATCTTCGTACTGTCTACCCAAGTGTTTTTAGTCAGCGAGCGCACACCCGAGTTGATAAACTCTTCGGCCGAGCGACCCGGGTAACCGGTCTCGTAACTGATGTCGGGTGCGAAAACAAGATACCCATTACTTACAAAATACGAGATGTTCAGACGCGATGGTGTAGGAGCTGGAGCGATATAGTTGTACAGGCCGTCCGACAATTTCTCATAGAAGTAAACAATCATCGGGTATTTCTTAGCCGGGTCGAAATCTTCTGGTTTATATAAAATACCCTCAGAACTGAGTCCTTTTGGTGTGTTCCACTTAACGAGTTCGGCAGTACCCCAGTTGTAATTCTGCTGCTGAGGGTTGGTATTGCTTAAGCGGTCTTCGGTTTTCAGGCCGGCCGACACAAACACGTTCGGTGAGCTGGTGTAACTGGCCTTGTCGTACACATAACGCTCGGCCTCTTTGGCCTTTTCCACCCCGGAGTAACTGGCCTTATTCATGACAATAAGCTCCGGGTTCTTAGTGGTGCCTAGAGTTGCCCGGTAAAAGCCTGCTTCTTTGGTTTGATTGTTAAAGGCCTTGAGCAACACACGTTCCCGCGATTCCAGGAATCGTTGCTCCGGATCGGTTTGTTCTATCCGGAAGGTAATTTCGTTAGTGCGTCCGTAACCATTGGTAAGGTTTTTTGGGGTCGATTTGCCGTCGGGTGAGCATGCCCAGATATCATACCTGTCGTATAGCAGTACAGACTTGTCATCTTCCGTCCAGCCTGCTACCCCGTAGGCCGAAGGGAAGTCCGGCACGTCATTTTGCTCATCGGTCAGTTTCACGATGATATCCCGGTTCAGGTGAATGGTATTGCCGGTGGCAACTTCGTAAGTGTACCAGCCGCCGGTTCTATTGTCGAAATAAAGTACAAACTTACCCGAAGGAGAGGGCATCGCTCTGCCGTGCAGACTCTCAATGATCTTTTTCCGGGATCCGGTTTTAGTATTTACCATGTAGTAGTCGCGCAGACTGCTCGCCGTCCACTGTGCGGCAATACGATTGCCGAAATCTGTAGAAGCCAGTACATAGTCGGCATTCCCTTCATCAACCAGACTTGCGTCGGGGAGCTTAAGATCGGTCAGCGGAATCATACGCACATCACTGCTGTACACGTCCATTACAGACAGATAACTTCTTTTGATCTCCTTATCGGCATTTTTCAGTTGCATGGGTTGCAGGTAGTCGTCTTTGTAACCCCATATATCCAGCTTAGCGTGTTCAAAGTCGACCAGGCTCGTATCTTTAGGTTGTCTGACCGGCGCGATGCCGAAGAACAGTTTCCTTCCGTTCTTGCTGAACCTGAGGTTTGCCTCTCCGCTCACAGCCCATTTTTGGGGCAGACCGGGCACGTCCTGGTCTACCAGGATCTGCGCGGTATCCAGAGTCGGGGAGCTGTAATAAATGCGATAGTTTTTGATTTCTTTCTTTTCAGGGTCAGTCTCTCCCAGGAAAGCAAGGGCTTCGCCCTCTTCATCGAATACAAAGTTTTTAAAATTGCCTTTAATGGCTACGAGTGTCTTAATGGTACCTCTCTGGATGTTTAGCAGGGAAACTCCTGCCGGTGCTGCCTTGTCGGTCTTCGATCCGGTGGTGCTGAACACCAGTCGCTCGCCTTTTTTGTCAAATTGGTAGTCGGACACATAAGTAAACCTTCGCTCAATTCCGGTACCCAGGTTCTTAAAAATCATATCAGTGCCTTCTTTGTCATCCCGTTTTGTTTTTGCTGTATCTGGTTGCCTTTCCAGTTGATATGCCAGACAAGCGTTCCCTTCTTCCGCGAGCTTATACGATTTGACCATCGCAGTTTTGGTGAGCGACAAGTTGCTCAGGTTAACAATTCCCAGCGAGTCCTTTGGCATTTCCTCTGGCTTTTTCTTTTTGATCTTAGCGGTGCGGACGTCCTGGTATAAAGGTTTGATCAGGAACACTGCAAATTTGTTGTCGGCACTGAACGCTACGTTTTCACCGCGCGGCACTTTCAGGTCAGCGTTGTTTTTCAATCCTTTGAAGTACAGGTTGCCATCGCCTTGCTGCCTGGCAATCACATAGGCAACCCAATTGCCGTCGTTAGACAGCTTTTTAGCGGAAATCGATTCCCAGTTGTCGTACACGGTATGGTCGAGTGGTTTTTTCTGTGCAAGGCATACGCTTGCACACAGCAGAAGTGTTAGGCTCAGGTACTTGTACATAGTGTGTTTGGTTATGTTACCCCAGTGTGGTGGCTTAAAAATAATAAAAAAGGGCACCTCATCGGGTGCCCTTTTGCATATTATCATAGAAAAATTACATTTTCTGCTGCTTATTTTTTCTTTTGAGCTTGGGCTTGCTGCTGCTGGCGCATGTATTCGTCTAACCGCGCCTGGAATTTAGACTTTTTCTTCTTTTCTGCAGGCTTTGCCTTATTCTCCTGAAGCGTACGATGAATCTTTTCGTCATCTACCATCGACTTGATGATAAACTGCTGAAGGAAAGTGAGCATGTTGGCCAGGAAATAGTAGTAGTTCAGTCCGGAAGGGTAGCTGTTCAGTACACCAAGAAATACCAGCGGCATGATGTAGCCGATATATTTCATCTGACCTGTCGCTCCCGAGATCTGGTTGTTGAAGTACGTATAGATCAGGGTGGAGATGGTCATCAGCAAACACATTAAACTCAAGTGATCGCCGATAAACGGAATGTTGAAGCCAAATTTGATGAAATCATCGTAGGTCGACAAGTCCTTCATCCATAAGAAGCTTTCGCCTCTTAATTCAAAAAGGTTAGGGAAGAAGAAGAAGAAGGCCATAACGAAAGGCAACTGCAAGAGCATTGGCAAACAGCCGCCCAGCGGGTTAACACCGACCTGCTTATACAGCTTTAGATACTCCTGCTGCAGGAGTGTCGGATTGTCTTCGCCTACTTTCGCTTTAATCACATCCATTTCAGGCTTCAGAATACGCATTTTCGCCATGGAGATGTATGATTTATAAGTAAGGGGCGACATAGCCACTTTAAGCAGGATCGTAAGTACCAGGATAATCAATCCGTAGTTCCATCCGAATCCTTCCAAAAAGTTGAACACAGGCAATACCACAAATCTGTTGATGTATTTCAACGGCCAGTAGCCCATATCTACCTGCTTTTCAATTTCATGTCCCTGTTCCTTAAGTACAGAGAATTTATTGGTTCCGAAATAAAAGGTAAAGCCGTAGCTTTGTGAAGCCAGTTGGTTGAAAGGCAATTGCAGGTTTGCACCATACCATTTAACCTTACCCGAATCTGTGCTGAGCTTTACCTCCAGATCACCCTTCTCGAAAGGTGCAGAGGGTAACAAAACCGCAGAAAAGAAGTGCTGTTTGAAGGAAACCCACTCAATTTTGCCTTCGTTCAACTCCAGCTTATCATCTTTAGCCACGCTCAGGTGATCCGGGTTTTCCTCCACATATTTAAAGTAAGGGGCCGAGTGTTCCTGCTCTTTCTTGCTTGACTTTTCCTGCTCCAGCAAAGTAGCTTCCCAGTTGAGCAACAGGGCATTACCCTGGACTACCTGATTAAGTCCGTTAAGATTAACGCTCAGCTCAACATTGTTGCTGTTAGGCTTTAAAGTATAATTGTACTCAAGGTACTGGTTGCCCGAATAATTGGCGCGCATGCTAACGCTGTTGCTGGTAGAACTTGCGGTGAAGTACAGATCATTCGTGTTAAAGACTTTACCTGCAAGGTTAAGCTTAAATCCGAATTTGTTATCATCCCCGTCGAACAGCACTACAGGTTTTCCGCTATAAGTTTTCTGACCTTTTACTTCTACCGAACGGATTTTACCGCCCTTGTTGGTAAAGGTCAGTTTCAATTTCTCGTTTTCCAGAACTGTTTGTTGTTCGGTGCCAGAAATGCTGCCTCCGAAAGGTCCGGCAAGCGCAGCGGAATCAATAGTATTTGTTGCTGTAGTGGCTTGGGCGACCGCCTTAGGCTGCCCGGCCGAAGCTTTACGTGCCGAGTCGGCCGCTATACGCGCCTGCTCTTGTTGTATTTCTGCTTCCGACGGCTTGAAAAAATAAAATGAGCCAGCCAGAATAATTAAAATCAGGAATAATCCTGTAAAAGTATTTCTATCCATTATGAGTATTTAAAGCGACTATTTAGTTCTCTTTTTGGAGAAATCCATCGCAGCGGCGACAAATTTAACAAAAAGCGGGTGAGGATTCGCTACAGTTGATTTTAATTCGGGATGGAACTGTCCGCCTACAAAGAAAGGATGGTTTTTTAGTTCTACGATCTCCACAAGTTTGCTGTCTGGGTTTATACCCGAGGCAACCATACCCGCCTCTTCATATTGTTTCAGATAGGCATTGTTGAACTCGTAGCGGTGCCTGTGGCGTTCGGTAATATGAGCCTTACCATAAGCAGCGTAAGCTTTGGTACCTTTTTTCAGGTCGCAAGGATAAGAACCAAGTCGCATCGTTCCACCTTTGGAAGTAACTTTCTTTTGTTCTTCCATCATATTGATCACCGGAAATTTTGTTTCCTCATCGATCTCGGTGGTATTTGCGTTCTGCAGGCCTAATACATTTCTGCCGAATTCAATAACGGAACATTGCATACCCAGACAAATACCAAAGAAAGGAACGTTGTTTTCCCTTACATAACGGATGGCTTCGATCTTACCTTCAATACCGCGGCTTCCGAAACCAGGTGCAACAAGCAGTCCGTCCAAATGCCCTAATTTCTCTTTGGCGTTGTCTGCATACACTTCTTCAGAGTGGATATACTGTACGCGGACCTTGCACTCATTCTTTGCCCCGGCGTGCACAAATGATTCTGTAATAGATTTATAAGCATCCGGCAACTCTACATATTTACCCACTACACCAATGGTAACCTCAGCAGTTGGGTTTTTTAAGCGACCAAGGTAGTCTTTCCAGCTTTCCATGTCCGGCTCATTTTTCTGAGGCAATTTCAGCTTTGTCAGTACCGTTTTGTCCAGTTGCTCCTTCATCATCAGCAAAGGCACGTCATAGATCGTCGAAGCGTCTATAGACTCGATAACAGCATTGATATTTACGTTACAGAACAGGGCGATCTTCTTACGGATGTCTGGCGTAATGTGATGCTCCGTACGGCATACCAGGATATCTGGCTGAATACCATATTCAAGAAGTGCTTTTACAGAGTGCTGCGTAGGCTTCGTTTTTAGTTCACCGGCTGCAGCAAGGAAGGGGATAAGGGTAAGGTGAATCACAATGGCGTTATTGGCGCCTTCTTCCCATTTAAACTGACGTACCGCTTCGATAAAGGGTAACGACTCGATATCGCCCACAGTACCCCCAAGTTCAGTGATCACGATATCGTATTGCCCGCTTTCACCGAGTATCCGCATGTTGCGTTTAATTTCGTCGGTGATATGAGGTACTACCTGAACTGTTTTCCCGAGATACTCTCCCTGACGTTCTTTACTGATCACGTTCTGGTATATACGACCCGTGGTTATGTTATTGGCCTGCGAAGTAGGCACATTCAGGAAGCGCTCATAATGACCAAGGTCAAGATCTGTTTCCGCTCCGTCTTCAGTCACGTAGCATTCACCGTGTTCATACGGATTCAGGGTTCCCGGATCAATATTAATGTACGGGTCGAACTTTTGAATGGTAACACTGTAGCCTCGTGCTTGCAGTAATTTAGCTAATGAAGCGGAGATGATGCCCTTACCTAATGAGGAAGTAACACCGCCCGTAACAAAAATATACTTAGTCATGTTTGAATGTGATATAGGCAGTATTTACGCTGCCTTAATTGTTTTTGTACGGGATACAAAGTTAGCAATTAAAACGAAGTCGGGGGGGTATTTTTTTAAAATCTGCTTATCTGCCCGGCGCACTTCTTCTAAAATTACCGCTGAAATTCCAGTTGATACCCAGCAAAGCATAACGGGGAATATAGCTAAAGGTGTTCTCGCTTATAACGTTACCACCCACGTAGCGGCTGTAGCCTATTTTTTGGTTTAACAGATCTGTGGCTGTAATTCTCACTTCAAGCGACTCATTTCTGAGTAGTTTTGCCGCCAGATAGCTGTTTAAAATCGCCACGTTTAAGGCGCGGTCGAACGAAGCATTCGACGGCCTGAAATTTAAAGAAAGCGTCGTGTTAAACTCCATGCGGTAGGGCAGCTGAACACTTCCGGAAAACTCATGCTCGTGCGACAGGCTCTTTCCGTCGTTCAAGCCGCCAATGGACGACTTGCCATACATAAAGTTTGCGGAGGGCGAATAACTCAGGTCCAGCCTGGGTGTATTATAATTGATATGCGTACGCAGATTGTAACGGTTGTTCCTTGTCTTGTTTGTCGTAAAGTTTATTACCGTAATTGCGTTGGCCGTATTGAAACCAAGATCCAGTCCCAGGCGCAGGTTAATCTTCGAGAAATTTCTGGAAAAATAGATATTTCCGGAGGTCGAGTTGATACCATTAAGGTTGGTAAAACTCAATATCCTTTTATTGAAGTCGTCGACAAGCTCCGTATCGGTTATCGCATTTCTGGTGAATCCATAATTCAGATAGGCCGAAACAAACAGGTCTGATCTGGGGCTGTAGGTATTATAAGAAACCCCAAAGGTATTTGTGAAAGAAGGCTTCAGATTAGTATTTCCAACAATCTGATACAGGGGGTTGTCCAACTGTTTCACCGGCTGAATTTGCTCTATGCCTGGCTGCTGCATGTAACCGTTATAATTTACGGAAACTGTACTGTTGTCGCCCAGTTTGTAAAAGATGTTCGTACTGGGCGCGAGGTTCAGATAATCACGGTCAAACTCATTACGGACATCCAGATCTTTCAGCTCAAAAGTGGTTTGTGTAGCCTGCAATCCGCCGGAAATGGAGAAGTTTTCGAACTTGTACTGCATGGTCATTTTTCCAACGTTCGAGAAATTGACAAACTTAAAATTGTTACTTAGCGAGTCAATCTTTAGGTTCCGGTTGTTTCGGATGAGCCGGTAACTGGTAGAGGATATGGTCTTGAAACTATACCCCGCCTCCAGTGTCCATTGCTCCGTAAGCGGCTCGGTATAATTAAATCGCGTTCCAAGCGAAAGGCGCTTGTTGGTATTGTCTTTATTCAGGATAACGTCTTCAAAGCGGTTCATTCCACCCTGGTCATCGAAATAGTAGGTGCGGTTTACGCTCGTGCCGGCCGCACTACTTACCTGACGCTCAGGCTGAATATCGATAGAAAGCGTGCGACCTTTCTTCTGAAATCGTTTAAACCAGTTGATGTTCCCGTTGGTTGTCGCATTTTCGCCGCTCTCGACCCGGCTTTGATTGTTCTGGCTGATGAATACATCGTTTTTTTCATTCTTTGTGTAATCCAGCCGGTCAGCCTCCGTAAAATTCCGGGATTGCTGCGCCCCAAAAGCAACTTTCAATGTCGAACCCGCATCGAGTTTATAGGTATAATTGCCTCTTACACTCTTTCCGGCACTTTTAGACCTGTCGTCATCGCGGGAAAGGGACGTAAATTGTGATCCGCCCGGCAACAGCTCCTGGGTCAGGGTTGTTCTCAGGTCCTTATTTCCGTAGTCGAATGCTTTCAGGCTAACTTTCATTCCCATTCGGTCTTTAATGCGCTGAGAGAAATAGCCGCCTACGTTCAGGTTGTTTGGCAAGCCGCCCGACGGCTGAGTATAATCCTCATCATCATCCATGCCGTATGCATACATCACTGAACTGCCATCGTCGCCCACCTCAATCACATCATAATCTTCGCCTTTCAGTTTACGCATAGAGGTATATATACGCGATTCATTGATCAGATTGGTATATGTGCCGAAGGCTGCAGCCTTTGTGCGTTCCCCAAATACCCCCGCCATTCCGCCATAGTCCTGAAAATCATTTGTTCCATGGTTAAGATCAACCGAGCTTAGATATCCATTTTTTGAGTTTTCCTTCAGTTTGATGTTCACGGTCCGGTTTCTTATGCCATCGTCAATTCCTGTCAACTCAGCCTGCTTGCTTTTCCGGTCATACACCTCTATTTCCTCAACAGCATCTGCCTTAAGATATTTCGTGGCCAATTGCGGATCATCTCCAAAAAACTCCTCACCGTCGACCAGAACACTTCGGACGGTTTTTCCTTGAGCTGTAATTGTTCCGTTCTTGTTTACCGACATGCCGGGTAGCTTCTGAAGAAGCAACTGCACATTGGAGTTCCTGCGTACCGCAAAACTGTCGGCCTGAAATATAATCGTGTCGCCCTTCAGTCTGATCGCTCTTTTAGTTGCCCGGATCACGACCTCGTTTAGTATTTTAGCTTTGGGATCGAGGTAAATATGACCCAGATTAACTCTGCTGGTGTCAGACAATTCAAGGTTCAACGAAAAGTTACCCATCGAAATGTGCGTTATTGCGAGCTGATATTTTCCTTTGCTGATACCCTTCAGAACAAATCGGCCATTAATATCTGTGGCGGTACTTTTCGTGATCACGGAATCTCCATGTCTCAAAAGCAACACCGAGCAGTTCTGCAGGTTTCGTCTGTTTAGGCTATCCCTTACCAAACCAGTAATATCTGCCTGCTGTGCCGAAACGGATAATATTGTAAAGGCAAGAAAGAAAAATACTATTAACTTTTTACGCATAGACCCCGTTACGGCTTTCCGGTATTAAATGTAATGTTTTTTAATATTCGAAGGGCGGGAAGGCAAAAATCTTCTTAAAAAAAAGGCCCGGAAAATCCTTCCGGGCACTGAAAAATATATTTGGTTAGAATAGTCAGTTTTTTATGAATTCCTGCGATCTGTCTGGATGGTATTGTTTGTCAGATCGTTTCGGTTTATAAACATAAAACTAAATATTCTATTATCATAATTTTATTTTCATCTTTTCTAAAAAAATCCTTTTTTGTTCTGGTTGCTTCCCGATATTAATCACTCGCAGCACACATAATACGGCTTTACTTTGTGCTCCTTGGCCGACCACGCGATGTATATTTTCTTCTCTTTGCCCAGGCGATAGCTGAACCCGTTAAATGCGGTCTTTCTAAGCTCTTCAAAAAATGCTTTGTCTGGCACATGTTCATCCGGCTCTTCTTCCCCGGTTACTGCAGGCTCCATGAAATTTTCATCATGCAGAAAATTTTTAGCTTCCTCTCGAAGAAAACGAAGCTGATTTTTCTTTTTATCCAGATTGATCGTTGCGTCGTAGTTGCTGAAGAGATCTGATGCCTTGATATCAACAGCATAGATCACCTTGCCGGTATACGCCGAGATCTGAAAAGCGATTTTCATGTCCTTCGGCGAATCGCCAACGATACGCACTTTAAAGGTGTCTGCATGCAAAGTATCGCTAAAAGGCTTCAATACGGAATTTTCGAATCCGGCCTCATCAGGGGTGGCCGACTGTGTACAGGCAAAGAGGCATGCTGCAAACAGGATTAAAACTGCCAGGGCCGGTTTAACAGGGAATTTCATAGTCGTTCTTTAGCTTTTTCCAGATCTTCCGGTGTGTCTATAGCCAATGTCTCTATTGTGGTAGTCTTGGTCTGTATCTTATAACCAGCAGATATCCACCGCAACTGCTCCAGGCTCTCCGCAATTTCAAGAGCGGAGGCAGGCAATTTTGTTAATTCCAGCAAAGTGGCCGACCTGTATCCGTACAGCCCGATATGCTTGTAAAACGTCCCATGCTCAAGCCAGTTCTCCTGATCCACACCTCTCAGATAGGGTATGGTTTGCCGGCTGAAATAGATCGCTTCGTCGGCTTCATTGAGGACCACCTTTGGTATAGAAACGTTCAAGAGCTCGTCGGCCGAGGTAATTTTTTTTACGAGTGTGGCCAGACCTGTGTGTTCCTGGTGGAAACAGGAGGCAAGCAGATCAATCTGTGCCGGGTCTATAAAAGGTTCATCTCCCTGGATATTAATGACGACATCGTATTGAGGCAAGGCCGCAACAACCTCTGCACAACGATCTGTACCCGTAGCGTGCTCAGAAGAGGTCATGATGTAGTTTCCGCCAAAATTCTGCACCTCTTCAGCAATTCGATCATCGTCCGTAGCCACCACAACCTCGTCCAGACTTCCGGCTTTGATAGCCTGCTCGTATACCCGTCTTATCATACTTTTACCGAGAATATCTATCAGCGGTTTGCCGGGAAACCTCGTCGATGCATATCTGGCTGGTATAACGCCCAGGATCTTCATGCTAATTAAAAATTCCGTTTATTTCCGCGTCGATGGATTGTATGATCGTGCCCAGATCCTCCGGATTATCCGTAAAATCCAGCTTGTCTTTATCCAATATAAGCACCTTACCTAATTGATAGTTCTTTATCCAGGCCTCATACTTATCGTTCAGTTTAGATAAATAATCCAACCGTATACTCGTTTCATACTCCCGGCCCCTGCGTTGAATATTATTTACCAGTGTTGGTACCGAGGCGCGAAGATAAACCAGCAGGTCAGGAGGTTTAATAAAAGAGGTAATATTTTCGAAGATAGCTTTGTAATTGTGGTGGTCCCGTGTAGTCATCAGGCCCATGTCGTGAAGATTGTCTGCGAATATATGCGCATCCTCATAAATGGTCCGGTCCTGAACAACATTTCTGTTCAAGTTCTGTATATCCACAACCTGCTGGAAACGGGTATTTAAAAAATAGATCTGCAGGTTAAAGCTCCAGCGCTTCATATCGCTGTAAAAATCTTCCAGATAAGGATTGTTATCAACCACTTCATACAAAGCTTCCCAGTTGTAGTGCTTTGCGAGCAACCCGGTAAGTGTAGTTTTTCCGGCACCGATATTTCCAACTATTGCAATATGCATATATGATCTAGTAAACGCCGGACCACCGAAGTGAGCCAACAGGAGTAAGGTAATAAAATTAAGCTAAATGTTAAAATGCTTTGAAACCGATAAGTTCTCTCACATCCCTAATCGTCTTCTGCGCACTTTCCCTGGCTTTCAAAGCACCGTGTTTAGCCACCTGTCTTAAATAAGAGGTATCCTTTGAAAGGTCCTCGATACGTTCACGTATTGGTGTATTGAAAACAATCATGTCTTCGGCAAGCTGCTTCTTGAAATCACCGTAGCGAATCGCCATTTTATTATACAGTTCATCAAAATGCGCAAGCGTATCTGGCGTAGATACGATCTTCATAAGATCAAAAAGATTCTGTATCGCTTCAGGCTTTTCCTGATTTTCTTCGGTAGGCCCGCCATCCGTCACTGCGCGCGACAATTTTTTACGGATCACCTCCGGGCTATCGGCAAGATAAATACAATTGCCGTCGCCGCTTGATTTACTCATCTTTCCCTTGCCATCTAATCCTGGCACCTTAACAAGATTCTCTGAATAGTTGAAGGCAAAAGCTTCAGGGAAATACTCCGTTTTATATAACCTGTTAAACCGGTTGCCGAAAGTCCGGGTCATTTCCAGGTGTTGTTCCTGGTCCTTGCCGACCGGAACTTTCACTGCCCTATGAATCAGGATGTCGGCCGCCATTAACGTAGGATAGGTGAGCAGACCCGCATTAACGTTATCCGGATGGGAGCGGACTTTATCCTTAAAAGAAGTACTTCTTTCCAGTTCGCCCAGGTAGGCATTCATATTCAGGTATAAATACAGTTCAGCCACCTCTGGTACGTCCGACTGAATATAGATTGTCGTTTCCTCCGGATCTATACCGCAAGCAAGATATTCTACAAGAACATGTTTTACATAACCGTTCAGGTCCTGAGGCGTGGGGTGTGTGGTGAGCGAATGCAGGTCAGCTATGAAAAAGTAGCAGTTATAATCATACTGCATCTTCACAAAATTGGTTACAGCACCAAAATAATTTCCAAGGTGTAATTGTCCTGTCGGCCGGATACCGCTCACTACCGTTTCTTTCATGGGCCGAAAATAATAAAAATATAAATACGCCGGCAAGTGATTCAGATGCAACTGAATTTAATATTTTTGATTTAATGAATAAAATTCTCCGGCACACGCATCGCTATTACACCCTGTTTGTCATAGTCGCCTTATCGCTCTCATTTTACCCATTCTACTATGCCTTTTCCAGAAATGAGCGCGGCTACGGTGTCTTAAACCGGTTGCGAAAAATCAATAGCATGATGATCAGTGTCTTCACCGGCATCTTTTTCAGCTTCGAATACGAGGAGCCGTTCAATCACCGGCAAACCTATATCTACTGCGCAAATCATACCTCAAATCTGGATATTATGATCATGTGCATCCTGGCCCGGGGCAGATTTCATTTTATGGGAAAGCAGGAGCTGCTAAACAATCCAGTGCTCCGCATTTTCTTTGAAACGATCGATGTGCCGGTCGACCGCGACAGCAAAATGTCATCTTTCCGGGCGTTTAAAAGGGTGGGCGACAACCTCGATAAAGGGATGAGCCTCATCATCTTTCCTGAGGGAAAGATCGACGACCATTATCCACCCGTTCTGCTTCCCTTCAAAAACGGGCCGTTCAGACTCGCTATTGAGAAGAATGTAGCCATTGTACCGGTCTCGCTGATCGGCGTCTGGCAGAAAATGTGGGACGACGGATCAAGGTTTGGAAGCAAGCCTGGCCTGTGCCGTATTTATGTTCACAAGCCTGTTGCCACTAAAGATTTGAACATAGATGATTCAGATACGCTAAAAGACCGTATTTTTGAAACTATAAACAGTAAACTTCTCCAATAATGAATATCGACAAGCAAACCATCCACAAAGTCGCCGATCTGGCCAGGATAGAGATAGAAGATCATCAGGTCGATACGCTGATCAGCGAAATGAACAAGATTCTGACCTTTATGGAAAAGCTTAACGAATTGGATACTACTGGCGTAGAACCACTGATTTATATGAATCATGAAGAGAATGTCTGGCGGGAAGACGTAGTGAAGCAGGAAGTAACCACTTCGCAAGGGCTTAGGAACGCAGCCTTGCATAACGAAAGCTTTTTTATGGTCCCCAAAATCATAGAAAAATAGGAACAGATGTAACAACGGCCTGCAGCAGGGTGTCTAAAAAGAAAAATCATGAGCGAAGCGTTAATTACCATTAAAGACATTGGCCGTAAATATGTAATCGGGGCGGAGGTTATCCACGCACTGAAGTCCGTTTCGCTTGAGATCTTTAAAGGTGAGTTTGTTGCGCTTATGGGACCTTCAGGTTCAGGAAAATCTACCCTTATGAACATTCTCGGATGTCTCGATACACCCAGTAAAGGTGAATATATACTGAACGGTATCAATGTGAGCCAGATGTCAGACGATAAGCTTGCGGAAGTGCGGAACCAGGAAATTGGGTTTGTATTTCAAACGTTCAACCTTTTGCCAAGATCCAGTTCACTGGATAATGTTGCCCTTCCGCTCATCTATGCCGGGGTTGGTAAAAGCGACCGCGAGCGTCGTGCCAGGCAGGCACTGGAAAACGTGGGGCTTGGAAACCGCGTAATGCACAAGCCAAATGAGCTTTCTGGCGGACAACGCCAGCGTGTTGCCGTAGCCAGGGCCTTGATCAATAATCCTTCCATCATTCTGGCCGATGAACCGACGGGTAACCTGGACACGAAGACATCCATCGAAATCATGGGGCTTCTGGAAGAGATCCATAGCAAAGGCAATACCATCATACTCGTTACGCACGAAGAAGACATTGCACAGCATGCTCACCGCATTGTTCGCATGAGGGATGGTCTGATCGAGAAAGACTATTTAAATACCGATGTAAAAGCGGTATCTCCAAGGCTTGCTGAACTAAAGAGCAAGGGTAACGATTTCGAGAAAATTGTCTAATTTTCCGTCTTAATCATTACGGATGAAGATTTACACGAAAACAGGTGATAAGGGACTTACTTCCCTTATAGGCGGTACCCGTGTCCCAAAATACGATCTGCGTATCGAAAGTTACGGCACGGTCGACGAGCTCAATTCACATCTTGGCCTTATCATGAGTCATGCCGCGGCCAATCCTTACAAGGAAATGCTTAAGCACATTCAGGACAGGCTGTTTACCATAGGTGCCTGTCTGGCGGCCGATCCTGATAAATCCAAAATGAAGATTCCGGACCTTACCGCCGCTGACATTACACTGCTCGAGACGGAGATCGATGAGATGAATCTGGAACTTCCCGACCTGACTCATTTTATTCTCCCCGGCGGCTCAACGGCAGGCGCCCAATGCCATGTAGCCCGCTGCGTTTGCCGGAGGGCCGAGCGACTTGTTGTCCACCTCGCCTCCGAAAGTTACGTAGATCAAAAGGTTGTGATCTACCTAAACAGGCTAAGTGATTACCTCTTTGTTCTGTCACGGAAAATCAATTTTGACGGGGATTTTAAGGAAGATATCTGGATTCCGCGTTCCTGAGCGTTATCATACAAAACCCGTTGTGAATAGTGGAAAAAAAAGTTTGTTTTCGTCAGGTTTTTTAATATACTTTTGCGAATTATTGTAGAACAACTTAAATAACATTAAGAATATGTATTGGACACTAGAACTCGCATCGCATTTGGAAGACGCTCCATGGCCAGCAACGAAAGACGAATTAATCGATTACGGTATCAGATCGGGAGCACCCGTAGAAGTAATCGAAAATCTTCAGGCACTCGAAGATGATGGTGAACCATATGAAACAATCGAAGAGATCTGGCCAGATTATCCAACCAAAGACGATTTCTTCTTCAACGAAGACGAATATTAAGATTGTACCAATCTCAAATAAAAACCCCGCTGCCAAACAGCGGGGTTTTTATTTTGGAACGAAGATTGTTTATGTATTGTCATGAAGTAATAAGCTTCTTACATCTATCTAAAAACATAAACTTAAAAATTAAACGTTATGGGAAATCTACTTTATTTAATTGCGGTAATCTTGGTAATCATTTGGGCGATTAGCTTTTTCGGTAATTTCTATACAGGAGGAATCATCCACATTCTTTTAGTTATTGCAGTGATTGCCGTAATATTACGAATTATCAGAAGTGCGGCTTAGTCGGTATTTCAGATACAAAAAGGGGCTTTTATATTAAAAGCCCCTTTTTTTTAGATAAATATCAGCGATCTCCAAATCCTCTGGATAGGTGATTTTGATATTTTCCCGCTCTCCTTCCGCGATATGGATGGCGTGGCCACAATGTTCAGCTACAGTGGCATCATCCGTAAACTTCTCCTCGTACGGAATATTATAGCAGTCTTTATGCGTCTCCACAATAAATGTTTGTGGCGTCTGTACTAAAATGAAATCATTCCTGTTCACCGCAAGGCTTCCTTCAGCCTCATCCAGTTTTCTGAGCGAGTCTGTAGGAGAGACGGCAACTACACAATTACCTTTTTTCTCCGCCTGTTTATAAGACCTGAGTATGAGTTCCGGCGATACAAGCGGTCTTACGGCATCGTGAATAGCTACCACACCCTGTTCCAGGATATGAGCCAGGCCATTTTTAACCGAGTGGAACCTCGTTTCACCACCCTCCACAACCTTATGCGGAATGTCGAAATGGTGAAGACGGCATAGCTCTGCCCAATAGTGATGCTGATGTCTATTTAGTACAACTATTATCTCTGGACTAAGTGTGCACTTATAAAAGGCCTGAATCGTATACATCATCACAGGTCGGCCCCTCAGCAACAAAAACTGTTTGGCAACCTTGCTCTGCATACGGCTTCCAGATCCACCGGCAACTATAATAGCGAAATATTTCATTGACTTGTTTAAACCGGTAATCTCGCTTCAAACGAATACCTATATAATCAGCATCGCATCGCCATAGCTATAAAAGCGATATTTTTCTTTAACGGCAATTTCGTAAGCGTTCATTACATGCTCATATCCACCAAAGGCACTTACCATCATCAGCAGCGTCGATTCAGGCGTATGAAAATTGGTGATCATGGAATTGGCAATACTGAAATCGTAAGGCGGGAATATGAACTTACTTGTCCAGTCATTTGCAGCTTTAAGTGTCCTGTTAGAAGAAACAGCAGATTCTATGGCACGCATGGAGGTTGTACCAACTGCGCAAACTTTTCTCTTTTCTTCAATAGCTTTATTAACAATATCTGCATCGCGCTGTTCAATGATGAACTGCTCTGAGTCCATCTTGTGTTTGGTAAGATCTTCTACTTCAACAGACCTGAAAGTACCCAAACCCACATGCAAAGTTACTTCTGCAAAGTCAACACCTTTCAGTTCAAGCCTCTTCATAAGCTCCCTGCTGAAATGCAATCCGGCGGTAGGAGCAGCAACTGCACCCTCATGTTTCGCAAAGATCGTCTGATAGCGCTCTTTATCCTGAGCGGTTGCCTTACGCTTAATATATTTTGGAAGCGGGGTCTCTCCAAGTATCTCAATGTTCTTCCTGAATTCCTCATCAGTACCGTCAAAAAGGAAACGGATGGT
This sequence comes from Pedobacter faecalis, assembly GCF_030182585.1. Taxonomy (NCBI): domain Bacteria; kingdom Pseudomonadati; phylum Bacteroidota; class Sphingobacteriia; order Sphingobacteriales; family Sphingobacteriaceae; genus Pedobacter; species Pedobacter faecalis. The sequence goes on along the minus strand of NZ_JARXOW010000001.1, from coordinate 697,051 downwards.
ACGTCCTCTCGAGGTCGTATTATCTACCACTTCAGCAACAAGCAGGTCATCATCGCCAAAGTAAAGCTTGTTACCTACACGAATTTTACGCGCCGGATCAACCAAAACGTCCCATAAGCGAAGCTCGCGGTTCAGCTCGCGTAACAGGAAAACCTCAATAGTAGCGCCTGTTTTTTCCTTGTTGCCATAAAGTCTGGCCGGAAACACCTTGGTGTTGTTCAGGATCATTACATCTTTATCATCGAAATACTCTAAAACATCTTTGAAAATCCGGTGTTCAATTTTGCCACTATCTTTATGCAGAACCATTAATCGCGCTTCATCTCTCTGTTCAGATGGATTGTTTGCAACTAACGACTCAGGTAAATTAAACTTAAATTGAGATAATTTCATATTTTTCTGATGTAATAATTTAGGGCGCAAATTTACTAATATAATTTTTATAAACCTAGTTGAGCAATTTTTAAGTTAAAGTGATCCAGCTGTAACCTTTTTGGGTACATTTGATCTAAATCCTGATGATGATAATTTTTAGACTGATTGCCGAGAGTTTCCGTTTTGCAGCTGATGCCCTACGCCAGAATAAGCTGCGCACCATGCTATCGCTTTTAGGCATCACCATAGGCATTTTTGCCATTATTTTCGTTTTCTCGGCGGCCGACACGTTCAGAAGTAAGCTTCAGGAAAGTATAGATAAGTTAGGTTCCAAAACAATCTTTATCCAAAAGTGGCCATGGGGTGGATTTGGCGACTATCCATGGTGGAAGTATGTTAACCGTCCCGAACCCTCTCTCCGGGATTATGATCTGCTAAAAGAAAGATTAACCTATGCCCAGGGGGTTTCCTACGAAATCTACGCAAACGAGCGCACCGTCAAATACCGCGTAAATGCTGTGGAGGGCGCCGGACTGAGGGCGGTTTCGCAGGACTTTAACAAAACCTGGAACCTGGAATTTCAGGAAGGCAGGTATTTTACCGAGAACGAGGGTAGGGCCGGTTCGCCGGTAGTGCTCATTGGCGCTGCACTCGCAGAAGGCTTGTTCAACGGTCAGCCAGCCATAGGCAAAAAGGTCTCGGTCATGGGAAGAAAAATGTCGGTGGTAGGCGTATTTAAAAAGGAGGGGGAAGACATGATGGGCATGTCACAGGACAAGAATATCATTATGCCGCTTAATTTAGCGCGCGGTATGATGGATGTAGAAAGCGGCCGTTACGACCCCACCATTACAGTAAGAGGCTATGATCACATCGCACTCGAAGAAGTGGAAAGTGAGCTGAGAGGAGCTATGCGCTCCATCAGAAAGATCAGGCCGGGACAGGACGACGACTTTGCGCTCAACAAAAGTACCATCGCCTCCGATCAGCTCGATACGATGTTTGGGGTGGTCGACCTTGCCGGATGGATCATCGGGGGCTTTTCTATACTCGTGGGCGGCTTCGGCATCGCCAATATCATGTTTGTTTCTGTAAAGGAACGTACCAACATCATTGGTATACAAAAGTCCCTGGGTGCCAAAAACTACTTTATCCTGCTTCAGTTTCTGTTTGAAGCCATTGCACTATGTCTTTTAGGTGGGCTACTTGGCTTATTGCTCGTATATATCGGTACGCTGATCGCTGGCTCCTTCGGATTTGAGATGGTATTGTTTATGTCGAACATTATTCTGGGAATAGGTGTATCAGTGATCATCGGAGTTATCTCAGGTTTTTGGCCAGCATATTCAGCCTCCCGTCTCGACCCCGTCGAAGCCATTAGATCATAACCGCCAACCAGATCATGGGATAAAACATAAAAAGCCGGATATTTTATCAATATCCGGCTTTCGTTATCATTTGATAAGTGTCTTACGACAACTTCACTAAAGCATCTTTAATTCTTGATACCGCTTTTCTTAGCTGGTCTTCAGACGCTGCATAAGAAATCCTGATGCAGTCTTCATTACCGAAAGCTTCGCCGGTTACGGTCGAAACATGAGCCTCATTCAGGATGTATAAACACAGGTCTTCCGCATTGTTGATTACCGTATCGCCATTCCTTCTCCCGAAATAAGACTTAATCTCCGGGAAGAAGTAAAACGCACCGTCAGGAAGATTAACCTTAACGCCGGGAATCTCTTTAAGCAGGGCGTAAACAATGTCTCTGCGTTTTTTAAATTCTGCAACCATCTCCTTTACAGAATCTAAGCCACCCTGGTAACCAGCCAAAGCAGCACGCTGCGCGATTGAAGAGGTACCCGAAGTGATCTGGCCCTGCAATTTATCACAAGCAGAAGCGATCTCTTTGTTGGCCGCCATATAGCCCACACGCCATCCGGTCATGGCGTACGACTTAGAGAAGCCGTTGATCAGTATCACACGGTCTTTCACACTGTCGAATTCAGCAATAGAAGCATGCTGGCCGACAAAATTGATGTGCTCATAAATCTCGTCCGATATAATGTAAATATTCGGATATTTCTCAAAAACCTCTACCAGTGCAGCAAGTTCTTCTTTGCTGTATACCGAACCGGTCGGATTACATGGCGAAGAAAACATGAACAGCTTGGTTTTAGGTGTTATTGCAGCTTCAAGTTGGTCGGCAGTGATTTTAAACTCATTCTCCACAGTTGCGTTGATAAACACCGTCTCGCCCTCCGCCAGCTTGATCATTTCTGAATACGATACCCAGTAAGGCGTAGGAACGATCACTTCATCACCCGGATCTACCAGGCAGAGAACTGCATTTGCAAGCGATTGCTTGGCACCGGTCGATACAACAATCTGCTCAGGAGAATAGGTAAGGTTATTCTCGTTTAATAGTTTTTCAGTAACCGCTTTTCTCAAATCAGCGTATCCCGATACCGGAGTATAATATGAGTAGTTTTCATCTATGGCTTTTTTGGCTGCCTCCTTTACAAAGTCAGGCGTATAAAAATCAGGCTCCCCGAAACTCAGGTTAATAACATCTATCCCTTTGGCGGATAGCTCTCTGCCCAGCTTAGCCATTTTAATGGTTTGCGACTCAGACAGGTTGTTGATTCTTTTAGATAAAAATGTCATAATTGGTGGTGAATAGCAATAAAATTTGTGCGGACACAAAGATATGAACCTCACCGGATTATGAACTAAAAAAAATACTTTTAATGGAATGCGCGCCTTAAACAGTATTTTTGAACACCAAATCGAGAACATTGCATCCTAGAAAGACAGCCATTCTTATTGCCTTGTCCATCAGTTTTTTACTGATGCTGGCCAAGTTTGGGGCCTATCTGATCACGCATTCCAATGCCATTCTTACAGATGCAGCCGAAAGCATCGTCAATGTCATCGCCAGTGCCTTCGCCTTTTACAGCATCTATCTCGCCACCAGACCAAAAGATAACAACCACCCGTATGGCCACGGCAAAATTGAATTTTTCTCAGCCTTTCTGGAAGGCGTGCTTATTACCGCGGCCGGTGTCATTATTTTGCTTAAATCGGGGGCCGATCTGATCTATCCGAAAACACTGGAAAATCTGCTGGAGGGTGCGATCATTATCGGAGCCACTGGTATCATCAATCTGTTTACCGGCCTATATCTGATCAAAGCAGGAAAAACACACAGGTCCATTACCCTCGAAGCAGACGGCAAACACCTTTTTACGGATGCCATAACCAGCGCAGGACTTGTTGGCGGCATCATATTGATCAAGGTTACGGGACTAACATGGCTGGATTCCGTGATATCTATTTTGCTTGCCGGTTATATCATTCATAACGGTTACAAACTTATCCGCCGTTCTGTCGGCGGCCTTATGGACGAGAGTAACCAGGAAGTTGTCAAAGATGTTATCGCTATTCTGCAGCATAACAGGCGCGATCCCTGGATCGATATACACAATCTGAGGGCGCAGCAGTATGGCGCCGATCTGCATATCGACTGCCATATTACATTGCCTTATTATTTTGAACTCACACAGGTTCACCGCGAGATATCCGAGATAGATCAGACCATTAACGGCACCGCGCCGCACAAGACCGAGCTGTTTATACACGCCGATCCTTGTCTGCCTGAGTGCTGCCATTACTGCCATATGAAAGAATGTCCGGTACGCCGCGAGCCCTTCCGCGAGGAGATTGTATGGACCATTGAGAATGCTACCAAGAACCAAAAACATTTTGATCAATGAGTTACTTTAACGTACGGGTATATGGCGTGCTGATCAACGAGGAGAACCAGGTTCTGATCAGCGACGAGCAGTCGGGCGACAGGACCTTCAGTAAGTTCCCCGGCGGTGGCGTAGAACTTGGAGAAGGTCTGCTGGAAGCGCTTAAGCGGGAATTTATAGAGGAATGCGAAGTTGAGGTAGAAGTGCTTAGCCACCTGTATACCACCGATTTTTACGAGAAGTCGTCATTCAACGACAGCCAGATCCTGAGTATCTATTACCTGGTAAAACCTGTTACACCGCTCAACCTTTCCTTTAAGACCCAGGTGTACGATTTCGACGAAGGAAAGCTGCAATCCTTCAGATGGGTTGCCCTGGAGAAGCTGAGCATGAGCGATGTAACATTCCGTACCGATCAGCGCGTTGTGGAGGTCATACTAATGCAGAACGAACAAATAAAAAATACCCTACATGAATTTAACCGAAAGGGATAGTAAAGTTATGTGGCATCCATACACCCAAATGAAGGATGCACTGCCGCATATCGGCATTGTACGTGGCGAAGGATGCTATTTATACGATGATGCGGGGCAACGCTATATCGACGCGGTTTCCAGCTGGTGGGTGAATATTCACGGTCACGCACACCCGCACATCGCAGCTAAAGTGGCCGAACAGCTTAAAACGCTCGAACATGTGATCTTCGCCGGATTCACCCATGAGCCGGCTGTACAGTTGGCCGAACGGCTCCTGCCGCTGCTGCCAGGCCAGCAAGAGAAGGTATTTTACAGCGACAATGGTTCTACAGCTGTGGAAGTCGCCCTGAAAATGTGCCTTCAATATTGGGTGAACGGGGGCAAGCCACGCACTAAAATACTTGCATTTCGGGAAGCATATCATGGCGACACCTTTGGGGCCATGTCTGTAAGCGGACGCAGCATGTTTACCGAGCCATTTAATTCCCTGTTGTTTGATGTAGAGTTCCTGGATTTGCCTAGCGCAGCAAATATCAGCCAGCTAAGATCTCGAATCAATTACCTGTCGAACGAAGTTGCCTGTTTTATCTTTGAACCCATGGTATTGGGAACGGCAGGCATGCGTATGTACGACGCGGCCTATCTTGATGAACTGATCGAAAGCTGCCAGTCGCACGGTATTTTAACCATAGCCGATGAAGTGATGACTGGTTTTGGTCGCACAGGCAAATACTTCTCCTGCGAAGCCTTAAAAACCGCGCCCGATATATATTGCCTTTCCAAAGGACTTACCGGAGGTACCATGCCGATGGGTATTACGACCTGCAACGACAAGATATATCAGGCCTTTTACAGCACCGATAAGCTTAAAACGCTGTATCATGGCCATTCCTTTACGGCCAACCCGGTCGCCTGCGCGGCTTCACTGGCCAGCCTGGACATCCTTGAGCGGGAGGAAACCATGGACAACATCAGACGGATCGAGAAACAGCATAGCCAGTTTGCCGCCAAAATAGCGGGTCATCCCAAATTGAAAGACGTACGCCAAGCGGGAACTATACTGGCTATAGAATGGGAGGCAGGGGAAGATGCATCTTACCTCAGCGGACTACGCAACCGGCTCTATAATTTCTTCCTCGAACGTGGAATTATCATGAGGCCCCTGGGAAATATCATTTATATTTTACCACCTTATGTCATCAGTAACGACGATCTGGACTATATTTACAGCGCAATATCAGCAGCATTAACCGAAATTGACTATGCAAATTAAACCCATACTGGAACATATAGTGAACGATAACCTTTTGCATGCCAAATGGTTAAATACCCTTTCATTCATGGAAAATGCAGGTGCAAAAAAGATTTCCGCATCTGAGCACAAGGAAAGCGTGCATCTCATTATCCTCAAGCATGCTGCAGAGGAGCACAGGCATGCTTACTATCTTAAAAAACAAATAGACAAACTGGGTGCAAATCTCTTTCAGACCTATACCAACGAAGAATTGCTCACACCAGATCACACCAAATACTATCTCAACGCACTTGATATCGCCGCTTGTCGTTACCTGAAAAAGGAGTTCAACCTAAGCGGCTACGAGTTAAAGTTTGCCGCCTATCTTTTTGTAACCTATGTGATCGAAGTAAGGGCAGACGAACTGTATCCCATCTATCAGGAAGTGCTCAGCAACGCAAAAAGCAGGGTAAACGTTAAGTCGATTATCCTTGAAGAAGAAGGTCACCTGGAAGAAATGATCAAACAACTGGAAGAATTCTCACCAGAATGGCAAAAGCATGCAGCAGAGATCATTCGCATAGAACAGGAAATGTTCGAAGGCTGGATGAGCAACCTTGGCCGACAGATCGCTTAGACAGCCACCACATCTTTCGCGGTAATGGCATAAAACCGGTCGCCCGTTTCAGGTTTGATCAGGAACAGCCCTGTAAACACACTAAATGCCGGTAGAACAGCACAGTGACTGCTGAAATAAAAACAAGGAAACCTCAGTCGCTGCCTTGCCCTGCCATGAAGCACGACCCCCGGATGGATGTGCCCGGATATATTAAAATACGCATCAGACACCGTTGGCTTGTCGTGGATAAACCGAAACGGGGCCAGCAATAGCTCTTTATGGTAGATTTCAATATCAAGGCCCTCATATTCCGAGTCGCTCAGTCGGTCATGGTTGCCTTTTATCAGCACAACCTTCAACTCGGGATACTTGCTTCTCCATTCGCGAAAAACCTCCACGTCGCTGTTCAGATGATTATGAAACATATCACCTGTCACCAAAAGCGTGGCCGGCTCAAACTCCCTGATCAGGGATGCCAGGCGCTTCAGATCAGATGTGCCCACCAAATCTGGCACCGGTACACCAGATTTACGGAAATGTGCCGACTTGCCCACATGAAGATCGCTAATGATCAGCATGCGCTCCCGAGGCCAGAAAATCGCCCGCTCTTTACTTAATATCAGTTGTTCGCCATTGCAGTCAATGGTCATTTTTCCTTCTTGCATTCTTCTTCTCCGCCTCAGCAGTCATCCTCACGATGCGCTGACTTAACTCCTCCGAACTCATATTGTCGCGCAAACTGTCAACCTTGATCGGGAAACACAAAGGTGTGTACCTGTCGGTCCGTACAATAACAATCTCGCTGGCCTGTATCCTGTGTAAAGCCGCAGCAAGCCTTGGTTCTTCAATTTGCTGGTAAAAGGCTTCATCATAAGCCTGGCGCAATAATAAGTTATGTTTATCATAATCGCTAAACACGTTGAAAAATAATGCGGCAGACGACTGCAGGTGCTTATTGGCCACATACTTCCCAGGATATCCCTGAAATACCAGACCCGATATGCAGGCAATGTCCCGGAACTTCCTCCGGGCCATTTCTGTAGCGTTAATGCTCGAAACAATATCGTCCGCAAGGTTCACCGGACTAAAAATGCTTTTCACATTGGCTTCATCTAGCGGAATGGGCTGTTCACTCAACAGCTCAAAACCATAGTCGTTCATCGCAATAGAAAACGTGATCGGTTTAATTTTGGCCAGCCGGTAAGCAATCAGCGCAGCCATGATCTCATGTACCTGCCGCCCTTCAAACGGATATCCAAAAAAGTGGAAACCGTCGCGTGTTTCGATCATTTCAATCAAAAATTCATTGTGCTTAGGTACGTGCGACACCCTGGCCTGCCGTTCAAACAGAGGTAGGATAAAGTCCAGTTCCTCGTCACCATGCTTTTTATCCAGCGTTTCATTGTATTTTTTGCGTAGCACGCTGCCCAGATTGGCCGTAAGCGAAATCCGCCCGCCCATCCAGCTTGGGTTTATCGCCTGTTTCTGCTTGCTCTTCTTCACAATCACCATCATGTCTTTGATCATGATGAATTCCAGTACACGCCCCGCCAGGGTAAAACTATTGCCCGGTTTCATTTTTGAGATAAAAGACTCCTCAATCATGCCAATAAAGCCGCCGCTCAGAAATTTAACCTTCATCATCGGATCGCTCACAATCGTACCAATGCTCAACCGGTGCCGCATGGCGATCTGCCGGCTGGTAACTTTCCAGCGGCCCTCTACACGCTCTACTTTGCTGAACTCATTGTAGGCTGTCAGACTGTCGCCGCCGGTGGTAATAAACTGCATGATCCAGTTCCACTCCTCAGGCAGCAGTTCCCTGAAAGCGTAAGTCTGCCGCACCTCATTAAAAATTACCTCGTCGTCAAAGCCGTCGCCCACCGCAAGCGTAACCAGGTACTGTACAAGTGTATCAAACACCATCACCATGGGCTCCCGGCTCTCAATGTTCTGTGTCCGGGCGGCTTCTTTAATCGCCGCCGCCTCCACAAGTTCAAGGGCATGCGTGGGCAGGAAGTAAATCTTGGACGTCTCAAAAGGGGAGTGCCCGCTACGCCCTGCTCGCTGCAGGAAGCGCGCAACGCCCTTCGGTGATCCGATCTGCACCACGGTGTCTACCGGTTTAAAGTCCACACCCAGATCCAGTGAAGAAGTACACACTACCGCTTTCAATATACCCGAATGCAGCGCATCCTCGATCCAGTTGCGCAGTTCATGATCTATCGAACCATGGTGGATGGCCAGCTGGCCCGCCAGGTTCTCATCCGTTGCAAGCAAGGTCTGGTACCACAGCTCTGCCTGACCTCTCGTGTTGGTAAAGATCAGCGTCGTCTTGCTCGCATAGATCACAGGGAGCAGCTTAGGCGCCAGTTTATGGCCCAGGTGACCAGCCCAGGGCAGCATGTCAATATGATCGGGCAGGATGGATTTGATCGTAATTTTCTTCTCGATATCGGCGGTCACAATCACCTTCAGCAAATCCGCATAGGGAACCAGCACATCCAGGGCCTGTTCCATATTCCCGATGGTTGCCGATATACCCCATATGCGAAGCAATCTTTCCGGGTGCTGCTCATACAAAAGTCCCTTGATCCTCGATATCGCCAGCTCAGCCATCACGCCGCGTTTGCTGCCAATCAGCTCATGCCACTCGTCGGCCACAATACATTGGAGCTCACTGAAATAATTAAGGGTACTTTTTTGAGCGAGGAGCAAATGCATGCTTTCCGGCGTGATGATCAACACATCCGGCATCTGTTTCTTCTGTTTCAGCTTTTCACTCTGTGCCGTGTCGCCATTGCGTACGCCTACCGACCAGCCCAGTTCCATCTCATTACATACCACCGTCATGGCCCGTGCCAAGTCTTTAGCCAGCGAGCGCAAAGGCGTAATCCAGATCAGTTTTAAGCCGCCCGTATGTTTTTTTGTGCCGGCCGAAGCCCGCCTGTTCATTTCATCAATCACCACCGCAAGAAAGAGCGAGTATGTTTTTCCGAAACCGGTTGGGGCGTTCACCAGCCCGCTGTAGCCTTCCGCGTAGTACTGCCAGGCATCCGTCTGAAATTTAAAAGGCTTTCTGCGGTCGCTTTTCAGCCATTTTATTACCTGTTTGTAACCCTTACTTGTCTCTATATCCATAAAAATTACAGTGTCGATTGCAGCAACTGCCTCAAATCGTCCAGCGTATTGATCTCGTCCGCCTTTTTGTCTTTTCGCCACCTCGCGATGCGGGGAAAGCGAAGAGCAAGTCCCGCTTTATGACGTTTACTTTCTGCAATACCTTCAAAAGCGATTTCGAAGACCAGCTCAGGTTTCACCGTTCTTACCGGGCCGAATTTTTCTACCGCGTTTTTTAGCACAAACGAATTTACCTCTTTTATCTCTTTATCGGTTAAACCCGAATAGGCTTTCGCAACGGTAACCAGCTTATCACCATCCCGCACCGCAAAAGTGTAATCTGTATAAAAATTTGCGCGCCTGCCGCTTCCTTTCTGGGCGTAGATCATCACGGTATCTACGGTGTAGGGGTTGATCTTCCATTTCCACCAGTCGCCCCGTTTTCTTCCCGAATGGTAGAGCGAGTCCAGTTTCTTGAGCATGATACCCTCACTGTTCATATCGCGCGAACCCTGCCTTAGTTCTGCCAGCTCCTCCCAGGTCGAGAAACTGATGGTAGGCGAGAGGCTCACCATCGTGGCGTCACCTATCTCGGCGAATACCTGTTCTAACAAGCGCCGCCTTTCTCTCAAAGCGACATCGCGCATATCCCGGGTATTGTGTTCCAGCAGATCGTACACAAAAAAGCCTATCGGTGCGTCGTTCAACTGCGATTTACTGATTGTTTTGCGGTTTAGCCTCTGCTGCAGGAGACTAAAAGCCTGCACCTGTCCATCGCGTACCGAAAGAATCTCACCATCCAGTACCGTCCCATCTTGCAGCTTTTCCCGCAAAAAGTGCAGTTCAGGAAATTGTTCGGTTACCAGTTCCTCGCCGCGCGACCAGATAAAGAGTTCGCCATTCCGTTTTACGATCTGACCTCTTATGCCGTCCCATTTCCATTCAGCCTGCCATTCGCTCACCTCGCCGAGCGAGGCGGGTTCAGCTTCAAGGGCATAAGCCAGGCAAAAAGGATAGGGCCAGGAATTGTCCGTATTTACATGCACACCCGCAAGCAGATCCACGTAACTGATCACGTCCGGTTGCCATTGTCCCATAATGCTGTGCATAATCTTGCTGGGGTCTACATCACTTATCTTCGCCAGCGCGTTTACCAGCATCTTATTAGATACACCGATTCTGAAATTCCCTGAGATCAGCTTGTTAAATACAAATCGCTCCTGAGGTTCCAGGCTATCCCATGCCTGCACAATAAATGCCTTTTTCTCCTCCTCGCTCTTCGTGCGCAGCGCGCTAAGGTCAGCAACCCATTCATGCAGCTTACGTTCGGCCCTATGGGAGGGCGGGGGCAGTACCAGCGCAATCGTTTCACTTAAATCGCCCACATTATGATAACTTTCGGCAAACAGCCACTCCGGTATACCGCTCAGCTCTACGGCCCATTGTCTTATCAGAGAAGTATTTACCGGTCGCTTAGGCCGCTTGCCGGTAAACATGGCAATCACATATGGTTTATCACGATCATCTGCTTCCGTAAAATAGTTTACCAGCGCGGCTATCTTATCATTCGTTTTGTTGCTTGTTTCAAGCTCCTGGATCAGCTGAGTAAATCTTCTCATTCCACCACCTCGCTTTCTTCCTCTTCTGTTCCGTATTGGGTCTTCACCTCTTCAGCCGCAATCCCAATCTCGTTCAGGTATTTCGAGAACGTAGCCGTAAATCCATGCGTCACAAACACCTTTTCCGCTTCGGTAGCTTTAATCGCATCCAGCAGTCCCGGCCAGTCAGCATGATCGCTCAGCGCAAAACCTGCGTCCGCACTTCTCCATCGTCGGCCAGCCCGTACCCGCATCCATCCGGAGCAAACGCCTACGGCCGGACTGATCAGATTTTTCACCCAGCGACCATCGGCCATGGCCGGGGGCACAATCACCAGCCCGTTTTGCAGCTCCTCCTTTCGCAGTTCCGGCGAAATCCGGATGGCTTCAGGCAAATCCACACCAGCCGCTATAAATCTGTCATTCAGGTTCGCAATACTGTTATGTACATAGATATTGCTGAAACCAGCCAGGCCATTGATCAGCCGTTGCGCCTTACCGAGACTGTAGGCAACAAGTACACTGGTTTTATTTCTGTCTTTGTTGGCCCCCACCCAATCCCTGATCTGGTTAAAGATCACCTGCTGAGGCTGCCATTTGTAAATAGGCAGACCAAAAGTACTTTCCGACACAAAAGTATGGCACTTTACCGGTTCAAAACCCGTGCTCACGCCGTCGTGCTCCACCTTGTAGTCGCCCGACACCACCGCAACTTCACCTCTATATTCCAGGCGTATCTGCGCCGAACCGATCACATGTCCGGCCGGGAACATGCTCAGCTTTACACCATTGATGCTGATCTCCTCATTGTATCCCAATGTTTGTATGCTTAAATCCTCAGCAAGTCTTTGGCGCAAAATCGGTTCCGTCAATTTATGACATAAATAAGCCCTGTTGCCCCAACGCACGTGATCGGCGTGCCCGTGTGTAGTCACCGCAAGATCCACCGGTTGCCAGGGATCTATGTAGAACTTGCCCTGCGGGCAATAAATACCCTTGCTCGTAAAACTGATTAATGCCATTAAATGAGAAACATAGGTTCTAAGATAATGTTTGTTCTATACCGTCTATTGGTTTTTGTTTGTTACTTTTACAGCCGAGGAAAAAGTATGCAAAAGCTACATCGATGCGTGTTGCTGATCTTGCTGATAGTAGGGTTAAGTAAGTTATCTGCGGCACAGAATAAATATACCATAAACGGGACCATAACCGATGCCACAACAGGTGAAACGTTAATAGGTGCCAGTGTTAGAATAAGCGGCCAGGTTACCAGCGGTGCCGTTACCAATGCCTACGGCTTCTTTTCGTTAAGCGCCCCGGCAGGTAGCTACAGCGTTACCATCAGTTTTGTGGGCTACAAGACCGAAAACCAAACCATAATGCTGGGGAAAGACACGCGCTTAAACGTAGCACTTACGGAAGACAACCAGCTCAGTGAAGTGGTCATATCTGCTACCAGACAAAACGAAAATGTGATCAACCCGCAAATGGGCCTGCAGAAAATGAACGTTCGGGAAATCAACGACGTACCTGTACTACTGGGCGAACGCGACGTGCTCAAAACCATTCAACTGCTACCCGGGATCAAATCAGCAGGGGAGGGCAACAGCGGATTTTATGTGCGGGGCGGCTCCACCGATCAGAATCTCATCTTGCTCGACGAAGCTCCGGTATATAACGCCTCCCATTTACTCGGCTTCTTCTCTACATTTAATTCAGACGCCATAAAGGATGTTAGTGTATATAAGGGAGGTATGCCCGCTCAGTACGGTGGTCGGCTCGCATCGGTTGTCGACATAAAGATGAACGACGGGAACAAAAAGGAGTTTGCCGCAGAAGGAGGTATTGGCCTTATTTCCTCCCGGCTCAAAGTGGAGGGGCCACTCTCGAAAGACAAAGGTTCTTTCATGATTAGCGGCAGGCGCACCTATCTCGACGCCTTCCTGGCCTTGTCGCCCGACAGCTCAGTAAGAGGGAACACACTCTATTTTTACGACTTGAATGCCAAAGCCAACTATCAGATCAACGACCGGAACACCATCTTCCTGTCGGGTTATTTTGGCCGCGACAATCTCGGGATTTCAGAAACTTTTGGGTTCGATTGGGGAAATTCGACACTTACCCTGCGCTGGAACCACCTGTTCAGTAATCGCCTGTTCTCCAATACTTCACTGATATACAGCAATTACAATTACGTTATCGAAAACCAGATCGCTGAGAACAGCTTCAAGATCAAGTCCGCCATCAAAGACTTTAACCTTAAGCAGGATTTTGAGTACAGCATTGGCAACAATAACCGGCTCAAATTTGGTGTTAACGCCATCCATCATACCATAGCACCGGGAAATCTTGAATCAGGCCCTCAATCCAGTGTAAACAACACCAACTATGAAGATCGCAAAGGCATAGAGCTGGCTGGTTACATCTCTAACGAATGGAGTCCGGCAGAGCGGTTTAACCTGGTATATGGGCTACGTCTCAGCAATTTCTCCCTGCTCGGCCCAGGCAATTTCCGCACCTACGATGAAGATGGCAACACGCTCACAACCACCGCTTACGGAAATGGCGAACTGGTCAGTAACTACTTCAACCTGGAGCCACGGGTATCAGCCAGCTATCAGCTCAACACGAGCTCCTCCATTAAAGCAGCCTATACACGGAACACACAGCATATACACCTGATGTCCAATTCTACCTCAACGTCGCCTACCGACCTGTACATCATGAATAGCAACAACGTGAAGCCGGAGATCGCTGATCAGATCGCTTCAGGATACTTTCGGAATTTCAGCGATAACAAGTACGAATTTTCTGCCGAGGTATACTATAAATGGATGCAGAATCAGATCGAATACCGTACCGGTACCGATCTTCGTGGCAATGCCAATGTTGAAGCCGATCTACTGTATGGCGATGGCCGGGCCTACGGTATAGAGCTGTTTTTTAAGAAGCGTTTCGGAAAGCTTAACGGATGGCTGGGCTATACCTGGTCGCGCACCCAGCGGCAGTTTGATGCCATAGATGATGGCCGTTGGTTTTACGCCCGTCAGGACAGGACGCACGATCTTTCGCTCGTCGGAATTTACAAGCCGGGCAAACGCTGGACCTTCTCGTCCGTGTTCGTTTATAACACCGGAAATGCGGTTACTTTTCCAAGCGGTAAATACCAGATCAACGGTCGCACAGTATTCTATTACACCGAAAAGAACGGGTACCGGACACCCGACTACCACCGTCTGGATGTATCCGCGACTTTAGAAGGCAAGCCGGGACGCAAAATACAGTCCAACTGGTCGTTCGGGATCTACAACCTTTACAACCGCCATAACGCTTTTTCAATCGACTTCGAAGATAATCCCGACGATCCTGAAAGGACTCAGGCCGTTCAAACCACCTTATTTGGTATAATACCTTCGGTAACGTGGAACTTTAAATTTTAAGCAGATGGGCAGGATAAGAATTTTTATTGGTTTACTTTTAGTGGCAATTGCGGCGGCCGCCTGCGAAAAGGTCGTCGATCTTGATCTGGACAACGCCGAACCTAAAATTGTGATCGATGCGAGTCTGAATGACAACTATCAGCATCATTTCGTCCGTGTATCACGCACCTACAGCTTCACCGAACCCAATAGCTTCAATGGTGTTGCAGGCGCTAAAGTGGTGCTGTCTATCCCCGGACAGGATGTGAACCTTCGTGAAGTAGAGAAAGGCGTTTACCGTACGCCGCGGATGCGGGGGATGCCCGGCACAGGCTACACCTTGAATGTTACGGTCGACGGCGTAACCTACTCCTCCACCTCTTACATGCCCGAAAAGGTCTATCTCGACTCACTCTCCTTCAAACGGCTGAGTTTCTTTGGCGAGGAAAATACCTATGTAGCGGCCAACTTTAACGACCCGGCTAATGCGCAGAACAATTACCGTTATCTTTTAACCGTAAAAGATAAAGTTGAAGAAGACGATGTTAGTGACGACCGGTTTAACAACGGCAACGTCATTTCTAACGTCTTGTATCATGAGTTAGACAAACTAAAAACAGGGGACACGCTGGAAGTCGAACTTCAGTCCATCAACCGCGACGTGTACAAATACTTCTTCAGCCTGGAGCAGATCACAGGTGGTGGCGGGCCTCCCGTTTCGCCGGCAAATCCGCCCTCAAACTTTAATAACGGCGCATTAGGTGTTTTTAATGCGCATACCTCAAGCAGGAGAAATGCGGTAATCCAGTAAAAATACCGCTAGAATACGCTAAGAATCGTACATCGGTGCTTAAACTACTGTAAGTCAAAGTTAAATTTTGAAATCAGGGAAGAGAAGACTATATTAGCTTACCTATTGTCAAGATAAATAAAGTTAGATGGGCATGCAACCTGTTTCAAACATAGCTTCAAACGAAGCGTTAAGGGTTAAGGCTCTGTATAAATACCGGATTTTAGATACGGTTTCAGAGCCATGCTATGACAAACTAACCCGACTCGCCGCCAGACATTTTAACGTTCCTTTGGTATTTATCAGTATCGTAGACGAGGGACGTATTTGGTTCAAATCAAAATATGGCTTTCAGGCAGAACAAATAAACAGGGCGGATGGACTCTGCGGAACTGCGATTATGTATGACGATGTATATGTGATCGAAAACGCGCTGCTTCATGCAGAGGCTGTTTCCAGTCCGCTCGTTCAGGCTCACGGACTACAGTTCTATGCCGCTGCGCCCCTAAAAACAAAAGAAGGGTTTAATCTTGGTACCTTTTGCATCATGGACGTGCAGCCGCGTTCACTTTCGCCGGAAGATATTGACACACTGATTGATTTCCGGGACCTGGTTATGGAGCAGATTGAGCTCAGATATACATCAGAACTAGCCTCGGTGGGCAACAGACAGCTTTTGCATACCACTGCACACGATCTTAAGAATCCGCTTACCACCATTCCGGTCCGCGCGGATCTGATCAAACTCAAGAAAGGCGATCCGGAAATGGTCGACAAAATGTGCGACCAGATCAAAGCTTCGGTGTTAAATATCGTGCATATCATCGACGAGCTGCTGGACTCCGGAGCCGTCGAGGCGGGCAAGACCAGACTGTTGCTCGTCAAGCTTAACGCATCAGCGCTCATCGCCAACGTTATTGCAATGAACCAGCCGCTGGCCGACCGCAAAAATCAGGTTATAGAGTTTATAAATCCGGACGACATCTATATACGGGCCGACGAGAGCAAGCTCTCCGAGGTAATTGACAATCTGCTCAACAATGCCATCAAATATTCGCCGCAGCACACACGTATAACCGTAACCATACGTACCGGCAGCAACGGTCAGGTCATCGTTTCTGTGGCCGATCAGGGACAGGGACTTACCGAAGAAGATAAATCAAACCTATTTCAGCGTTTTACGCGTCTAAGTGCCCAGCCCACAGGAGGGGAAAGGTCTACCGGTCTCGGCCTGTCCATCGTTAAAGCGATGGTTGAGGCGCACGGCGGCAGGATCTGGGCAGAAAGCGAAGGAAAAGGTAAAGGCGCCATATTTAATATGTCGCTGCCTGCAGACCTTAAAAAGTAGTTACCGACCAGCTTCTTTGCCATGTCGCCCCGGCCGCGAGTGACATGATGCCGGTTTTTTCTTCCAGGCGCTGATTATGACCCACCTCATCAGCTATGCCACACCAGGGTTCCAGGCAAACAAAATCAGCGTTGGGGGCCGACCAGATACCGAAGAATGGGAAGTCCTTAAAACTGAAATCGATACCATTTCCGTTTTTAACATTGCCAAGCCTGATCCGGTCGCTCTTCATCGACTTCATGACCAGCGCGTCTTCCTGAAACAATTTGTGCGAAAGTTGTAAAGTCTTGTTGTCCAATGGAATCGTCTCAGTCTCCTCAGAAATCAGATCCTTCCTAAGCAAATGCCTCACAAGTTCATTGTCCCGGTTAAACTCCAGATAATAGTCCGAAAAGTTAGCCACAGAGGTGTCTATCGCAAATGCAGGATGTGCCCCGATAGAAAACCAAAGCTGCTCGTCACCAGGATTAACAACCTCATAGCTGCACACCACAGCAGCGCCGTCTAATGTATATTTGATGTTCAGCGTAAATGCAAAGGGATACACCTTAAGCGTTTGATCGCTGTGGCCAAGCGTAAACGTAGCATATGAATCTCCTTCCTCCTTTAACTGAAAAACCTGGTCGCGCGCAAAGCCATGTCGCGGCAAGCTATATTCACTGCGGCCAACGGTATAACGGTTATCCTTCAACCCGCCAACAATAGGGAATAGAACAGGACTAAACTTACCCCAAAAGTCGGGGTTACCGCTCCACATATATTCCTTCCCGGTTTGCTTGTTCACCAGGCTTTGTAATTCGGCACCCTTTTCTGCGATGCATACCTTAAGAATATCGTTTTCCAGAATAATCATATTCATCCGTTATGGTTTTTGTGCTTCAGCCTGTTCCCTCGCACGCTTTTTAAAGAAGCCGCGCAACAGGAAATTGTGCTGCAGCGCCTCCAGATTCTCATCAAGCTTTTTGCTGCTGGTCTCCATATTCCTCACAATTCCCTTCAGCTGTTCTGCAGTCGCCTCGTCGTTCAGTAAAACACCCAGCGCATTGTCCGTTTGGTTCAGTTTGCCAGATGCCGTGTTCAGATTTTCCGTAAGGGTAGCGGCCGAAGCGGCAGTCTTGCGCAGTTCGTTAACCGACGATTCCAACTGGGCAAACACGGCGGTATCCGTAAGCAGCTTGTCGGCAAGCCCGCCCTTAGTATTCAATCTTTTCGAGAAAGCATCGAGCTCACGCGCCATCCTGTCGGCCGAAGCCGTTGTCGTTTTCAGGTTCGCAACAATCTGTTTAAAATTCGACGCCACTTCCTCGTCCGATAAAAGCGTTCCCGCCGTTCCCTTACCTTCCACGAGGCTCCGTGCCAATACCTTAAAGTCAGCCGTCACATCCACCAGGTTTTTATTGTTCACCTGGAAAGTCTGCATGATGTCGTCGGTCGACAAGGTTGTACTTGCCCTCAACCGGTCGCCGTCTTCCACAAAAGGAAACTTCGGACTTCCCCCGGTCACCACAATGATCTTGTTGCCAATCAGTCCATCTGAACTGATGCTGGCCGTAGCATCTTTGTGGATGTATTTATGGGCCTCCTCCTCAATATTCAGGAAAACCTGCACCTGCGATGTTCCGTAAAACTGGATCTTCTTAATCGTACCGATCTTCACGCCCGAGAACCAAACGTTATTTCCGGCCTTCAAACCCTGAATGTCGTCGAACACTACGTCCACAGTAAAGCTCTTCACAAAAGCCTTTTTCTGCGAGCCGAGCGTAAATATTCCCACCACAAAAATGACCAGTCCTAATAAAATAAAAATCCCCACTGTAATCTTCCTGCGATTCTCTGTAGCCTGCATATTCTATTGTATAAAATTATAATCGTAAAATGGTTTCACACGAGGATCCGTAGTATCAAATACCTCCTCAAAGGTACCCTGGCGCTCAAATTTCCCGTCCAGGAGCATGGCTACGCGATCGCCCACCGCCTTAGCACAGGTAAGGTCGTGCGTAATAATGATAGAACTGGTGTGAAACCGTTCCTGCACCTCATTAATTAAACTATTTATTTCCAGGCAGGTAATTGGATCCAGTCCCGCCGTTGGCTCATCATAGAGCATAATCTCCGGTTTAAGGATCAGCGTGCGTGCAATACCGATCCGTTTACGCTGACCGCCCGACAATTCCGAAGGCATCTGATTAATCGTTTGCAGCAAACCCACCGCATCCAGCATCTCTTCCACAGCCAGGCTCACCTCTTGTTTTGTCAGCTTTCGACGGTTGCGTACCAACGGAAATTCCAGGTTCTCCCGCACGGTCATACTGTCGTACAGCGCACTGTTCTGGAATGAAAACCCCACCTTAAGTCTCAGTTCGAGCAACTCTTTATACGTGATCTGATCAATGAGGCTGTTCAATACGCTTACCCGCCCACGATCGGGCTTAAGCAAACCCACCACAATCTTGATCAGCACCGACTTACCCGTTCCCGACTTACCCAGCACCACAAGGTTCTCGCCCTTATACAGATCAAGGTCGACGCCCCTTAGAACATGGTAGTCGCCAAACGACTTATACAAATCCCGTATTTCAATAACGCTTTCCGGTTTTTCCCCGCTTTGTCTTTCCATCATGGTCAACTTCTGAATAAACCAAAGAACTGAACGGAAACGACTTCCTCAATAAAGATCAGGAACATTCCGATCACCACCGAGGCATTCGCCGCTCTACCTACACCTTCGGTTCCCTTTGCCGAATTATAACCCTGATAGCAGCCTACAATACCTATCGTGAAACCAAAGATCACTGCCTTGATCGTAGAAGCGGTAATATCCAGAAAGGTGATCGACTCCAGTGAAGCTTGAAAAAACAGTTTAGCGCTTGTACCCTCACTAAGCGACACATTCAGCAATGCACCCAGCATACCTACCAAAGCCGTATAAAAGGTCAGGATGGGGATAGTTATCGTCGCCGCAAGCACTCGGGTGCTCACCAGGAATTTAAAAGGATTCGTCGCCGACACTTCCATCGCATCAATTTGTTCAGTTACCCGCATCGATCCCAGTTCGGCGCCAATGCTCGAACCAACCTTCCCAGCCGCAATGAGCGAGGTCAGGAGCGGAGCGAGGGTACGCAACAGCGCAATACCCACCAGCGAAGGGAGCCAGGATGTCGCGCCAAACTCAGCCAGGGAAGGCCTCGACTGCTTGGTAAAAACGATTCCGGTGATGAACCCGGTTAGCGAAATAAGGGCGAGCGACTTATAACCAATATCATAACACTGCTTCAGCAATTCCTTGCCCTCATAGGGCGGCAGAAAAGCCTCTTTAAAAAAACGCCCTATAAACTGAAATACATCATAAAGGGTGATAAATATATTTCTAAAATTCATTCAAAATACGGTATGCACATCACTATCAAACTATGCGCCATAAATGGCAAAGGTAAACACTTTTGGCTATTTACCTCCGGGCGGACAATACGTTTGAAGGAACCTCGTGTAAGTCAGCGCCAAATGTTCCGAAGTACCATCACCTTCGTTGATGCTGTGTGTGCGGTTCGGGTAGGCCATCAGCTGGAAAATCTTCCTGTGCCTTACCAGTTCATTGATCAGCATCTCCGCATTCTGATAGTGCACGTTGTCGTCGCCCGTACCATGTATATAAAGCAGATTCCCTTTCAGGTTTTTGGCATGAGTTACAGGTGATCCTTTCACATAGGCCTCGGTCGACTTTAACGGCGACCCCATATAGCGTTCCTGATAGATGTTGTCGTAAGTCAGTTGATTGCCCACAGCCGCTATCGCGATGCCGGTCTTATATATTTCCGGATATTGGAACAAGAGGTTCAAGGTAGAAGAACCGCCGCCGCTCCAGCCCCAAACCGCTACCCGGTCTTTATCCACAAAATTCCATTTCAGAATCTCCTGGGCAGCCATCGCCTGGTCGCGCACGTTAAGTGTACCGATCTTCTGGAAAATACTTTTGCGCCATTCCCTGCCCTTAGGTGCCGGTGCACCCCGGTTCTCCACCGAGATGTAGATATATCCGTCCTGCGCCATATCACCGGCATACAGCCAGTTTCTTCCTGCACCGTAAGTGTCGGTAACCGTCTGCCCTGCAGGCTCGCCATACACGTAGAACACCACAGGGTATTTTTTTGTCTGATCGAAATTATCCGGCTTTTTCATCCAGCCATCCATCTCCACGCCGTCGGCAGTCGTCACCTTAAAAAACTCCACCTTATTTTTAGGTGGCTTAATGCGGCCCAGCTGATTGGTAATACTACCTTCCATGGTAAGCGGATTTAAACTCGTCATGCGCATCCATTCCGTGAGCGGAGGAACGCTGGCATTCTGATAACTATGTCGGGCAAACAAGGCACCCGGAGAGATGTCGTAGCTGTGTGTTCCCGGCATGATAGAAGGTGTCACCATTTCAGCCTTTCCCGAGCCGTTCAACTTCGTTTTATAAAGATACCGCTGCGTGGCATTCGTTGGTGATGCCATAAAGTAGACCAAACCGTTCTCTTCATCCACCAGCGAAGTCTCTATCACATCGTAATTCCCAACGGTGATCAGCGTTTGCTTGCGGCCGTCGCGACTGATCCTGTACAAATGACGCCATCCGTCCTTTTCGCTGGTCCAGATAAAGCTTTTGCCTTCATCCAGCCAGTGCCATGGTTTTCCGGCATCTACCCAGGCCTTATCTGTTTCTGTAAAAATATTGTTCACGCTGCCGGTCGACCCGCTAGCCACGAACAGCTTGCTTACATTCTGTTCGCGGTTCAACTGCTGCAAGATGATCTCATTGCTGTTCGGGATCCAGTCCATACGCGGAATATAATGCTGAACCATGTCGCCCGGCACCTGCAGCCAGCTTGTGGCACCGCCGTTTACGCTAACCACGCCAATGCGGCAGGAGGAAGGGTTTTCGCCCACCTTCGGGTATTCAACCGGAATGGTATAGGCATAGATCGAATCCGTGTTGTTGATCATCAGGAAATTCTTGATCCGCGTCGCATCGATCTGCCAGTAAGCAATGGATTTGCCGTCCGGGCTCCAGCGGAAACCGTCCCGGCAGTCAAATTCCTCTTCATACGCCCAGTCAAACGTACCGTTAATCAGTCGGTCCGTCCCGTCGCTCGTCAATGCCGTTATCGTTCCGCTCGTCAGATCCTCCACATACAGATTGTGCTTACTCACATAAGCTACCTTATTGCCGTCCGGCGAAAACTTCGCAAACATCAGCGACGAAGCCGGCTTATCCTTACCCAGTTTGGTGATGCGGTTGCTTTTCAGATCGGCCACAAAATAGTCGCCCCGGGTCTCGTAGCGCCAAACCTTTTTCGCGTTGGCATACAAAAGCACCTTCGAGCCATCCGCAGAAAACGCGAAGTCTTTGAAGTTCGTCAGACCGCTGTTCTGGTTGCCATACAACAGGCTGCGCCCCACGATCACTTTGCGGTCGCCCCCCGGCAGGGTAATCGAAACAAGCTCCCCGTTAGAAATTTCATAATACGAACTGCCATCTTTCCACTTGATGTCCTGCGCAGCAGCGCTAAAGAAAGAAAAAACGACTGCGGTTAACGCAAACACAAAATGTTTATATCTCATATTTTAAAGATCAGTAAATTCCTGATATACCATTTGCAGGTAAGCCTTGTTCATATTTAACACCTCAGCACTGCCCGGTTTGTCACCCTCATCGCTGTTATGCAAAACCGACTGACCTACATGATCAAAAGTAACATAATGTTTGTTATAGATAAAGCCCGAACCATTGTCCCAGCTAAAAAATGCCGAAGGTTTTACACTCGGGTTCAACAGGTTCTTGCTCCACCTGAAATCTTTAGCTGGCAGGGCAAGCTGGGCGAGCAGGGTAGCAGCAAGGTCTGTCTGACTTCCCGTTACGTCAAATTGCTTTCCCCTGTAGGCCTTATCAATCACCTCCCCGTAGAAAAGCATCGGGATGTGATAACGTTCCGGGACAGCCACATCAAAGCGGTCCTTAGGATAGGCATGGGCATGGTCGGCCACAAATACAAATAGCGTGTTGCTATACCAAGGCTGTTTTTTGGCCTCTGCAATATAAGCCTGAATGCAGGAATCCGTATAAAAAGCCGTGCTTTTAAACTTCGCTTTATTATCAGCCGAACCAAATTTAGGTTTGCCAGGAACCACATAAGGTTCATGGTTCGTGAGCGTAAGCAGGGTAGAAAAGAAAGGCTGTTTCTCCGATCGCAGTTCGGCAATCTGCTTGCTGAAAACCGCCTCGTCAAACTGGCCCCAGGTCGATTTGCCCGGAGTGTCAAAGTTGTTGCGGTCGACAAGCCTGCTGTAATGATGGCTTAAAATAAAGGCCTTATAATTATCAAATTCCGATTCCCCACCATAATAGAAAGAAGTCTGGTAGCCCTGCTTAAAAAGCGATTGAGAGATCGCCGGGAGCTTCTGCATCTTGTCGGGCCACTTCATCATACTGCTGGCGGCCAGAGTAGGGAAACCTGCCAGCGTAGCGATAATTCCTTTGTCTGTGCGACTTCCCGAGGCATAGATGCGGCTAAACAACACGCCCTCTCGGATCATAGCATCAAAGTTCGGCGTAATGCCCGGTTCATTTCCCAGGGTCATGGTCAGGTCGGCCCCAAAACTTTCTATAATGATCAGAACCACATTCGGGCGCTTATTCTTCAGGATCGACACCGTTGTATCCTTACTCACCCGATATATGCTGTCCACATAAGCAGAGGCCTGTTCAGGCTTCAGGTACACATATGGATTTTTGGTTATTTTGCCCGACGACAGTACGCTCGAAAGCAAATTCCAAGGCGTATTCACGGCAGCGTGGTTTAAGATCTGCTCTTTCGAGAAATACGCCATACTCTGTTTCATAGGCGAACCTTTAAGCCCACCTCTGATCATGACGAACGTACCAAAAAATAAAGCCAGCACCACCAGAATGCGAGGTGCAAGCGCAATCCGGCCAAACCTCAGTTTTGACGGCATCACAAATCTTTGCAGCACCAATCCAAAAGCGATCAGCACGGCAAGCGTAAACAGCGTCAGAAACACAGGGGAGGAGGCACTCGACGCCAGCGCCTCGCCCGGGGAACCGAAAGCGAAATCAATCGCCTTTGCATTCATCTTGGTGCCCCATTCCCGGTAAATATTAAAGTTTGCAACGGAAATAATGCTGAAGATAACTACCAGAAAGCCATCGTAAAACGAAAGCCAGCGCAGCCCCAATTCCTTTCTGCCGCTAAGCAGGGCAAAAGAAAAGACAAGAAGGGGTATGACCAGGATATAACCGCACATCGATAAGTCGAGCGCCAGCGCATGCACAAACACCGAGGCGGTTTCCGAAAAGGGAAACTGACTAACAGCAGCCATATTGATCAACAGAAAGCTGAGGCGGTCCACCACAAAAAACAAGAGCCAGAACAGGAAGAATCTGGCAAAAAATGCCAGGCTGTTTACCATTTGATCTGCACCTTTTTAATAAAAGAAGCCACGCCACGCTTAAAATCTTCGCTGTCACGCACACGTGCGTTGATCTGCACCGCAAAAGCCAGGTTCTTTTCCAGCAAAGGATTGTTGGTCTGCCCGATCAGTTGCTTGGTCACCATCAGCGAATTCGCGGATGTCTCTGTACAAAGCTTTTGGGCAAGTTCCAGTACACGGCCGGCGATTTCATGGCCTTCAACAACCTCTGTGATCAGGCCGAATTCAAGCGCCTGCCTGGCAGAAAACAGCTCGCCTGTAAGCAAAATCCGCTTGGCGATCGTTTCAGAAGTCTTGTTTACCAGGAAGCAGGACACAATGGCCGGCACAAAGCCAAGCTTTACCTCCGTGTATCCAAAATTTGCTTCCGGCACCGCAAACACAAAATCGCATACCGTAGCCAGGCCGCATCCTCCCGCAATAGCATGGCCTTCCACCTGTGCGATCACAATTTTAGGGAGATAATATATGGTCGTAAATAAACGCTTCAGATTTTCAGAATCGGCCAGATTTTCCTCGTAACTATTTTGCTGCAGTTGCTGCAGGTAAGCCAGATCGGCCCCTGCGCTGAATACTTTTCCGTTGGCCTTCAGCACGATCACTTTCACCTCATCATCTTCCGATGCCCTTAAAAGCGATTCCGTAAGCAAAGCCACAAGTTCCGGGTTCAGCGCGTTTCGCTTTTCAACCCTGTTGATGGTAATACTAGCGATCCGGTCCGTAACGCTGTATAAAACCAGTGGTTCATTCATTCCTCAAATATAGGCAATTTCGGCTATGGCGGAAATCGCGTCAAACATTTGTTTGGCTCCTTCAACCACCTCGTCCTCATTACCTTCCGGGAATGCGTTAAGCACATCCACGAACGATTTCCAGTTCGCCATCAGCGCCCCGCCATACACCCCGTAATAATAAAAATTCAGACCCTTGCCGGCAAATGAAGGATTAAGCTTCAGCTGTTTTAATATCACACTTCCGCCCAGCGTAGCACCTTCCATCACATATAAGGCACCTAGTGCGGCCGCCTCGTTAAAATGAAGCGGCTTCAGGCCTTTTACGATCAGTTCAGCCTTAAACAGCTGCTCGTCCAAACCAGCCTCTTCCACATCCCTTTCCAGCGCAGCAAGCTTACGTCTCGCGTTCAGATCCAGACGAGCTGCTAAATCCGGGCCAATGGCACCGAAAATAGCCTCTTCGTACGCTTTGTGCGCTATGTAATTTGTTAGTAATATTTTTTTGTATTGATCAGGGTTCAACGTTTTGCCCATGATGTTGTCTACAAACATCAGCGATTCCAGTCGCTCATGCTGCAACAGCGTGTCGTGCTTTAATTTTTCCTGAAGCATTTAAAAGGTTTAATTGATCGAGCGGTTTTGCTTAAACCAAAACTCATGCATAGACTTAACACAGGAGATCAGGTTGTTATATCCCGAAGGTTTGGTAATATAAGCGTTTGCCCCGAATTCGTACGAAGCCCTCACATCGAGCGGGTCGTCTGAAGTGGAAAAAAGGATAACCGGCGTGTACCTTAGAAAAGGGATCTCTTTGATCCTTTTCAGCAAGTCCAGGCCCGATAAACCCGGAAGGTTCAAATCCAGCAAGATCAGCTTCGGTCGCTTCCTGTGCAGCACAAACTGCTCCAGTTGCGCAATAGCGTCCCTTCCGTCTTCCACAACACTTACAGTCAGGTCGTCCCGAACTTCCTTAACCGCGTGCTCCAGGATAAAAGCAAAATCCTGGTCATCCTCTACATAAAATATATCCGGCGAAGCCATATCCCTATTTCTTAAATGCTACATAAAAAGTTGTCCCAACACCCAATTCACTCTCGAACCAAATACGTCCGTTGTGCTTTTCGATAATTCTTTTTACGATGGCCAGGCCAACCCCGGTACCCTCATAATCTCTTACATTTTCCATTCTTTTAAAGAGCTCAAATACTTTATCATGATAGTTCACATCAATACCGATGCCATTATCCTTAATGTTGTAAACAATTTGATCCTTATCCGTTTGCGCCTCAACGCGTACCACCGGAGCTTCAGAACGCTGACTGTATTTTACCGCATTTCCGATCAGGTTGGAAAACACCTGAGAGATCAGCGTATGGTCGCCCTCCAGGTCCGGACAGTCGCCAAACTCAATCTTAACATGCTCCGCTTTCAGTGCCGAAATCACCTCTGTACTGATTTCTGAAAGCAGTTTAGGCATATCGATCTGCACAAAATCAATTTCCGAACGGCCCACTCTGGCCAGCTTTAAAATCTCGTTGATCAGAAATCCCATCTTATCTGCCCCAGCAACCACACGATTGAGTAAACTTTTCCCCCGCTCGTCGAGGTCCTTATGCTGTGCCAGAAATAATTCCGTATAACTTTTTATCGAGGTCAGCGGCGTACGCAGATCATGCGAAATTGTATAACTGAAGGTGTCCAGTTCATCATACGCCAGTTTAAGTCGTTCATTGAGCTGCCTGATCTCGTTGGCCCGCTGGTTGATGGTCGTAATGATCCTTTCACGTAGTTTAAGCACCGTCGATATTTCAATTTGCGACCACCGAGCCGAAGTGTTCTTCACGATCTGCGCCCAGCTCTCAAACGAATTTCTCGGAGAAAGCATCATGAGTCCCGCAGGAGCGTTCGGATCCGTATCCTGCGCGGGCTCCATAGGCTTCTCCGGATTTCCGGCCCAGTTTATCGTTCTGATCTGTTCCGGTTTAAACCAAACAATCAGTTCACCCAGTTCACGCGAAAGCATGCATGCAAAAATACCGCTTGCTGTGTCTGCATACTTCTTCGCAGGAGTGTATACCTCCGGAAACTGGCTGGTATGGTAAATGGACTCCGACATATTCCTTTTCAGCCACTTGAAGATGTCCTTTAAATCCTCTTCCGAGGGTGTCTCACCCAGGGTGTGCATTTCATCCTCAAACAAGATGGCCACGCCAGACGCATGAGTAACCTGCTGAAGGTTATACTTATACTTAGTTAGCGCAGCAATCAGATCGGCATCCTTTTCCAGGTAGCTGCCGATTTCCTGAACGGCCTCCTTAAGCACATTATCGCGCTCTGTTTCTTCCTCCATCTCGCGGTATTCTAAGGCCGAGGACAAGATCTGACCAATCAGTTTAGCACCCTCTCTGGCTTTGTAGTCAATAAATTTCGGACTGTAGCTATGGCAGGCGATCAGTCCCCATAACTCCCCATTGCTGATCAGTGAAATACTAAAACTCGACGCCACGCCCATATTCTTAAGATACTGAATATGTACAGGCGAAACAGCACGCAGACAAGAGTGCGTCAGATCAAGCGGTTTGTTAGGCTCGAAAGTAAGAATAGGCGAAGCCTCCGCATTAACGTCAGCGATGATCCGGGTATAGTTCAGCTTATAAAGCTCCCTGGCCTGTTTAGGGATGTCAGAAGCAGGATAGTGGAGCCCGAAGAACGGCTCAAGGTCATCATTCTTGACTTCCGCTACCACCTCACCATGACCGTCTTCCTGGAACTTATAGATCATCACACGGTCGTACTCAATAATGTTTTTAACCTCCCTGGCCGCATTATGAAGCAAACCTGCCAGCGTTTTGTTGGCCAGGATCTCCGAAACCGACCTTCCGATCACATTCTGAATATCATACTCCAGCGTAGCCGGCTCAAACTCCAGCACAAAGTCGGTGGCCGACTGATGTATCACAAGGTAAGCAGCCTCTCCGTTAACAAGCAGTCGGTACGGGTTTACCGCATCAAAACTCTGCTGGGTCCTGCCAATTTTAATAAGGGCAGGGAAATCGACTTCCTGTGATCCCTGGCTAAAGCTGCCCGACAGCTCGCCGATATGCTTGCCCAGCAAATCCTTTGCACTCACGTTCAGATAGGTTTGCACATTTTCGCTTGCATAGGTAATCAAATGGCTTTCGCCATCTACCGCAATCAGGCACCCGTGCGATTGGACTTTTCCTGGAATATGTATTGGCTCTCTGTCACAATTCGTCAGGTCAACGGTAATGTTATTCATGTAATGTTAGTCGTGTATGATAAGGATATCGCACAAAAATATCAGAAATTTGAACAATTAAAAGAGCGACCCTTAAAATGTAAAGGAGTGTTAACAACCATCAGGAGTATTTGTTTGATTTTTTATTTAGAAATAAAAAGCCATTGCTCACCCGCAACCCTATGTTTATCCAGCACCGGCTTAATCAAATAACGAAATTTTTCCTTGTCGGGCTGCCTCAGTGCTACCAGCACAGCATGCCTGCCGGATAAAAAAGCCATTATTTTACCCTGCGGAAGATCAAAGCGGATAGACTTACGTTGGGACAGTGAACTAAACAGCCCCATTGTATGATAAAGCTGCGTGCACAAGCCACAGCACAGGGCAGCGATCAACAGTTGCTTTTTGCCGTGCGAAAAAGCAAACACCAATAATACACCACTAAGTGTGATCAGCACAAGTTCCGTCCGGTCAACCCAAATACCCGAAATGGTCGAACCCGGCATACCTGCAATCGCATTCAATCCCCGGTGCATCAGGTCTATCAAATATTCCAGTACGCCAGCCAGAAAACCGGCCCGCAACAAAAGCAGCGCAATACCCAGGTACATGATCATCGTAAGCGGCAGCAGTACAAACAGGTTGCTGACCAGAAAGCAGACTGGAAACTGATGAAAATAGTAGATGCTTAGCGGGAAAGTAGCCAGTTGCGCGGCAATCGACATGCATGTCGAACTCCAGAAAAAAGCAACAACGCGGTTAGGCGGGCGGTATATTCCCTCGAACTTTGGCTGCAGCCACATCAAACCAAACACCGCCAGGAAAGAGAGCTGAAATCCTGCATCCCATACCAGAAACGGATCAGCTACCAGCATCACGAGCGCTGTAAATGCAAGTACGTTGTAGTTATTGACCGGCCTTGAAGCGGCTCGCGATAATATTAAAACGCTGATCATCACGGCTGCCCGCAGGGCAGAAGGCGAGAGGCCGGTCAGCACCGCATACCCCCAGATCAAAAGCAACATCAGCATCGTTCGGATCGTCCTGAGCAAACGCCCGCCATCCATGAACCTGAGCAGCCAGGTAAGCACCATGTAGATCATTCCCACATGCATGCCGGATACCGAAAGGGCATGAATGATTCCCGTGCCCGCATACATCGTCAGCGTATGCTGATCCAATTCAGCTTTATAACCTAATATCAGCGCCGAGAGCAGCGCCTGATGATCCGCTTTTGAAATCACCTTCCGGTAATACGATACCTGCTGCGCCCGCAATTTAAAGGCAAAAGCCTGAACCGGGTTTCCCTTATCCCTCGCAAGCAGCCTAACCTTACTTTCTTCCAGGAAAGCCTGGTGATACACATTCTTCGCAGCCAGCCATGCCCGATAATCAAACTGCCCCTCATGTTGCGGTGCTTTCGGCTCGCGATATTTTGCCGGGATCAACAATTCATCACCGTAACGCAACTTAGGCAAGGCGGCGGGACTATCGAGCCTCAGGTATACCTGCAACCTGCCCAGGGTACTCCGCAGGGTATCCGATCCCCAGGCGGTCACATCAGCCGTAAAGGCGACCGAACCTGGCTTATCATGTGGTTCCGTATCTACCCTGATGCGCAGGTAGCCGCTCCGGGGCAGGTGGGAAAAGTGCTGGGGTCGGTCAGACTGCCGGTGAAGCAGGCAGCATATGCCGCCCAGCAAGAAAAGCAGCAGATAAAGTAGTGCACCGATAATTAGCTTGTAGCGGTACATCCTCGCCCGGGCATACAGCATGTTTGCCACACATAAGCAGATAAATAGTATACTGCTTAGGGCGACCAACAAGCTAAGCAGGCTACTATGCCGCAAGGCATAAAATGCACATAAACCAAGCACATAAGGTAAGGTAATTCGCGCCAGTGTAATGTCCGACAAACCATTGTTTTTCAAATGTTTCAAAACTGATATCTAAACTGTATTTTGAAGTCTGATTTCTGGTTGCCCTGTATCTCGTCGAGGCCGGTCCCAATAGTCTCCCGGTCCGAATACCAGTATATAGCATACCTCAGCCAGAGGTCGCCCGACCGCCACAAGCGCACCCGAACGTTCTGATAAAACCTTAGGCCCTTACCGCTGTATGCCGCCGAAGCGCCACCATAGAGTACATCATCCTCATAGGCATAAATCCGGCTGTTGTAGGAAGGTGTGCAAAAATAAGCCAGACGGACATTAAACGACATCCGGCCACGAAGCGGCTTATAGTCCGCATCCTGCATCACGGCCCAACCTGTTTCTTTGATCGCAGCCTTCTCATACCCGCTAAGCTCCGTACGGTGATGAAGCGCAATCCGCGGTCCCCACTTCCAGCTCCCGTCCATTCGAAGCGTTTGCTTCACGACGGGAACCACACCTTCGCCTCCGCCATCGGCATTTTGCTGCTTACGTTCTACCTTATACCTCAGTAAAAATCTGCTCTGCTTATTAGGCGTGTAGGTCGCCTGTCCGAGTGTCTCATAACCCGACGAAGGCGCATCAACGCGATATTTGAGCCACGGAAAGCGAAAATAGTCGCCATACACAGAAAACAGCCATTTTTTTCTGATGCTGTAATTGAACCCAGTGTAAAAGCCTCGTTCATTGCTGGTTTCTGTGCCTTCGCCGGGGGCGCGACTAAAGAAGTTATGATAGTCGCGGTCGTAGCGCCGGTACAAGATTACCCATGAGAGTCGCGGCGATAAGCTGCTTAGCATACCATTTACAAAAGCCCAGCCGGAGCCGATACTATTGGCCGCCTCGCCGTATATATAGGTATTCTTCCAGGTATAGCTGTAATGAAAACCCGCATTGCTGAGTTCTCTGCCCTCAAAGCTGTACATGTTGTACAGCTGATTGCCAGTCACGAAGCGATGTCCGAAGCCGGAATGATGGGCGACCAGCCCCACACTCAGATCTGAACGGTGATATTGCAGGGCTGTACCGTACAGGGTGTGGGACAGACTATGCTGGTTCTTTCGCTCGGTAGCAGTGCGGTGCAGGCCGGTCGACCCGATATTCTGTAGGGTAAATCCGTCCTCCGTTTGTTTCAAACTTGCATCCAGGCGGCGCCTTGAAACAAAAGCTGTCAGGTCAAGGTGCTGCGTCAGACGAATACTTGCTGCAGAGCCCCGGAAAAAGGAGAGCTCGTTGGCCGAGTGATAAGCTTTAAGTCCGGTCTCATTGGCCGCCACACTGGTCACATCCGGTCCCTTGCCATAAGCAAACCCGGACCATAAGGTGAGACCCTGGCCGAACTGCAGACTGTAATCGCCGAGTACCAGGCGTTTCAGTCGGCCGCGATTATACAGTGCTACGTGAAAGGAGAGGTGATCGGGACTATACTTGTTAAGCCAGGATTCTCCAGCGTCTTTTTCAGCTATTAAGGCAGCCGAGAAACGCTTGTCGACCGTATACTTATACCGCATCAGCACCTTGTCGGGGCCGCCCAGATACCTGCTGCCAGACAAATCCTTGAAACCCTTCTGTTGTTCCAGCAGCCGGCCATACCTCAGCATCAGGTCATGTTTGCCTTCGATGGCCACCCCAGTCCCCGAAAACCCAGTACCCGCGTTGCCCACATACACGAAAGGACTCAGTATCGAGAGCGTCAGCTCGTCGAAGCCCTCAACCACCTGCAGTTCCACAAAATCCTGCAGCGCACCGTTGGCCTTAATATGGTTCAGCAGGTTTGCAATTTGCAGAGGTGAAAGAAACAACAATTCTTTCAGTTGCCCGGCGTCGGCCCGGTTCAGGTCAAGAGGGTGTTTACGCAGATAAATAAGTCGTTCCGTCAATTCAGACCAGTCCGTATCCTCCGGCGCCGTCTCCGAAAGCTGTTCAATGATATCTTTAATAACATCCGTTTCCTGTGCGCCGGCACGCAAAGCCGTTAACCCAAAAGCGCCGGGCCACAAAAACACGCATAGAAATAATCTGACGGTAGACATACGCCGTCAAATCAGCCATTATTTTTCCTTAAAGCAAAATGGATAACCGGTTAAATTAAAACACACCTGAATATCAGCCAGATATTTTGAAGCGGATTTAAATTTCCTCGTTAAGTTTGAGCAGGAAATCTTTCAGACGTTCCAGGGAGGCGATGATCTTCTGATTTTCTTTCACCTCACCGCTATTGTTTTTCATGTGCTCCTTGGCACCTTTAAGCGTGAAACCCTTATCATCTACCAGGTGAAAGATGATTTTCAAATTTTCGATATCCTCTGGCGTAAAGAGCCTGTTGCCCTTTTTATTCTTCTTAGGCTGCAGTACGTCAAACTCCTTTTCATAAAATCTGATCTGCGAAGCGTTTACACCAAACATCTCGGTTACTTCACCCATGGTGTAGTACATTTTATTGATTTCCCGTTCTTTGTAAGGCATCCCGGTATTGATTATTAACGATTTACAGCTTTTATTTGAAGTTGTCAAACTTAGATAAAGTTTAGCAACAAACCATAGAACCACCGGAAATTTTTTTCGCCCTTTACCTTAGCGGAATTATGCTAATTTTGCCCTATTCAAATCTTATTACATGACAGCTAAGGAAATCAGACAGGCATTTTTGGAGTTTTTTAAATCGAAGCAGCACAATATCGTGCCTTCGGCGCCGATTGTTATAAAAAACGATCCCACGTTAATGTTCACCAACGCGGGGATGAACCAGTTTAAAGACCTGTTCCTTGGCGAAGCCGCAATCAAATACCCGCGTGTGGCCGATACGCAGCGTTGTCTGCGTGTTTCAGGAAAGCATAACGACCTCGAAGAGGTTGGTATCGATACCTATCACCATACGATGTTTGAAATGCTGGGCAATTGGAGCTTTGGCGATTATTTCAAGAAAGAAGCCATTGCCTGGAGCTGGGAATTGCTGACCGAGGTGTATAAGATTCCTAAAGATCAGCTGTACGTCTCTATTTTCGAGGGCGATGAGAAGGAAGGCCTGCCACGGGATACCGAAGCTTACGAATTATGGAAACAGTTTGTTCCGGAAGACCGCATCATCCTGGGAAATAAAAAAGACAATTTCTGGGAAATGGGCGATACAGGACCATGCGGGCCATGCTCGGAGATTCATGTCGACTGCCGCTCTGCCGAAGAGCGTGCGCAGGTAGAAGGCAAGTCGCTGGTCAACGCCGACCATCCTCAGGTCATAGAGATCTGGAATAACGTATTCATGCAGTTTAACCGGTTGAAAGACGGCTCGTTACAGCCTCTACCTGCACAACATGTAGATACGGGTATGGGTTTTGAGCGCTTAGTTCGCGTACTTCAGCAGAAGCAGTCCAATTATGATACCGACGTATTTCAGCCACTCATTCAGCACATCGCTGCGCACGCCGGTGTGGTTTACGGGGCTGATGAAAAAACAGATATTGCGATGCGTGTGATGGCCGACCACATCCGGGCGATTTCCTTTGTGATTGCCGACGGACAATTGCCATCCAATAATAAAGCGGGTTACGTGATCCGCCGCATCCTTCGTCGCGCCGTACGTTATGCGTATACCTTCCTCAACCTTAAAGAGCCTTTCCTGAACCAGCTGGTGCCGGTATTGGCGCAGCAGTTTGAGGGTGTATTTGAAGAGCTTGCCTTGCAGCAGGATTTCGTGCAGAAGGTGATCCTGGAAGAAGAACTTTCCTTCCTGCGCACCCTGGCTACGGGTATACAGCGCTTTGAAAGCTATATCAAAAAACAGGCAGATCACCTGATGTCTGAAAACGCCATAGAGCCTGAAAAGGCCTTTGAAGACCCATGGGTGTACAGCATACTGAAAGATCAGATGGTGATTTCGGGCGAGTTCGCTTTCGAACTGAACGATACCTATGGTTTTCCGATCGACCTGACCGAACTGATGGCCAGGGAGAAAAACTGGCAGGTCGACATGGAGGAATATAATGCTGCTTTACTGCGACAAAAGGAGCGTTCACGCGCGGCTACTTCGATAGATACGGGCGATTGGGTGAATATCAATGAAGATCTGGAGACGGAGTTTACCGGTTACGATGAAGTAGAAGCTGAAACCCAGATCATCAAATACCGTAAGGTTTTGTCTAAAGGTAAAGAGCAATACCAGATCGTATTGAGCAAAACACCTTTCTATGCAGAAGGCGGTGGACAGGTAGGCGATACTGGTCGACTGGAAGATCACAGCCGAATGTTTTCCGTGGAGATCACCGATACACGTAAGGAAAACGGCATCACGGTACATTACAGCGATGCGCTTCCTGAAGATCCGGAGGGTAAGTTTTACGCCGTCATAGATGAGGACAAGCGTCTGCTTACCCAGGCTAACCACACTGCTACACACCTGCTTCACGCTGCATTAAAGCGTGTGCTGGGCAGCCATGTCAACCAAAAAGGTTCCCTTGTAAACGCGGATTACCTGCGGTTCGACTTCTCCCATTTTGCCAAGGTAACCGATGAGCAGCTCGCCGAGATCGAGCACCTCGTAAACCAGAAAGTCAGGGAAAACATTCCTTTAAAAGAGCAGCGTTATGTGCCTTACGATCAGGCAATTTCAAGTGGAGTTACGGCTTTGTTTGGCGAGAAGTATGGCGACCTGGTACGTATCATCACTTTCGACGATCATTACTCAAAAGAACTCTGCGGCGGTACGCATGCCAAGGCTACAGGCGATATCGGATACTTCAAGATAACCGCCGAGAGTGCCGTTGCCGCAGGCGTAAGACGTATCGAGGCGATTACGGCCGACAAAGCTGAAGCTTTTATCCTCGATCAGAACCGTGAGCTTAACGAGCTCAGGGCATTGCTTAAGAACAGCAAAGACCTGAAAGGAAGTGTGCTGGCACTCATCGAAGAAAACAACAAACTGAAGAAAGATGCAGAGAAAGCACTGATAGAGCAGTCGGCCAACCTTAAGCATGAGATCGTTCATCATATGAAGACCCATAACGGCATCAATATGATCGCAACGCATGTCGACCTGCCCTCGGCCGATGCCGTCAAAAACCTGGCTTTTGCGGTGAAGGACCTGGTAGACGACCTGTTCCTGGTACTTACCACACTGATCGACGATAAGCCGGGTATCACCGTAATGCTTTCGGAAAACCTCGTGAAAGATAAAGGCCTGAACGCCTCCAACATTGTGCGCGAACTGGCTAAAGAGATTCAGGGCGGAGGCGGTGGTCAGCCTTTTTACGCCACTGCAGGCGGTAAAAACAAAGACGGACTGGCTAATGTACTTACAAAAGCAGAGGCGCTAATTGCTTAGCGCCTCCTTAACTAAACCGTAATTAAACCACATCAATCCGTCAGCTCTTCCGTATCGTCGTGGGATACATCGCCCAGCAGGGCGTCTGTATTTTGCGCTTTGTCCGGATTGCTCTCTTCCGGATCAGTTTCCGGTACGTAAGCCTCAGGTTTAATATCGCGATCGTGTCCCGGCTTGGCCGGAACAGCGGTGCCCGTCAGGTTTGAACCCAGCGGCTTTTCATGTTCATTTTCCATAATGCCTCCGTTTTTAGGGTGAATACTGGTTTTAAAGGGTAACAAAAAACAATCTCCTTTGTTCACTGTTTTTCCTGAAACAAATCATACAAGGCCATGGAAAAAGATCTGAACCCATACGAATTCACCATCGACATAGATGGAGAACCACATGCCATACGCGTGGAGGTACCACAGGAAGGCGATTATATTGTATATATCAACGGAGAACGCAGCGGACATTTATATACCGTGCAGGGCGACACCAAACTCGAGTGGCGTACCGACGACGAGATCAGTCAGCGCCTGGTCGACGAAATCGGCGCCGACATTCTGCTGCTCGAAAACAACCTGCCCTGATTTTAACATTTCTTAACATTTCAGCATTTAAACTATTTGCCCCTTTAGCCCTCTATATCCATAAAACACGAGGAACTGAAGATGAGAAAGTTAATTTTTACCGCCGCTGTACTTGTCGGACTAAGCACAATGGCATTTGCACAGGATGGAAGGGATAAAGGACAGGTAAGAACACCTGAAGAGCGCGCAAAGAAAATGACCGAACGTTTAAACAAAGACCTTTCACTTACGGCCGACCAGCAGTCGAAGATTTACGCGCTGAACCTTGAGGCAGCTAAAAAAGCCAAAGAGGCTCATGTAAAAGGTGTAAAGAAAGCTAAGGCCGACAGAGCGGCGTTCAAAGCAGCCAGGGAGGCGCATGAGAACCAGATCAACAGTATACTGACCGATCAGCAAAAGGCAACCTACAAAGAATTAAAAGCAAAACGGATGGAAGCGATGAAGGATAGGGTGAAAAAGAAGAGAGGCGCTTAACCAAACGACAACAAGCTGATTATTATAGGGATAAATTGGTTTGGAAGGATGTCTGGCAACAGGCATCCTTTTTTTATTACCGCATTTTATCACCGAATTTGACAATCCCTTAATATGAGAAAGGGTATTTTTGTAACACATGACAATTTCTGAAGACGACCCCATACACACAACACCAGTTTTTAAAAAAGGACAACCCGACGACACCTACAAATACCTGCCGTTGCCCCGGCCTACGGGCGCTTATCCTTATCACTTAGATATTTCCAAAGTTATTCCCGGCATTCGCCGCGATAAAATGACCTTCCAGATGGTAGGCGATACAGGCAGTATGCGCAACCCGGACTTCCTGAAGCTGGTTTCCAGGCAGATGCTAAGCCAGTTTGACGATGTGGACGAATACGGCGACAAACCGGAATTTCTGTATCACCTGGGTGATATCGTGTACAACCATGGCGAAGCCCACGAATACCAGCGTCAGTTTTTTGACCCGTTTAATGGTTATCCGGCGCCTGTGTTTGCCATACCCGGGAACCACGACAGCGATGTCAATCCCCTTAGTAAGGTTCCTTACAACAGTCTGGATACCTTTGTAAGGGTCTTCTGTTCGGAAACACCCAGCGAAGTGGAGTTTAGCGGCGGCAATGCAAGAAAAAGCGGTGTGCAGCCAAATGTATACTGGACTATGGAAACACCGCTGGCGAATTTCATCGGACTAGCCTCCAATGTCCCAAAATTTGGGGTAGTGACACCGGAGCAGCGCAGTTGGTTCATCAAAGAACTTGAATGGGCCAAAAGCGAACATGCTGACAAGGCCTTGTTTGTCTGCATTCACCATTCACCGTATTCGGGCGACATCAACCATGGTTCTAGCATGCCCATGATCGAGATGCTGGAGAGCGCCTACGTCGAGGCAGGCGTGAGGCCGCACGCTGTTTTCAGCGGACACGTGCACAACTACCAGCATTTTGAGAAACACTATCCCGACGGTGGCGTAGTAAATTATATTGTAGCCGGGGGCGGGGGTTACGATGAGCTGCACCCCATAGCCCGTAAAGACGATCCGTACTTCACTGCCGCGCTGCCGGAGTTTGAGGGTGTGCGGCTCGTCAACTACTGCGACGACCGGCATGGCTTTTTAAAGGTACACCTGGAGCGGACTGAAAGTGGTCTGTTGCTCAGCGGAGGATATTTTGCCGTGCGTGCCAAGAACGGTACGGAAGCACCGAAAGAGCCGGAAGACAGTTTCGAGATCCGCATCAACTAAACACAATAGCCCCGGTATACACGCTGTTGGAAATCGCCCGGCGGTCGTCTCTTACAAACGAGATATAGGTATGCGCCGTCAGCCCCTTCAAAGGGGCTGGAACTTCCAGCAATTGTGTCTGCGCTTTACGCTCTACACCACTTATCAGGTACACCGGATTAGATTTATCCGGGAAAAATGCCATCAGCATGGTCTTGTCTTGCGCTCCGGCATGCGGATCGTGCTCATCATAGTCCCAGTAAAACCGGAAACCATCAGCTACTGCCATTACGACGGCGTTTTCGGCAACAGCCAGCTCACCTTCGGTAAGGCGCACCTTATCATACTCGAGAAACTGATTTGGGTACACCCCACCAATGGCATGCTTTAGGTTATACGATTTCGCCGAATTATTCGCGCTGTTGCCATTGCGCAGTGCGGAAAGCTCAAATCCGATGGCGAGATATGGCTTGATGAATTGAAAGAAGGTACCCAGCACCGGCATCCGCTGCAGTACCGCTTTTTGTTTTTCCGAACGGGGCGGTACTACCTGAGGCGCAGCCCTTAAAATGAGTTTGCCTTGTTTAACATAACCGAAGATCGGCCCGATTTTGCCTTTAAAAGGACCCAATGGTCCGTACCTAGCCACACCCATAATACGATAGATTTTATTGATCAGGCTACATTGCCCGACAGCTTAAAGTTAACATACCACACCATTTGCCAAGCATATGCGCTATGAAATGATATGTTTTGACTACAATATCGATCGCCGGGTCGGCCAAAGTTGTGTGAATGACAAGTGGACGACAAGTGGATAACAGGTGGATAACAACTGGAGAATCAGGCTTATCACTAGCTTGTGCCCTAGTCGGCATCAACACGGAACACCCTGCCACCAAACTTAGATAAATCGTAGCTGAGGCCGAGGGTAAACACCCGGGTTTGTTGTTTAGTCCGGCTGTCGATGATCGTGTTGCCCGACAGCACACGTGAAATGTTATTGCCTTGGGCAAGCAGATCGTTCCCGCTCAGGTTAAACCTAAGCGTATTTTTTAAAAAGCCTTTGCTTAAGGCCATGTTGATGATCATTGGGTTGGCCTCCTGAAGGGCATAACCATAGTTGATGCGCTTATATGCGTCAAATCTGATGTGGTAAGATTTCTTAACCGTAAGTTCCGCCTGCATGTTTAAGTTGATGTTCGACACATCACGCAAGGTAGAATCGACCCCGGTGCCACTCCTGGTATTTGCATAGTTTCCGCCCGCCGAGAGCGAGAGCGTTTTTAGTCGCATGCTGCCGCTTACGTTCATCTGGAGCGCATTGCTTCGGAAGAAGGCAGGTGCGCTGATCATGCCCAAACCCATAGGCTGCTGCATATAGGCTGTGCGTAGGAGCGAACCTGCATCATTGTTGTTTGTAACCGAGTAATTCAGGTTCATGCTTACATTGAACTTCTTGAAGTTATAGCGCCCGTTGAGCCTCTGCGCAAAGTTGAGCCCCGAACCGAAGGCCCGCTGATTGTTAAACAGGATTGCCCGGTTAGAGCGACCAATATTGCCGGAGAGACCGAAAAAAAGCTTGTTTTTCAGGAACGGGAAATTGGCGTAATAATTCGCGTTGACTCCGTAATTGCCGTTTACGTTCTCATAGCGGGTGATCTGCCGGTAGCTGTCGAGCGTGTCGGGTATGAGGATTACATGATCCACAATTTCGCGCTGCGTAACGCTGGCATTCAGGCCTGTTTGCACGGAAAAGCCAGTCTTTGCATGATTGTAGTTAAAGCTCAGGCTCATACTATGATTGAAGGACGCTTTCAGGTCGGGGTTGCCAACAACGATATTTTGCAGGTTTTGGGTATTGCGGATCGGCTGAAGTTGATGGATGGAGGGATTGTTGTTGGAGCCGTTATAACTGGCGGAAATAGTCTTGTTTTTCGCAAAGGTTTTGCCTAGACTGGCGCTTGGAGCATAATTGAAAGTGTTGTTTACAAATTTTTGCTTCAGTTTCAGGTCCTCGTTGCTGAGCATGTTGGGCCGCGCATTGATTCCGAAGTTGTACCGGAAATTTTTGCGGCTATAGTTGTAGTTGAGGTTGAGTGATTGGCTCAGGCTGGTTGACCGGAACGACTGGCTGAGCGAGTCGACCAGCGCGACGCGGCCTGTGATATTGTCGTTCACAAAAGTTGATACCTGGCTGGATGACAGGTTGATACTGCCGCTGTAACCCAAGGTAAGGTGACGGTTTACCAGACTGTCTTTAGGTTTTTTAAACCCAAAGCTATAGTTAAACCCCGCATTAAAACCTCGGTTGTCCGACCGGTTAAGGAGGTCGCGATTAAGCACCGAATCTTTTTCGAGGGCGCCTGTGGCTTTGTTGTAGTACAATGTATTCGTATTGATCTGCTGTGTGCCGTTATTTCCTGATGTGGAAACGCCACCGCTGAACGTGATGCGGTGCGGTGATTTTGAAGGCTTGCGGGCAGCTGAGAAAGAAGCGTTCAGGTTGGGTGTCGAGTTCTTCGACTGTGTGCTGTTGCGCAAATCTTGCCGGACGAGGCCGAATTGATTGGTCGCCGAGCTGTTTGCCGCATCGGAGCGGTTTAAAGCACCGTTGAAGTTAGCGGTGAAGAAGAGCTTCTTGTTATTAAAATGCAGGTTACCGTTCAAGTGGTGACGGCTTCCGCCATTGTCGCCAGCACTTCTGGAATTGTTCACAAAAGTTCCCTCTGGATATACAGATTCCATAACCTGCTCCTGAGAGAAGGCGTTGCTGTTATTTCCGAAATTGTATCCAAAGCCGCCGCGGGTATATTTACCGAACTTGTCGTTATGACTGAACCCTCCGGTAATGTTTCTGCTTGTTCCGGCTCCGTTGTTTTGGGTTCCGATATTGCCCTGAGCGGAGGTCTGCTTTCCGCCCTTCCAGAGATTGCCGCTGAGGCCGCTTCCGATCATGTCGTTGGATCCCGCATTTGCAGATGCGTTGCCGAAGGTGCCGTTGTCCATACCCGGTTTGGTGACAATGTTCAGCAACTTTCTGGGTTCGCCCACCTTAATACCCGTAAAGTTCGCCTCATCCCCAAAATCGTCGATGACCTGAATTTTAGATACGATACCGGCAGGCAGGCGCCGGATGAACTCATTGACGTCGCCAGTAAAGAAATCTTCACCGTTTACCCTCAACTTAACCATCTGCTTGCCCATGGACTTCACGTTGTACTGGTCGTCGACCTCCATGCCTGGAAACTGCTTGATCAGATCTGCTACGTTATCGCCCTCAAGCACCTGAAAGGCTTCGGCATTGAACTCCACTGTGTCTTGCATGAACCTGACCGGGTTGGGTTTGCCTTTGATGACCACTTCTTTAAGCATTTGGTTGGACGGCTTCAGTTCGATAGGCTCGAGCCGCTTATGTCGTTCTTTTTCTGTAAAGCTATGCTCAAAGCTGACTTTTTGATAGGCAACACTGCTGATCTCCAGCGAAAACTTATTGACGGTTATTTTTGAAAAGCTGAAATAGCCTTCGGAATCGGTTATGCTTTTAAGCGTATCTTTTTCGGAGATCAGCAGCACTGTGGCGCCAGATATGGCCGTTTTAGCGGTATCGGTTATGCTGCCGGAGACCTTTCGGCTTTGTTGGGCGTGGAGACTCAGACTTCCGAAAAAAATAAGAAGCGTGACGATGAACCGAAGAGCAGGAGAGCGTTTCAAAACAAATGGTTATGAAACAAATATAAGGTTTTAGCCTTAAAATTGATTTTCTGATCGAGCTCATCTCTCATTCGCTTGATAGAAGTTTCTGCAAAGTAAGCTGTTAAAGACAAACGGCTTGCATGAACTTTTGACGAAAAATTAATGCGCTTTACCTACAGCGCTTTGATTTCCTCGAGGGAAAGCCCAGTGAGTTCCGAGATTTCAGCGTCACTGGCTCCTTTCTGTTTGAGTTTTCGGGCGATCTGCATTTTAAGGTCATGGGCGATCTGCAATATGCGTTCTTCTGCTTCTCTAGATGCTTCGTCATATGCTTCCTGCGCAGCTTGCTTCTTAGCCCACTCAATACCTGCGTTCCAATCAGATTTGGCTTTGAGATCTGAATCGTAAAGTTCTTGTTCTTCTTTAGTCATTTTGCTTACCTCCGCAATTTTAAAGATCTTTTGAAAAACCCTTTTGTCTAGGATTGCAGGGATTTTGTCCAGACTGCTCAGGTTCTTCAATATGTAAAACCATTTGTCCAGGTCGGTCTGCAATTCCGCTTCGCTCTTATCAAAGTTAGGCAATTCCAGGAATTTATAACCCATGCCATTGTGAAAAACCTTGCCGGTCTTAAGATTTGCCAGTTTGATGTTATGCAAGTAGTCGCCGTCGGATTCCTTGAAAGAAAACTCCATAATGCCGATCAGATATACCTCACTGAGAGCTGAGGACCAATTGGAGCTGTCTTTGGCCAGTTGGGAGCTGATCAATCTTGACATATAGAACACGCAGCGGTCGCTGAAGAACTCCTGATCGGTACGTTGCATTTCGATGATAAACTTTTCACCGTCGGCGCCGGTGCAGGTGAGGTCGAAAAGCACTTTTTTCTCTTTTGAACTAGCTCCGTTTATTTCGGTCGGACTGTAACTGATGTCGGCAATGACTTTCTCGCCCTCAAAGAGAACGTTTAGAAAGTCGATCATAATGTCTTTGTCGGGTTCGCTCCCGAAGAGGCGTTTGAAACCAAAGTCGGTAAGCGGGTCGAGGAATCTGGATGTAATTGGCATAAGAATTATTTCAGCAAACCTATGCAGATCTGTGCAGAAAAGCCAAGTTTCAAAATAATAATTATCTACACAAAATATTGATAAACAATGCTGTATACTGCTTTATATAGCGTGTTTGTGTAATTTGAATTGGTCTTCCTTACGACTTACCAACGCCGGTAACTTCTATTTCAGACCTTTCCGTGCTAATCAATCTTCCAGGAAAAAGATAATAATAATGTATCGAAGTAAAGCCTTAAATTTTGAGTAGCTCTTCCAGTTTTTTAGTGAGAAGGCCCTGGGAGTAACCACCCATGAATCTATCAGTACACCGTCCGGACTTATGATAATATAATGTGGTATTCCACTTACGCCATACCTGGCGGCCAGCCCGGACATTCCTTTGCCATCGGTCAGATGCATGGGCCACGACCATGCTCCAGAAATCGATAAGTAAATATTTGCCTTTAAAGTCTGACAAGGTATGCACTGTACCGTCCAGACTCTTCAATGCCGTGTCAGCCATCTTTTCTCCCAGTTTCACGACGACTGGTGGATAAGGGAGGGTACGGATTTCCTGTCCCGAATGACTTTCCCGTTCTGTCGCCGGCAAAGACTGTCGGAATATCACTAACTTTATGCCGCAGCAAACGCCTTAAACTGTAAACCCAGTTCGAAATTATGCAACTGCAGTTATATAACATCAAGCCAAAGCTTGCGCCTTACGTAAAGTCGATTTGTACCATGGAATGCGATAAGGATGCAGATACGAGCCATGTCCGTGTTTTGCCAGACGCTTGTGTGGAAATTTTTCTCAACTATACAAGTTCGCCTGTGGCGGTGATTGATGAGCGATTGTACACGCGAAGCATCGTAACATTCAGGATGAACCGGTATGCGGATGTTCGAATGCGAAAAGGATCCGGTTGTGTCGCCCTGTGCTTTTATCCCGGAATGGCACAGCGTTTTTTCAAGATCCCGATGAGTGAACTAGCCAATACCACTACGCCGCTTTCTGATCTTTGGAAGTCGAGTTCGGGTATTCTGGAAGAGCAACTGGAACTCAGTAGTTCAGCGCTGGAGAAAGTTAATATCTTGCAGAACTATCTCATTGCACAGCTTATGGGCAGCAAAACGGATGCTGTCTTTGTATATTGTATGAAGCATATTGAACATGCAAAGGGTAATCTTTCCGCGGGTGACATCAGTGGTCTCTCCGGATTGAGTCAGCGCCAGCTTTCCAGAAAGTTTGGTCATAACCTGGGTTTACCGCCGAAGGAGTACTTGCGGGTCACCCGGTTCATTTACTCTCTACAGCAATTAAAATACTATCCGAATCATTCGCTTACTGAGCTCGCTCATAGATCTGGGTATTATGATCAGGCACATTTTATAAGGGATTATAAGGAATTTACAGGGAGTACGCCGGGTGTATTGGTGCGCTCGGATCATATTTTGTATTGATGTCCGTTTTGTACAATTTGCCATGCTTTCGTTGCCCTACCTTTGAGCTTTAAATTAAACAGAGATGAGGAAACTAATTTTAGGATTGGCCGTTACGCTTGACGGTTATATCGAAGGTCCAAACGGTGAATATGATTGGTGCTTCACGGACCAGGATTATGGTCTGAATGAATTTTATGAGCGGATCGATGCGATGTTTATCGGGCGGAAAAGCTATGAAACTTTGCAAAAGCATGTGGCTGAGCATGGGGGTGAAGCTGTTCCCGGCATGCCTCCGCTTCAAGAATATGTGTTTTCGAATACACTACAAGAGGTGAAGGAGGGCGCGGTGTTGGTTTCGGGCGATAGTATGATCGAGGCCCAGCGCCTGAAGGAAATGCCGGGCAAAGACATTTGGTTGTTCGGTGGTGCCTCTCTGAATGAGGCCATGATGAAGGCTGGGCTAGTGGATGAGTTGTGGTTATCGGTACACCCGATATTGCTTGGCAGCGGAAGGCCATTGTTTACCGGACAGGACCATCGTTCGCAGCTTACTTTGCTGGAAAGTAAGACTTATGAAACGGGTTTGGTATCGCTGCGTTATGATATCTTAAGGTAGGGCTTGACTTTGAGATCTGAATCGTAAAGTTCCTGTTCTTCTTTAGTCATTTTTGTTGTCTGCCTAACTCTGAAGTTTGTGCACTTCTTCCAATGACAAGCCAGTTCCTGCAGAAACTTGCTCCGCGGTAAAGCCACGTTTGAGGAAGTTAAGAGCTATCCTCAATGTTGCT
Organism: Pedobacter faecalis; assembly: GCF_030182585.1. Taxonomy (NCBI): domain Bacteria; kingdom Pseudomonadati; phylum Bacteroidota; class Sphingobacteriia; order Sphingobacteriales; family Sphingobacteriaceae; genus Pedobacter; species Pedobacter faecalis. The sequence continues at coordinate 652,320 of NZ_JARXOW010000001.1, read as the reverse complement.
TCGTGATCGGCCTGCTTCTTAGCCCACTCAATCCCTGCGTTCCAGTCAGATTTGGCTTTGAGATCTGAATCGTAAAGTTCTTGTTCTTCTTTAGTCATTTTGCTTACCTCCGCAATTTTAAAGATCTTTTGAAAAACTCTTTTGTCGAGGATTGCAGGTATCTTGTCCAGACTGCTCAGGTTTTTTAAAACATAAAACCATTTGTCCAGGTCGGTCTGCAATTCCGCTTCGCTCTTATCAAAGTTAGGCAATTCCAGGAATTTATAACCCATGCCATTGTGAAAAACCTTGCCGGTCTTAAGATTTGCCAACTTGATATTATGCAGATAGTCGCCATCGGATTCCCTGAAAGAAAACTCCATGATCCCGATTAAATAGACCTCACTGAGGGCTGAAGACCAGTTGGAACTGTCTTTGGTCAGTTGGGAGCTGATCAATCTTGACATATAAAACACGCAGCGGTCGCTGAAGAACTCCTGATCGGTGCGCTGCATTTCAATAATAAACTTTTCTCCATCGACACCAGTGCAGGTGAGGTCGAGAAGCACTTTTTTCTCTTTTGAACTAGCTCCGTTTATTTCGGTCGGACTGTAACTGATGTCGGCAATGACTTTCTCGCCCTCAAAGAGAACGTTTAGAAAATCGATCATGATGTCTTTGTCGGGTTCGCTCCCGAAGAGGCGTTTGAAACCAAAGTCGGTAAGCGGGTCGAGGAATCTGGATGTAATTGGCATAAGAATTATTTCAGCAAACCTATGCAGATCTGTGCAGAAAAGCCAAGTTTCAAAATAATAATTATTTACACAAAATATTGATGGTCAGCTTATTATATTGATGTGGAGCGAGGAGGTGAGATACCGCTATGAGAATGGTTAAATTTATCGCCATCGCGATTGACCCAATAACTCACGCACAATTGAATTCACGTTTGAGTATATTTGTTAATCAACAAATCGTTGTTATGAAAAATGAGTATCTGGAAAGCGTATTAAAGCAGTTTTTGTACTACAAAATGCTGGGCGATAGAACCTTTGATCAGCTTACAGAAGAACAGTTGTTTATGCAGCATAATCCGGACAGCAACAGCATCGCGACGATCGTTAAGCATATGGCGGGTAATATGCTTAGCCGCTGGACAGATTTGTTAACGACCGACGGAGAAAAGCCCTGGCGCAACCGTGACGCTGAGTTTGAGAATGATCTGGGTTCAAAGCAAGAGATGCTGAAATTATGGGAGCAGGGCTGGAAGGTTTTACTGGATAGCCTTCGCTCGCTATTCGATGATGACCTTAGCAAAATTGTCTATATCCGTAACGAGGGCCACACGGTGATGGAAGCAATTAACCGGCAACTGGCACATTATCCTTATCATGTCGGGCAAATCGTTTATATCGGCAAGATGCTGTCTTCTAACTGGCAGTCTTTATCTATTCCAAAGGGAAATTCAGCGGCGTTCAATGCCGATAAATTTGCGCAGGAAAGGCATCGCGGGCACTTTACTGATGAGGTTCTGAATCCGAAGGGCTCTACTGAAGACTGAAATCTAGAGTATTGTAGTTTGAAAGGCCAAGAAATTTTTTAAGATCTTCAGATTTTACTTTTGTGGTTTTTCCGGCCTCGAATTCTGCCAAACTAGATTCGACCTTTTTAACAAAGTCCCGATCATAAGGTTCAACCTCTTCTTGGGTAAAAGGAACGCCTAAGGCCTTTAGTGCGCTTTTAACTTGTGAAAGTTGCCTTTTATCTCTTGGCTGAACAATAAGTTTTTGCATATAACAAATATACGCGATTTTACTGTACGTATGTCCCATAAGCAAAGTTAAGTATAACATGTAATTCAACCCAACATTTCCAAGGAAATGTGTTATATTAAAGTATTGATTTACAGCTAAATAAAATGAATTCTATTGAGGTATTTTGAAGAATAACATCTTAGCACCGTCTTTAGAACCATGGCCGCTCTTAACATTATGTCCTGAAAAAAGTTTACTATTGCGAAACTTTAGTTAAATTTATAAAGGGACACCCGTAAAGGGAAAACGCTAATTAAATGTCTGCTCGACGTGCTTATACTGATCTGGAACTGGTGGCTTTGCTGAAGCAGGGCGATGCTAGTGCTATGACCGAACTTTACGAACGGTATTGGGATAAGCTGCTGGCTGTGGCGCTGAATCGTCTGGAGCATCTGGAGGAGGCTGAAGAATGTGTGCAGGATGTGTTTCTGAAATTGTGGAAGCTGAGGGATAAACTCGAACTGAAATATACACTCGCTACCTATCTGGCGGCAGCGGTGCGGTACCGGGTGTATGACTTACTTGCGGGGCAATACTATAAACAAAAGCATGCTACCGGGGAGCTTACGGAGGCAGAAAGCGGGTTGAGCGATGAGTTATCGGCCGATGCGCAATTGCTGGAGAAGGAACTTCTGGAACAGATCGAAGCATCTGTGCGGCAGTTGCCCGAGAAGTGCCGCATCGTATATCGTATGAGCCGGGAACAGGGCCTGACGAACAAGCAGATCGCCGAGGAATTAAATATTTCGGAGAAGGCGGTCGAAGCACATATGTCGAGGGCTTTTAAAGGAATCAGAAACAATTTAGCGGTGGCGGTGCCGATTGCTGTGTTGGTATTGGGCGGCGCAGTATAACTATGAACTTCTTCGCTTAACCATTTTAGCAATTGCCCTTTAAATTGCTTTTAGGTTAAAAGCATATTTTTGATAGCTTATTATGCCTTTATTATTTTCATTTTCTAGCCAACCTAGCTCCTCATGACTGATGTCTACGATCTGCTGTGTGGTTTTGCCTTTAAACTTGTTTAACACTTTGTTCAAAACCTGCTGCTCGACATCAGTAAAGGTGTACGTTCCATTGGCTTCGGACTGGATGATCTCGCCGTAGTTCCCATCTTTCAGTAACTTGGGAACAATACTGATGCTGCCATCATCACATAGTTTCATATATAGTTTATCGTATTCTACAGGCACAGGCCCGTATGGTATGGCTCTATAAGCTATTCCCGTCATAGAATGCGCAGTGCTTTTGAACATTACAAAGTCGCAATAGAATAATATTTTATTCATCTTGGTCTTATATAAATCGATCTTAGGGCTGAAAAAACTGATAAGTGCTGCGATTTTATCTAACCTTGGCGTTTGATACCCATTGAACTCGGACGGGCAGGGATCGCCAAAAATGTGTCGATAAAGCAGGTTATTCCATTGATCATGCTTCTGTTCTTCCTGCAATTTCCTAGCTCTGTCTGTAAGCTTTTGCTGCTCTTTACCAGTTAAAAGATGGCTGCTTGCTTCTATTTGCCGGATGAATGCTTCCGGCTGCTTAACAGATAAAACAAGGCGACCGTTCGCAACAGAGGGCATCTCTCCTGCCTCGTAGAGGCGATAGGCATTGCTGCCCAATCCAAGAACCAATGACATTTTTGTAGATGAAAGTCCGTATTGCTCCCGTATTGAGCTAATTTCGTCGGGAAAGGGAATCCCATATTTCTCCCTGTACATATTATAAACCTGGGTCTGATTAATGCCATCCAATTTATCATCTGTAAACTCCTCATCTGAATCTTCACAATAATAATAATGGAAGTTGATCGTAAATGCTTCTTTTCTGAAATACAAATCAGCTTTTTTGTTTAAGACAGGCATTACTTTGCTAGTGATCGGACTTTTCATATTTTGTCTATTTCAAAGGATATTTTAAGGGGTATTCTGCCGGGTGAAAAGAAATGCAAATTACCGGATTGTTTTTAACTCCCATTGATATTTTAATATAAATCTCTACACCCTTTACTAATTTACCGAACACCCATAAGCTTGCCAAGCCATAAAGCCGGTCGTCAACCGGGCCCTGGACATAGTCTGTAACTACAAGTCCCAAAACAATTTCTTTTCTCTTTGCAGGGCTGATCTCCAGGTCTAATAAGGTTTGGGTGTTTTTGAAACGATCATTTCTAAACACAATTTGAAATATACCAGCCTTTACTTTAAATTCCTGAAGAAAGAAATTCACTTCATCTTTGCTACTCAATGCGAGATCAGTTAATTAGTTGTAGTATTCTTTTTGCAAAGATAGAATGGTAAACTTATACGTGCAACTATTAATTGAATTTTATTATATATTCAACTTTGTCGTTGAATTTAATATTTTTTAAATCTCAATTTTACGGTGCTTCATGATAATTTTTTTCTGCGGGACCTAGGGTTGCGTTATTTTTTGCCGTCTATATAGGAAAGGCAATTTAAATGAACGGCAATTTTGATAGGGCATATTTGCAGGAACTGGCTTGCAAATGGAAAAAGGGGCAGTTGACCGACCAGGAATGGGAATATCTGCGTAACTGGGATGAAAGTATGCTGGATGATTTGCTGTTATTGCCCGACAGCTCCGGCGGACCGGATGTGGTAAAAAGCCGGATGTTGAATAAGGTGCTTGCGGGGATGCTTGCAGAGGCCCGAGGGGAGAGCACAGAAATTGACAGGGATGGCAATGGACTCAAGGATAAACAGCCTTATAAACTATGGCCGCGGATTGTAGCTGTGGCTGCCGCTGTGGCGACTATCGTATTCGGGTTATGGTTCTTTAATGACCAATCGGGCCGTCATTCCGACGACAGGAGGAATCTCATAGACTATGCCAGTGACGTTGCACCGGGTAATTATGGTGCAACAATTACCTTGGCTGATGGAAAAACGATCGTATTGGATAGTGAGAAAAAGGGTGTGGTTGTTGGAGCGGAGTTGAGGTACGAAGATGGGAGTGAGGTGGGGTCATCTCGAACCGAAGGGAGAGATCTCTTGAGGGACAGGAGGTCTCTCGGTTCCCTCGAGATGACGGAGGCAAGGATAACGGCTGCGACCGCCAATGGACAAACCTACGCCTTTACATTACCAGATGGAACAAAAGTATGGCTTAACGCTGCTTCTAAAATAGAATTTCCGATATCATTCAAAGGGTTAGTCAAGCGGGAAGTAATAGTGAGTGGCGAAGCCTACTTTGAAGTATTTAGAGATAAAGCTCAACCGTTTGTGGTGAACACCAAAAATTTGAGGAACGGACAATACCAGCGGGTGGAGGTTTTGGGTACGCACTTTAACATTAATGCCTACGGTGAGGACGGCGCAATTAAAACAACCCTGCTTGAAGGAAGTGTTTCCGTTTCGTCATTGCGAGGAGGAACGACGCGGCAACCTCAACTTCTGAAACCCAACCAGCAATCGGTATTTACCAACCAGATCAAGATACAGAACGTAGATGCAGAAAATGCCGTGGCCTGGAAAGAAGGAAACTTTATGTTCGATCATGAAAACCTGGAAAGCGCTATGAATAAAATAGCGAGATGGTATAATGTGCAACTGGAGTATAAAGACAACAGCGTGAAGCAGGAAACCTTCTACGGCAAGTTCAGCAGGTTTGATAAGCTATCGACCACCCTGAAAACCCTGGAACGAACGGGAGTAGTGAAGTTTGAAATTACCGGAAACAAGGTCATTATCGATAAGAAATAACCGATAGAAAAGATCATATTATATAACCAAATAAAATAAATCATCTCCTGAATCAACCAATCTGTAAACCTAAACCAACCAAGTCATGAGAGATCAAGAGCACATTCCATAGTATAATTTGCAGAAAGCAAGCAAAATAAAAAACGGACACCGATGGCCGTCGGAGTCCGTGTAATGCTGCTTCAGAAACAATTAAACAATTATTTCGTGAACCGGGTGGTTGCCACATTCTTGAAAACAAGCAACACCCATAACAGACAAAGTAAATGTATAAAAATTATACTAGAAACTTATGTATGCCACCAGGCTACATACATAAATGGATATTAATTATGAAGTTAACCACACTCATATTAATCATATCGCTTATGCAGGTGAGCGCCGCCAGCTTTGGGCAGCGCCTTACCCTGATTGGCAACAACGTAAAACTGGAACGTATATTTAACGAGATCCAGAAACAAACCGGCTACGGCGTACTCGTATCAACAAGTAAGGTAGACACCGAGAAAGGCATAAAAGTAAACTTCAGAAATACCGCCCTGACGGACGTAATGGACCAGTTGACCAAAGGCAGCGACCTGGCTTACACCATTGAAGACAAGGTCATCGTCATCAAAGAAAAAACCCCTTCCATACTCGACAGAGTAATCGCCCGATTTCAAGCGATTGATGTACGAGGCAAAGTGGTGGACTCCCTAGGCAACGGCCTGCCCGGCGCCACCGTAAGCGTGAAAAACGGCAAAGGCTCTACATCTACCGATGCCGGAGGAAATTTTCAATTAAAGAACGTGGATGAAGGTGCTGTATTGGTAGTCAGTTATTTAGGGTATGTGACGAAGGAAGTGGCTGTGCACACAGGGACTATGACGGTGACGATGCGATTGAGTACAAGTAAGTTAGATGAGGTCTTGATACAAGCATATGGTGTTACATCCAGACGACTTAATACTGGCAATACCTCATCAGTAAAGGCGGTGGATATTTCAAAGCAACCGGTAAATAATCCTTTATTGGCTCTGTCCGGTCGTGTACCAGGATTAATAGTCTCTCAAGCAAGTGGGTTCTCTGGCAGTGGTGTTAGAATTCTTATTCAAGGGCAAAACAGTATTGGAAAGGGGAATGATCCTTTTTTTGTAATTGACGGTGTTCCCTACGTCTCACAACTGTTACCGAACTCTGGAAATGTCCTTGGAGTTTCGCAATCAGCAGGCGCTTCAGAATCGAATTTTGGAAATCCGTTGAGTTTCATTAACCCTAGTGATATCGAAAGTATCGACATTCTGAAAGACGCGGATGCGACTGCGATATACGGCAGCCGGGCGGCGAATGGAGCCGTTCTTATTACAACGAAAAGAGGAAAAGAAAGTGGAATGACAGTGGACGTCAGTTCGCAGTTAGGATTTGGCAGGGTCCCGCGAAAAATGGAATTACTTAATATTAACGAGTATCTAAGTCTGAGAAAATCAGCCTATTTAAATGACAACCTAAGTGTTCCAACTGCTCTAGATGGGTCGGACGTTTCGAATTATGACCTAACAATGTGGGATCAAACGAGAGATATTGATTGGCAAAAGGAATTGATAGGTCGTAATGCAGAATATCAAGATCAAAAAATCTCTTTATCTGGAGGAACAGACCAGATTCAATATCTCTTTAGTGCCGGCTACCACAGGGAGACTACAGTTTTCCCCGGAAACTTTTCAGACAAAAAGGGCTCTGTCCACTTCAACATGGCTAATAGTTCTAAAAATCAAAAATTTAAATTTAGCTTTTCTGGTACTTATGTCTCTGATGATAATAGATTAACTAGATACGATTTGACCGAGTACGCCATGACATTAGCTCCTAATACCCCAAGTTTGAAAAATAATGATGGGTCGTTAAATTGGGCGCCTAACTCTGAGGGCATTTCTTCGCTGGATTTTTTCCAGCCACTTGCGCTTTTAAATAATCGTTACGATAATAAAACTGTTAATTTAATCACAAGTAGTGATATTTCTTACCAAATTACGCGAAATCTTCGAATCAAAAGCAATTTTGGCTATACAAACCTCAGATCAGATGAGTTAGTCTCGAACCCGCTTTCTGCGATTGCTCCAGAAAATAGGGCTACGAGTACGAGGCGAGCAACATATCGAGATAACAATATCCGATCATGGATTGTAGAACCACAAATTGATTACCGACATGTTATATCAAAAGGTGTTTTGACTTCACTACTTGGAACGACCTTTCAACAAGTTAATAGTATTGCTCAACAATTGAATGGCTCAGGCTATAGTAGTGATGAAGTCCTTGATAATATCAACTCCGCAACATCTATTTCCACGCCGTTGGGCTCCACTATAAACTCTGTCTATAAATATCATGCTGTTTTCGGAAAGCTAAATTACAACTGGGAAAACAAGTACATCATTAACTTTACCGGGAGGTATGACGGTTCTTCGAGGTTCGGCGGTGCGAACAGCTTCCATGCTTTTGGAGCAATGGGAGCGGCTTGGGTATTCAGTAACGAATCCTTTTCAAAGGAACTGCTACCTTTTATCAGTTTTGGAAAACTGAAATTTAGTTATGGAGTGACAGGTAACGATCAAATAGGAAACTATCAATATCTCAGCCTATATGATAACATCAATCCTCCTATTTCATACAGTGGAGGGCCGAGCCTTATTGCAAACAGTATTGCTAACCCATATTTGCAATGGGAAGAAACCAGAAAATTATCCTTCGGAATTGACGTTGCATTATTTAATGACCGGTTGCTATTAGAGACGAACTACTATCGGAACAGGTCTTCGAACCAATTACTCGCGACAGCACTTCCATCCACGGCTGGTGTGCATTCGTTGACGATTAATTTACCAGCTAAGGTGCAGAATAACGGATTTGAATTCACAATAAATTCTACTGTTCTTAATTCTAAAGTATTTAGTTGGAAAACGGGTGCTAACCTCACTGTCCCTAGAAATAAATTAATTGAGTTTGAAAATCTTGAATCTTCAATCTTTTATGCTGACTATAAGGTCGGGGAACCAATTACCTTCAATCGCCTATATGATTTTGTTGGGGTAAACCAAAGTACGGGTTTATATGAATATCGGGATAAAGATGGAAACCTAATTAATGACCCAACTGTCAGCTCCGAAAACCTAACAAGGTTTGTAAATACATCACAGACTCTTTATGGTGGCATAAATAATTCATTTAGTTATCGAAGTTTCGCACTTGATTTCTTGTTTCAATTTGTAAGACAAATGGGGCAGAATTACTTTTATGGAAATGGCTTCCCCGGAGCGTTCAGTCCCGTAAATCAGCCAAGGACAGTTTTGAATGCTTGGAATGCCTCTAATAGTAACGCGCGCGTTCAAAAGTATTCAAGCGGCGATTTCGATGTATTAACTCCCGCATTCGCAATCTATAGCAGTAACGCGGTATGGGCTGACGCATCCTATATAAGGTTGAAAAACCTGTCATTATCCTGGGCAATTCCACAACAAGTTATTTCAAAGCTAAAGATGCGTTATGGGAAAGTGTTTGTACAAGGACAAAATTTATTAACCATTACAAATTACCAAGGTCTGGACCCGGAAACTAAATCAAGCCTTACTTTACCTCCATTAAGGGTAATCTCCACCGGAATCCAGGTTACCTTTTAATCCAACCGCCATGAGAACAAAATTGATCGTTATAAAAAAATGGATATTGTTGTTTACGCTATCAGGCTTACTAGTAGTTAGCTGTAAGAAGTTTGTTGAAGTAAATGCACCCTCAACGAGTACTAACTCAAGCATAGTGTATGCAAATGATGCAAGTGCGACGGCGTCTATAACAGGTATCTACACAAAAATGAGTCAAGCTGGCGCCAGAGTAGGTGTCACTGGGCTATCTTTCTTATGTGGACTTTCAGCTGATGAATTAATATTATTTAACGGGGTGACGGACGTTTCTCTACTAGCCTACTATAAAAACGAACTTACTAGTATAAACACCTCTAATTCGGATGTTTGGCTCAATACCTACCCGCTAATTTTTAACATCAACGCAGCGATAGAGGGGCTCGAATCGAGCTTGTCATTGAGCCCGCTAGTAAAGCAACAACTAATTGGGGAGGCAAAATTCATGCGTGCATTCTTGTATTTCTACCTTACAAATTTATACGGGGACGTTCCCCTAATATTGTCAACCGACTATAAGTTAAACAGCAACGCACCACGGGTTGCCCAGGAAACTGTTTATCGCCAAGTCGTATTAGATTTGAAAGATGCAGAATCGAAGTTAAGTACGGATTACCTCAACGCACAGCAAAAACCTGTATCGGACAGGACTCGTCCCAATAAGGGTTCTGCACAAGCATTACTAGCGAGAGTTTCTATTTATGTTGAAGATTATGTGCAAGCGGAGAAATATGCCTCTGAATTGATAAATAATAAAACAACATACGATACAGTTGATGTAAAATCTGTTTTTCTTAAAAACACTAAGGAGACAATTTGGTCCTTACAACCTGTAGATAATTTTATCAGCAACACATCGGAAGGAAGACTGTTTATTTTACCTTCACAGGGCCCAAGTGCATTGGATAATCCGGTCTATTTGAATAGGGATTTAGTCGAAGACTTCAGTACAATTGACAGAAGATTAATTAATTGGGTTGGCCGCGCGCAGGTCGGTATGGCGGAGTATTTCTATCCGTACAAATATAAAATTAAGGATCCATTCGCCGCCGTAAATGAATATTCAATAGTATTGCGTGTTGCTGAGCAATATCTTATCCGTGCTGAGGCAAATCTATATCTAGATAGGAACGAAGACGCCGTGCGCGATTTAAATGTTGTTCGTAAGCGTGCGGGTTTGCCGGGTATGATCTTTACTTCCAAAGAGGAACTACTTCAAGCCATTTCAGCCGAGCGAAGGAAGGAGCTGTTTTCAGAGTGGGGGCATAGATGGCTCGACCTGAAACGGCTTGGCCTTGTAAATGACATCTTACATGCGCGAAAAGGTTCGACATGGCAGTCAACTGATGAATTGTATCCAATTCCAGAGAATGATATGAGAAGAAATCCAGGCTTGGTGGGAAATCAAAACCCAGGCTACTAGAGCAATTTTGGTCCAATTAAGTTTTTAACACCTTTATAATCCAGCTGATGAGATACCTCGTTCGATTGCTTCTGTTGATCTTTTATTGTCATGGATATGCGCAAAAACCCTCACTTGACCAGGCGGCTTACAAATCCTGGCCTTCCCTAAATTTTAAATCAATTTCTAATGACGGCGAATACGTTAGTTACGAGATAAAAGAGGGCAACGATAATAAAAAATCCGTTTCTATAAATTCTACTACCAATGATTGGGCAATTAAAATATATACTAATGCGGATGCCGGTGAACCAATCTTTACTAATGATAGTCGCTTCTTCATATTACGTGTTTCTAGTGATAGTCTATGCGTGTTGAACACTCGAAACAAAAGCATACAGTATATCAGAGGCATAAAGGATGTTAAAGTTTCTAGCAGCACCTCAGTCATCGGCTACACTGAAAGGGAGCACACAACTTTGACGCTATTGAACTTAAAGTCGAACTCAAAGGTCAGAATGCACTCGGTTTTGGACTACCAATTTTGTGACAACGGTAATATGGTGTTGATAAAAATTAAAGATGAAGAGGGATCCAATAAAACGTCATTAATGCTCTTAAGCTTAACTACCGGAAAGAGCCAACGGGTCTGGACGGGAGATGAGATTCTTACCATGACTTGGAGCGGTGATCAAAAAAGAATCGCCATTCAGGCCAAGAATAAGCAGGACGAGTTTCATAGCTTTTGGCTATTTACACTTGGTGATACTGCCGCAAGATGTATAACGAGCAGCGCCGTAATTCTTCGAGATTTTCAGGACATGGAGATTGAACGTATTGAGGGTTTAAATAATGAAGGGCGTTTTCTTTTTCTATTGATGAGAGAGCGAACAGTAGAAATTACGAAACAACCTTCGGATGTAAGTTTAAATGTGTGGAGTTATTCTGATGAAAAGCTCCAGAGTCAACAATTGACTGAACCTGAAATTCGCAGTTACAGATTTGTCTTCGATATAAAGGATAGGAAAATGTTGAGACTAGAGGGCAGAAATGATTTCATTCAGGACTTCAATATGAACCAACAAGCTTTTCTGATAACACATTACAACGGGAACGTGGGCTCTGGAGAGGCTGACTGGAATATCGCCGGAAAGAAAGACTACTACATTCTTAACTTGCCTGAGGGCAGTAGAAGGCTGATAAAAAGGAACACAGACTTCAAATATAGAATATCGCCAGGAGGCCATTTTGCCATTTACTATGATCCAGACGAAAGCTCATATTTCAGTTATGAATTCGAAAATCAACGCCTAACGAATATTACGAAAGGATTGAATACAAAATGGTACAGCAGCGATAAACCTGGGAAACCTTTTGGATTATACAATCTAGCAGGTTGGTATTCGGACGATAAAGCTTTGCTGATATATGATGAGTTCGATATCTGGCAACTGGATCCCTCTGGTATTCGCCCTCCAAGAAACCTAACAAACGGCTATGGACAAAAGACAAAGACGGTTCTGCGCTTCGCTAGTGAGAGCGAGGGGCAAATCGATACAATAAAACCGTCCTTGCTGGCCGCGTTCAACCAGAATAATAAGCATAATGGTTTCTACTCGATGGTACTGAATAGCGACCGAGATCCTGAACGTTTAGTTATGGGGCCATTTATTTTTGATATCAAAAGCAACCCATATATACCTGACGGTGTTAACTTTTCCGTTCGAAAATCGTTGAATAATGATGCGTTCGTTGTTCGACGAATGAGTGCAAGTGAGTTTCCTAATCTATTCTTTACAAGAGATTTCAAGAACTTTCGTCAGCTTACGTTTTTGTGTCCTCAAAAACAATACAACTGGTACCGAACCGAGTTACATACATTTGGGTTAGAGGATAGTATCATGTCGAAAGGGGTTCTTTATAAGCCAGAGAATTTTGATCCCAAGAAAAGGTATCCCGTTATTCTGACCTACTATGAGAGAAAATCGGATGGCTTGAACGCTTATTTAACACCTGAGGATCTTTCGAACGGATGCTCAATAAATATCCCGACCTATGTTAGCAGTGAATATTTAGTATTTGTCCCGGACATATATTTTCAAGTTGGTGAACCCGGCGAAAGCACCCGAAAATATGTTGTCTCCGCAGCCAAATATTTGGCTAAGCTTCCATATGTGGACTCTGCAAGGTTGGGAATCCAAGGATGTAGTTTTGGCGGGTTTGAGACTAATTACCTGGTCACACACACAAATCTATTTTCTGCAGCATGCTCTGCTTCGGGAATTTCAAATTTCATTAGCGGCTATGGTAGTTTAGCCGGCGATGGGTCTGTGCTTCAAAATATGTACGAATCTACATTTTGGCGGATGGGCTTTACTCCATGGGAAAAACCCGAATGGTATATAAATAATTCTCCGATTTTCAAGGTCAATCAAGTTTCTACGCCGTTATTAATGTTTCATACTTCGGTTGACGGAGTATGTCCTTTTACCCAAGCAATTGAACTATTTACTGCACTTCGCCGTCTTGGTAAAAAAGCCTGGCTGTTAGAATATAACGATGGAAACCATGGGGTTGAGGGAAATTCAGCGAAAGACTTCGCAATTAGAATGCATCAATTTTTTGATCATTATTTGAAAGGTAAACCTTGCCCAAGGTGGATGCTACAAGGAATTCCTGCCAACTTAAAACGTATTGATTTAGGCTTGGAGCTTGATTCATCTGGGAAAACACCAGGCTTAGGGCTCACTAGAAGTGAATATTAATATAAAAGTGAATTGCACTTTATTATAACAATAACAGACCAATCAAAATTTTGAAATGTATAATGAAAAATAAATCAAAGTTATACCGACTCCTATTTCTGGCTATAATGCTTGTATTTCTAATGTCAAGCGCCCCCTGTCAATGGACAATTCGTCCAGCTCGCTTACAGACTAAATGGGCAGATAGCGTTAGCGCGATTAGGGTCTCGGCTGCCTATCCACGACCCTTGTTGGAAAGAAAAAAATGGACAAATCTTAATGGATTATGGAAATATGCAATCACCGAGATAGGTTCAAAAGAGCCATCGGAATACCAGGGTGACATACTGGTTCCTTATCCAGTCGAGTCTAGTCTTTCTGGTGTTGCTCAGTCACTCTTTCCAAATCAAAATTTATGGTATAAGAGGAATATTGTCAAACCACAAGTTAACCATGGTGACAAAATTTTACTCCATTTCGGTGCCGTAGACTGGCAGGCAACGGTATATATTAATGATAGGCAAGTCGGTATACATAAAGGTGGCTATACGGCTTTTACTTTTGACATTACGGATTTTCTCGATGAGGGTATCAACGAGCTAAAAGTTAAAGTATACGATCCAACCGATCAAGGTGTAGGACCGCACGGGAAGCAAGCTTTAAACCCAGCGAATATTTATTATACTTCAAGTAGTGGCATTTGGCAGACCGTGTGGTTAGAAACTGTCCCCGAAAATTTTATAGAAGACCTAGTAATAACACCGGATATTGACGAATCGTTGGTTCGCATTAAGGTCAATTCACAATGTGACGCGCCGGTTACGGTGCGCGTAGCAGGAAAGGAAATGATTGGTATCACTAACACTACACTCAGTGTTCCAATAGATGATGTTCGACTATGGTCGCCCGAAAGCCCATATTTGTACGATCTCCAAATAACGATGGGGAGTGATCAGGTAAAAAGCTACTTCGGTATGCGTAAAATAAGTATTGGCAAAGATGCCAAAGGTTTTGATCGCATACTCTTGAATAATAAGTATATATATAACCTTGGAGCGTTGGACCAAGGCTTTTGGCCTGACGGCCTTTATACAGCGCCCAATGACGATGCATTGCAATTCGATCTTAAAACGATCAAAGCCATGGGCTTTAATACAGTTAGGAAGCACATTAAAGTGGAACCTGCAAGATGGTACTACTATGCTGATAAGTTGGGGGTTATGGTTTGGCAAGACTTGGTTAATCCAAACCAAGGGTTACCAGCCGGATCAAAGGAAGAGTTTGAAACTGAAAGCCGAGAGATCGTTAAACAGTTATATAATTATCCAAGTATAACTGTTTGGGTACTATTCAATGAAAAATGGGGGCAGTATGACCAAGAGCGTCTTACTAACTGGCTTAAAGCGCAAGATCCGACCAGACTAGTAAATGGACACAGCGGCGAGTACCTTTATGTAAATGATCAACTAAGAAGCCCTAGTTCAAATGCTTATGTGAATGCCGACATTACCGACGTGCATAGTTATCCCAACCCGAGGTTGCCAGAAAGACAAACGGGTAAAGCATTGGTCTGTGGTGAATTCGGGGGAATAGGAGTTTCGGTGCCGGGGCATCAATGGGATGATTTATCGAGCTGGGGATATGTGGAAGTAACGGCGAAGGAACTGGATAGCATTTATGATACGATGGTTAACAATCTAAAAGAACTGGAAGCTCAGGGGCTATCTGCTAGTATTTATACTCAGCCGTTTGATGTTGAAGGTGAGGAAAACGGTCTTATGACATATGACCGCAGGGTTCTTAAAATACCAATTTCTCGGCTCAGAGAAATACATAGTCAGCTTGTAGGCGTAGACAGTTTAGCCTATAAAGAAGATGTAGACGCAGGTGTTGTCGATAAAGAAGATAACGATAATCGATACACAGAATTTCAAACCCAATTTGAGACAGGAAAACGGGATAGCGTTTTTTTAAGAAGACTGACCCTCATCGCAATGCGCAAGCGAGACGATATATCTGTAATGAAGTATGCGAATGCTTATTTGAATGTTGTTAGAAACTTGTTTGCCCGGGACAACTTTAGATTCATCGTCACGACTACTCGAAGAACCGAAAGCATCGGATTCAGGTTTCTCATGAACAACCGCGAAGAAATAAACAAACGTTTTGGAAATGATGTATCGGAACGAATATTAAGAAGAATTATCGGACAGAATGAGCTTGATCATTTGATGGCAAATAAAGATTTCGAGCCCAAGTGGATCGACATATCAAAAAAGCTTAAAACACGGTATGGTGATATTGGCGTGGAAAAATATAACGGTGCAAGGATGATATGGGCATGGGAAAAAGCAGACTGGAAGACGTTTAGCGTCTCATTCAAGAAATATTATTCGGTCGCCCATTCCCGCAGTGAATATAATATTAACAATATGGCTTGGTCGATTTTTGAGCACATAGCTGATCGAGAAGCGATTAACATCGCAATCTCTGTTATGGAGAATGGCGTTAAGACGTTTGCATCGAATGACTTTGAAGAAATCGATACTTATGCAAATCTACTTTATAAAGCAGGGCGCGTGGGAGAAGCGATTAAGTGGGAAACTAAAGCAGTTATATTATCTAGGAACCGGGATGAAATTGTAAAAACACTAGAAAAAATGAAAAAGGGTATTCCGACCTGGGAGGTAACTAAACAAGTGAAGTAAAGTTTATGACGAAATCTAATCTATCTCCCTATACCGGCACGCCGGTGGAAAACCTTCTAACTTACCTCCACTCAAAGTGTAAACTAAGTGACACCTTTGATTCCAGCATCATACCGATGCTGGAATCTACCAAACATGATAAGCTATACCGCAGCGCGAAGACTGACGGCGTTCTGCTTACTGCATACTGGATTGATGAGGGCTATAGTTATATGACTGAAGCTGGGCTTGATCGGGAGGGTTTGCCGGTGACGCATGTGACGGATATTTTTCCGCCGAAGATGATCATGCTGCATAGTGATGGTTTCTTTAATGGCAAGGCTACAAAGGCGGACATGTTTGTGGCGAAGGGTGCTGTTTCGATTCCTTTTACACGGGAGGCTTTTGATGTGCTTGGCTTAACTGAGACTGGGGTGGATAAACTGGCTACCTGCATCTTGGCGGAGAATTCGGACTTTATGATGGCTAAGCTGAATATGATGAAGCTTAGGGGGGATGCGAAGCTACGTGCTTTGGTGGAGTTATATGGGATAGGGGTGATGCAGTATTTTGCCCAGAAGCAGCTGGCGGATTTCTTCGGGATGACGGAGGTGCATTTTAGTAATGTGCCTAAGTTGTTTTAGCTGATGTAAATAGTTTACATTTGCTACAAACGAAAATAGTTGTTCATAAATATGACTAATATTACTAACGAAGAGTTGACCAGATTTCGTAGCCAGACTGCTGGCTGCTCCGGAGTGGTGCATTTTAATAATGCTGGTGCTTCGCTACCTCCTGACTGCGTTACTGATGCGGTTGTGGAATATTTGAAGGAAGAAGCGTTATTTGGTGGTTATGAAACTGAATCGAAATATTCCGGTAGGCTCAACGAGGTATATAGCCTGGTAGCGGAACTGATAGGTGCGGATAGGGATGAGGTAGCTTTGTTTGAGAATGCAAGTGCGGCCTGGCAAACGGCATTCAAAGGGATCGCACTTGAGGCTGGCGATGAAATTATAACATCGGAGTTGGAATATGTCTCTAACCTGATAGCTTTGGCTGATATCCGAAAGAAGGGTGTTAAAATTATTGTAATAGACAATGATGCGGAAGGCAATTTTCCCTTACAACAGCTAGACGCTTCGATTAGCGCGAAAACGAAGCTTATCGCTGTAACGCATATTCCTTCATCTGGAGGCGGTGTTCTCCCTATAAATGATATCGGAAAAATTGCCGTTAAACATGGGGTATTGTACATGGTAGATGCTTGTCAGACGGCTGGCCAGTACCCTATTGATGTTAAGGCTATCGGGTGTGATATCCTTTCGGCGACTGGACGGAAATACATGCGCGCGCCGAGGGGAACAGGCTTCTTGTTTGTTAAAAGGGAGGTGCAGAATAAGTTGACACCAGTGTTAACCGATTTTCTGGCCGCTGGTAATGTTAGTCTGGACGGGTATATCTTGCGAGATGATGCACGCCGTTTCGAATTATATGAGAAAAGCCGGGCGCTTGCCATTGGTCTTGGAAAGGCGGTAGATTATGCCTTAGCGATTGGTGTGGATCGAATTTGGCAACGCGTTCAGCACCTGGCTGATTATGCGAGAACCGTTCTGACAACTGTGCCTGGTGTAACGGTTCATGACAGCGGTGCTGTGAAGTGTGGCATCGTTACCTTTTCAGTTAGCGGTTTCGACAGCATGTTGGTCAAAAATAGGTTGACTGAAAAGGGAATCAATGTGTCTTTTGGTGGGGCACAAGCCACGCCCATCTATATGGAAAACAATCAGCTTCAAGGTATTGTACGCGCCTCTATTCATTACTATAATACTGAAGAAGAGGTTGATGTTTTGGTTGGTGCCTTAAGAGAGCTTTTATTTGATAAAAACATCGTATAGAATGCCACTGGTCATTGTGAACGAGTGTCTATTCTCTATAGTTTGTTTTAAATTTCTAATAATCATTACTGAACCAAATCCTCTAATATTATGATAATATAGGATTTAAATCCCGAATTATTATGGTATTATGGGATTTAAGGTTGATGCAAAGCTCGCGCATTTAGTAATGTGCTTAAGCTTGTTGTATGACCTGTGATAGTATCATATGATACTATCACAGGTAAATAAAATTAAGTTATATTATAAGTACACCGGGCGGGTTGTTGTGCATAAGGGTGGTGAGATCCTTTTCGCTGAACCCGGCTTTTATCAGTGCTGGCTGCAGTGTGGTTTGTATGCTGGTGTATATGGTATCGTTGTTTTTACGGTAGGCTTCAAAACTTATTTTCCCTTGATTGTTTACCACGGCAAATCCATCGTCGTGCGAGAGGATGACTTTATTGAGCAGATTTTGTTGCTTTAGGTTTTGCAGGAAGGTGATGTACTTTTCGGTTTCGGCCGGACTGTATCCGTCGAGACTGATCCAGCAGCCGCGTTTGGCTAGTTGCAGATGGTAGTTGCCGCTTTGGTCGTTTTGCGCATGCACCCAGATCATGGCTTCGAGGTCTATGCCTTCGTTTTGCAGGAGATCTGCTTCTGCTGTTGCGGCTTCGCCATTGCCGGTGTGTATGAAAATTTTTAGCCCGGTTTGTTTGTGTGTAATGGCTGCGGCCTGGATAAGTTTGCGCTCTACGGGTGTTAGGGGTGCGTTGCCCACGCCGAGTTTGATGAAGCCGGGCTTGATGCCGGTTCCTTCTATGCCGTTTTTGTATTCGTTGATCCAGCGCTGGGCGAGTTGTTGTGCGCTTTCGGTATGTGCGTGTGGAGGCAGGTACTTTTGGTTAACGGCGGCGTAGTAACCGGTGTTGGTGATGATGTGCAGGCGGCTTGCTTCGGAGAGTTGTTTGAGCAGGATGACATCGCGACCGATGTATGCAGGTGTGCATTCTATAATGGTGCCTATTCCGCTGGCTTTTATTTTTTTGAGATAGGGCAGGGCGAACTGAAAGGCTTCTTCGCGGTTATACTGTGGTGTTTCTTGCCCGGCCCCGCTGAAGTCGGTAAAGATGTGTTCGTGTGCCAGCACTTTGCCCAGGCGGAACGGGCTTACGGGTCCCCAGACGGTCATGACCTGCAGTTCTTTAGTGTTGAGCGTGAGTACCCCGATGGCTGAGAGTTTGATGAAGTGGCGGCGGTGCATAGTTGTAAAGATATGGTATTAAATTTTTTTAATTGGCTTCGCTTGGCGGGATGGTTAAATTCAGGATACAAACCTTTTTGTATGATTAAACTATCTTATCATGGCGTCTCTTTTTATGTCTATCAAAAATGTTCAGGTTCTTACTGAACTTTCTGCAAGTGCTGCGCAGCGCAGGCTTGCCAGGGTGAGGGCCCATTTTGGCCTGAGCAAGTATCAGCCGGTGTCGGTTATGGATTACTGTATGTATAACCGGTTGGATATCGAGTATGTGATGAAGCGTTTGGAGAAGGGGTAACGAAAATTTATTTGGATTTGTACTTTAATTGGGTAATTTTATTTAACCAATTTATAAACCCATGAAAATTAAGTACGCTGCGCTGCTTTGGGGGCTCTCTCTGCTGGCACTCTCGTGTAAAGATGATTCTAATCCTGGAGAACCGGAAAACCGTGAAAAGATCCAGTTGCTGACTAAGATGACCCGGACGTCATCGAATGGATCGGTAACTGTTACCACCTATGCTTATGACGATAGGAACCGGCTGATTTCTTCTACTTCGGGTAATGCTAAAACGTCTTATTTTTATGGGGGTGATTTGCTGACCTGGACTGAGCTGGTTGATGGCTCGAGGCGTACGGTTACGGACATTTCTTACAAAAATGGTCGTATCGACTATACGCAGGCTCAGGGCTCTGAGTTCAGGTATTATCATTTCTATACTGATGGCAAGCTAACAGCGGTTGCCCGGCGTGATGCTGGTCCGCTGGCCTGGGAAGACATTCTTTTTGAATATAACGGGGATAATGTAAGTAAAAAGACGAGTATCGATAACACTAAAGGTGATAAACCCGAATATAGAACAGAATATACTTACGATGATAAAAAGACGATTCATTATCATACCCTGCTGGCGTACCCGATGATTATGGGATTGCCTGGTGGACCTTACAGTAAACATAATGAGCTGACGGTGAAAGTGAGTAACACGTTAAGTCCCATAACTACAACGACAACAAACACCTATACTTTTGACGCCAATGGCTTTCCGACGACTTTATCGAGTTCGTCTGTGAACTCGGTAAACAATACCGCGACGGTGACTAAGTATGTATATGAGTATGGGATGTTTTAATTAAGCAGGCGATTGTTGCTGTTTCCTATCAGTTGATATCACATGTTGCCGCTTTCTTGTGGTTTGTTTTTCAGCGAGTTAAGTTTGATTAATTAATTAAATGTTTAACTCCTAAATGATGAAATCATGGGAATTCAAAAATGGGGAGCCTTTGGTGGCTTCCGAAAGAAGGCGGGCAACCTGGTTGGCCGCCGGGTGAATGGCCAGAACGTGATCAGTCAGCTTCCTCACGAGAGTGAGCGACCGCCTACCGAGGCGCAGCTGAGCGTTAGGGCGATGTTTAAACTGGTGGTCACTTTTATGAAGTGGATCAGCCCGTTGATCAAAGTTGGCTTTCAGCATGCTGGCAAGCCGAAGCAAACGCCGTTTAACGCTGCCTTCAGGTACAATTTCGAGAATGCGGTAACTGGCATGTATCCGAACTGGGAAGTTGATTATCCTAAGTTCATGTACAGTGTTGGTATGCTCGGCAATTCCGACAGTGCTTCGGTGGTTGCGGATACTGCGGAGCAGCTGGATTTTTCCTGGGACGCGGTTCCTAACACGTCTATTGGCTCGGGTACCGACAAGGCCACGCTGCTGGTTTACAATCCTGTAAAGGACAGGTTTGTGATGCAGGCGGATGCTGCGCTGCGCTCTGCTTTGCAGTACACGATGGCGATGCCCGCTAATTTTGGCGGGGATTTGGTTCATGTATGGATGAGCTTTGTTTCGGCTGATCGTAAAATGGCCAGCAACACGGTGTATCTCGGGGAGATTGAGATTGTTGCGTAATGGAATGCGGCTGGGCGTGGGCCTGGCCGCATTTTTTTTTTATTTAAATACCCAGTAGCCCAGGGCCAGCCAAACGAGTCCTTTGATCAGGAAAAACATGAAGCCCCAGAAGCCCACTTTTTTCAGCCACTTCATGATGGCTGCCTTTCTATCGGTACTTGGTTGCGTATTCATCTTATTATTGGTCTGCTGTTTACAAAAGTAAGTAATTTTTGGGTTTGATGTTATTGCCCTAGTTCTATAAGGACTTCGTGAGGCAAAAACACCGGCCGCAGTGTACTTGGCTGCGTGATAATGTCTGCACTGATTTCGAATACTTCATAAATGTTCTTACTGGAGAGTATTTCAGCCGCCGAACCGTCATACCATTTTCTTCCGTTTTTTAGCATCAGGATCCGGTCGGCATATTGTGCGGCCAGGTTAATATCGTGGAGCACAGTGATCACCATATATCCTTTTCGACTGAGCATTTTGGCGATGGCGAGGGTTTGCTGCTGGTACTGGAGGTCGAGACTGGCCACGGGTTCGTCCATGATAAGCAGTGCGCCGGGTACATCCCAGATCTGCGCCAGCACCCGGGCCAGTTGCACGCGCTGCTGCTCTCCGCCGGATAGTGTGAGATAAGATCGCTCTGCCAGCACTGTAGTTCCGGTGAGTTCCATGACCTGGCTGCAAATCTTTCGGTCCTGCGCGACGGTCGTTTGTCCGCGGTGCGGATAGCGGCCCATGCTGACGATCTCTTCGGCCGTAAAGGCCATACTCACGATATTTTGCTGGTTGAGCACAGCCTTGTTGCGGGCCAGCTCGACGGACTTGTATTCGGCAAGGTTTTTTTCATGGAGTGTGATCTGACCTTCGCTGGGTGTTTTTTCTCCGCTGAGCATTTTGAGCAAAGTCGACTTCCCGGCACCGTTTGCGCCCAGGATGGCGAGCAGTTCGCCGCTGCGCAGGCTGAAGGACACGTTCCTGAGAAGTGGACGCTTGCCAATATAATAACTGAGTGCTTGTGCAGTAAGCATTATACAATGAGTTTTTTCTTGTCCTTAATAAGTATATGCAGAAAGAGCGGCGTGCCGAGTAATGCAGTAACCACACCGATGGGTAGCTCTATGGGTGCTATAATGGTGCGACTGATCATATCGGCCAATGTGAGCATGACTGCGCCAAGCAGGGCAGAGGCGGGCAGGACATGCTTATTGTCGACCCCGATGGCCAGCCGCACCGTATGCGGCACGAGCAAACCCACAAAGCTGATGATGCCCGAGACGGCGACTGCTGCGCCAACGGCCATGGTAGCCAGAATAACAACGTTTCTTTTAATGACATGGGTTTTAAGCCCAAGCTGTGCGGCCTGGGTTTCACCAAGGGCAAAGGCATTGAGGGCTTTGCTCATGCCTGGTAAAAGCAACAGCGGAATGAGGACAAAGGGAAAGAGGGCGGCAACGGTCTCCCAAGTGGCGCCGGCTAAGCTGCCGAGCATCCAGAAGGTGATGTTGCGCAATTGCTGATCATCGGCCGCAAAGGTGATTAGCCCCGTGAGTGCACCTGCCAGGGCATTGATGGCAATGCCGGCCAGCAGCATGGTGGCGATGTTAGACTTTCCATCGTTTCGTGAGATCTGGTAAACGGCCATAGCAGCGAGCCCGGCTCCTGCAAAGGCGCCAAAGGCAAGTAAATAATAGCCGAAGAGGCTGCTCAGACTTGCCAGGAGTGTGGCTTCGAGCACGATAATGATGACGGCGAAGAGGGACGCGCCTGCGGAGATGCCGATGAGTCCGGGTTCGGCAAGGGGGTTGCGGAAAATGCCTTGTACGGCCGTGCCGGAGATGCCCAGGGCAGCGCCGACGAGGATGCCGAGAATAACACGCGGCAAACGGATCATGCTGATAACGCCGGTGTATTGCTCGGGGATATCTTGGTTTGCGAAGATACCGGTTTTTTGTGCCAGGATGAGCAGTATGTCGGACAACCCGATTTTAACGGCGCCAAGGCTCATAGAGACGAGCGCTGAGAGGACCAGGGTAACGATCAGGAAGGTATAAAGGCTAAGTTTTTTTACCATTTGGCGTTCAAAGCGGTGATGGCTTGTCCGAGCCTTACGGAGAAATTTGTCAGCAACTCGCTGTCCATTTCTATAATACGTTTGTTCTTGCCAGCATTGGTGAGGTTCACTCCAGGCATTTTAAGGATTCCGGCCGCTCCGCCCAGACTTTTATGGCCGAAATCGAACATCAGGATGATATCGGGATTGGCGGCTACCAGGGCTTCTGTAGTATAGGGTTTATATTTGCTGAAATTGCTTGCTGCGTTTTTCGCTCCGGCCAGTTTGATAATGGCATCTATGCTGGTTTCTTTGCCGGCGACCATCATAACGCCGGTGCCCCTGGCGTAGAGGAACAGGACTTTCGGTGATTTGGGATTGCGCTTTACTGTTTCGAGGGCCTTGTTGACCTCTATTGTAGTTCTTTTGATGAGTTCTTCGCCTTTTGCAGGGTTGCCAAGCGCTTGCGCTACCTGCCTGATGAAGTTCACGGCGCCTTTGGGGCTGTACTCCTGATTGATGACGATGAGTTTTACGCCGGCCGACTTAAGCTGGGCTTCTGTTTGTTTGGAAATAAGCCCGACTGGTGCAAGCACCAGATCGGGCGAGAACGAAATAATACCTTCTGCAGAGACTGCCCTGTCATTACTTACTTTCGGTACTTTGTTGATGTACACGGGGTAGGCGCTGGTGACGTCGGCAGCAACAATTTGCGCGCCGTATCCCAGTGCATCTACGGTTTCGGTAATCGGACCACTTAAGCTGATGATCCTTTTAGGTGCTGCAAATGCCGATTGGATTGTCAGCAAAGCAAGCAATAGGGCAGTATATAATTTGTTCATTGTGACTGCAAAGGACGAGTTAATTAAAATGATTCCAAATAGCGGGAAGGGATATAGCGGTATCGGTATTTTGAGGACGAGGACCCTTGATGATGTCAAAAATGACCACTGAAATGCTATTTAAGCTCGGTTTGTGTGTTTGGATCTTGAGCCTACCGCTCCGTATTAGGTAAATTCTATCCCGAAATCGCTAAAAATAATCCTTTTGCCGTTGCTTTCTTTAGCGCAATAGTGTACATATTTGCGGTGTTATTTAGATTAATTAAAAATAATACGCCTATTGCAATGTCTGTCCGAATCCCCCATAAATTCCTCTTATGCTGCTTGTTTGCCCTTGCCCAACCTTCAGTACCCTCACTGAAGGCGCAGGACAAACAGCAGCTTCGGGGACTGATATGCGACGAGCACGGCAAGGCAATTGAGAAAGCGGGCGTGACTTTACAACCGGACAACAGGCGGGCAATTACTGATGCGCGAGGCAGGTTTTTGATAAAGGCTTTGTATGAGGGCGATTACACCTTGACGGCTTCGGCGTTGGGGTTTGAGCCTGAACAGATTACGATAAGTATTGGGGCGGGACGGCCTAACGAGGTTAAAATGAGTTTGCGGACAAGCAGCCGGCAGCTTAGCGAAGTGAAGGTGGCGGGTGTGCATGGTAATCCGGATAATTTCATCGATATGACCAAAACGGCTATGCCTTCTAAGGTGATTAGTCGAGAAGAGATCGAAATGATGGGCAGCAGGCGCTTGGACGAGGTATTGAAAGAGCAGACCGGGTTGGCGATCGTTAACGACATCGGTTCGGGCAGTCGCGCTGTAGGCCTGCAAATGCAGGGTTTTGATAGCGGCTATACTATGGTGATGATTGACGGGCAGCCTATGGTTGGCCGGAATAACGGCAACTTCGACCTCTCAAGGGTCACGGTATCTAATATTGAACGGATTGAAATCATTAAAGGAGCATCTTCCTGCTTGTTCGGCAGTGAGGCGCTTGCGGGGGTGGTAAACATCGTTACCCGCAAGCATATTAGTCGGCCCCAGGCTATGGCCGCCCTGAAGTATGGCAGTTTTAACATGACCGACCTGACGCTGGAAGGGGAAAGTCCCTTTGCGGACAAAAAAGGATCCGCGTATTTGTCGGCCAACTATTACCGGACGGATGGTTTTAACTCGAACCCTTATTTATCTGAGGGAAAGACCGCACCACCTTTTAACAGTTATTCGGCACAGGGAAGGATGAGGTATGTGCTGAGTGATGTGAGTTCCGTTAACCTGAACGGGCGACTGGTGACCAGGCATTCGGAGAACCGTTTGGCTTACCAGGGTGTGAAACCGAGTGTGGATGTGCTTAATGAGTTCGATTTGAATGGTTCGATAGCGCTGAACAACAATTTCAGCAACGGTTTGCGCTTAAAATCGCAGTATTATCTGACCCGGTACGAGAATAAACAGGGTGTAACCGACCTGGAAAGCGGCCTGGTGATGCCGGGCAGTGATTTTAGGCAGTATTTGCATCGCGCAGAGCTGCAGGCGGACCGGCAGTTGACCGCAGTACTGGGCCTGACTGGCGGTGCCGGTGCGGCCTATGAGTTGCTGGATAATGATTTCTATCAGGGAAATAAAAGTATGTCAAATTATTTTGTGTACGGACAGGCGCAATGGCAGGCCGCTGAACGCTTGTCGGTAACCGCTGGGGCGAGGTACGACTATCATGACAAATATGGAAGCAAACTGAACCCGAGTCTCGGTTTGCGTTTTGCGGCAGGCCATAACATGAACGTAAAAGCGGCCATTGGCACAGGTTTTAAAACGCCCAATTTCCAGCAGTTGTATATGGTGTTCACAAACATCCAGACGGGCTATTCGGTGTTTGGTGCCGAGGAGTTTTGGCGCGAGATGGGAAGGCTGCAAGAGGGGGGACAAATCATGAGCGTGTTTCCCATGGCGCAGCGTGTGGGCCAGTTGAAACCTGAGCGATCGGTGTCGTACAGCGGCGGGTTTGAATATAAACCTTTAGCTTCGTTGGGCTTATACATCAACCTGTTTTACAATGATATGCGGAATTTTATTAACTACGAACAGGTGGCCCTGAAGACGAGCGGTCAGCAGATCTATTCGTATATGAATATCGCTAAAGCATATACGGCCGGGGCGGAACTGGGTGGGAACTGGAGAGCTTCGCGCTCGCTGAGCCTTTCGGCGGGTTATCAGCTGCTATACGCGGTAGACCGCGGGGTGGTAGACTCGATAAGGAACGGCACTGGACTATACGGACAAACATACGATGTATTGAGCAACCGCATGCGTGCTTCGCGCAGAAGTGATTACGTGGGTATGAACAATCGCAGTCGGCACATGGCCAACCTGAAGGCGACTTACATTTATGACCGACTGGGGCTTACAGGCGCTGTCCGTTTGAGCTATCGGAGCAGATATGGTTTTATGGAGGACAACCGGGCAAATAACTTCCTGGACCGCTGGGACCGGTTTGTGGCTGGTTATTTTCTGTTCAATGTATCTGTGCAGAAGACATTTTATGGTAAGCATCTGCAGTTGCAGCTGACTGCGGATAATATTATGGACTACCGGGATCAGTTGATGCCGGCACAGCAGGGCAGGGCGGTATTGGCCGGCCTGAGCTGGAGATTTTTTAAAGACGAATAAAAGGAAACACTATGTTAAGCACTAAAATTAAAGAGGCTACACGTGTAGCACATCAGGAACTGGAAAAAAAAGTGGTTTTGAAAATGAAGGCCATTCGCAGCGAGGCGGATTATGCGGAAATGCTCAAAAACTTCTACGCCTATTTTAGCGAAGTTGAACGGGCTATAGCGCCCTATATTACCGCTGAGGTTCTGCCCGATTACGCGGAGCGACGGAATTCGGCTTACCTGAAAGCGGACATTGAGGAACTGGGTGGCTCGCTGGAGCAGCTTCCGCCAGCAACTGCTCCCTCGATTACTAATGTTCAGGAGGCCCTGGCTGCCCTCTATGTGATGGAGGGCTCCATTATGGGCGGACCAATCATTGTGCAGATGCTTACCAAACATGGTTTGAGCAGAGGTTTTTCCTTCTTTTCGGGATATGGGGAGGCAACAGGTGAGATGTGGAGCCGTTTTGTGGCCGTGTTGAACGCGCATGCGCAGACCGCGGAGCATGAGGAACTGGCTGTGCGCAAGGCCAATGAAACTTTTGAGCGCTTTGGTGATGTGTTTGATGCCGTTACCGTGGCCTAAGGCAGCGGAGTTGTCCCATAATTGTTGACAAATGAAGATTAAATCGAAGATAGAGGGGGCCGACGACTGGCTGTTCATGGAAGAGATTCCGGAGCTATACGCACCAAGTACACAGCTTTGCGAGAAGCAGGTAAACATTAAGAGCCTCTCTGCGCAAAAGCTGGTGAACTATCAGTTGAGTACGGGTGGTTTATTCCTGGTGCACTCCACCATGCAGTTCTCGGAAAACGTAAAAGTGCTCTCGGAGATCGAGGGCGAGGCGATCACTTCGCAGTTCATTTTCTATGGCACCAGGCCGGAAACTGGTAAGGCGGAAAAGTCAGACAAAGCGACCAGGCGGACGGGCAGCAGGCACAACATCAGGTATATACCTTCTATAAAGGGGAAGTATCCGATGACTGCCGGCGTGGAATACGAATACTTTCTACTCGTGCTGTCTAAACCCTATTATTTTCACCTGATTGATCAGCACTCGCTTTTGCACAGCGATTTTGTAAAGGAGATTTTAAAGGGCCGGTATACTTCTTATGCAGCGAAGGATCTTTCGGTGACCACCGAGATGAAGCGGGTGATTAAGGATATCCGCGACTGCAGGCGGACGGGCGAATTGAAGCGGCTTCATACCGAATCGCGCATCCTGGAGCTCCTTATGCTTCAGCTGGAGCAAATGCAGTCGGGCATAGCCGAGGTAGACAAGTATATGGTGAAGCCGGATGATTTGAAGAAGATAGAGCATGCCCGAGAGATTCTGGACGCCACTTATAGTTACCCACCAACGATCATTGAGCTGTCTAAACAGATCTCTTTGAACGAATTTAAGTTGAAGCGGGGCTTTAAAGAGTATTATGGCACAACGATTTATGGGTACGTGACCAGGCTTAGGATGGAGGAGGCGCGCAGATTGATGGTTTCGGAAAAGAAAAACGTTGGGCAGGTGTCGGCCGCAGTCGGTTTTAACCATCCGAGCCACTTTACGGATGCGTTTAAGCGGTATTTTGGTTTGCTGCCCAGCGAAATGAAGGCTGATGAAGATCAGCAAATGATGCTACAACAATAATTTACAATGATGATGAAAAGATATATGGCTTTGACGGTGTGCTCGTTGGCCCTGGCCGGGCTGATGGCCGCCTGCACGAAGAAGGATGAAAAACCGGAACTGGCAGATACGAAGAGTACGGTGATTAAAGATCTGCCCGGAGATGTGGGCAACACCGTAAGCAGCGGTAAACCTTTTGAGCCATTTTACTTCTCGCTGGAGCAAGGCCTGAAGGTGGACGGGTCTAAAGTTAAAACGGCCGACTGGGATATTGCTTTTACGGAGCAGTATAACTCGCTTATCGTGATCAACAACGGTCTGCACGAAGGAACCCCGGGTTTTGATGGCGCGGCCAGGGGCAAAATATTGATTGTTGAGCAGCCTTATGCAGAAGTATCGCAGGCTCCGGCCGATGCTGATTTTGAGACAAAGGGGATTCCCAGCTTTGGCTGGGATTCTGGAAATGGGATAGGCTGGTTTTTTTATGACCTGAAGACCCACATAGCGGTACCTGTGAAAAACCGAACGTTTGTGCTGCGAACCGCGTCAGGTAAGTTTGCAAAGCTTGAAATGGTAAGTATGTATAAAGGGGCACCTGCGACGGTGAGCGACCTGAACTGGCCTGCGCCTTACTTTACTTTCAGATATTATGTGCAGGCAGATGGGAGCCGCGATCTGAGTACCAAATAGAATCCCATAATCGCCATTTATAATCCCGAAATGGTAAGCCTTTATCAGGGCTTATGTGGAAGATAGTTGTCATATTTGCTATTATTTAAAATCATTCTAAATAAAACATGAAAATATCTAACGCTTTTTATTGCTGGCTAATGATGGGTTTGCTGTCATGCAGCAAGGGGGACGACCCCGCGCCTGAAAAAGAATTGCCTCCGCTGCCAGCAGCTACCGTGACCGCCAGCGGCGAGTATACGGCGACGCTGATTGGAGACACGGAAGCCAGCATGAGCACTGGCGATGGTGTTTTTAAGCCGGTGTACTACAGTCTGGAGGATGGCAGGCCGGTGCCGGAGGCTTATGCGGCTACCGACAAGTGGGATATTGCTTTCACCAGTATATATAACAGCAGCATGTGGGCCAATCATGGCGAGGTTGCTTTTGAGAACGGGACTAAGGGTCCTGGCTTTGGCAGTCCTGCACGGGGAGGCTTGTACCTGATCATTGACCCCTCCGTTGAAGCCCGATATTACGACCAGGAAAAGCATCAGCCTAAGCAGGTGCCGATCGACAAGTCACTGCTTGATGAGGCTTACGATAATGTGAAGACAGTACCGGTGGCCGACAATCAGTTGCTCAGCGCAGGCTACCTGAGCCTGGACCACTTCCTTGGCAGCGGCAATGGTTATGCTTTCTACGACTTTTACGGCGCAATGTTTCCGGGTGATAAGGAGCGGGCGCACATTGTATACAATTTGCCACGGCCCATTATCGTGAAAACGGCCAAGGGTAACTATGCCAAACTGATTATTTACAGTTTTTATAAAGGCAGTCCGACGAGTCCGACACTGCAGTCTGAAGCGCCGTACATCACATTTAAATACACGATCCTGAAAGACGGGTTGAAAGACTTCACAAAAATTAAATAAACCATGAACAAGATTAGGGTTGCCCTGGTGGCGATATTGGCAGTGACGCTTATGGTATCCTGCGCAAAGAATAATGATGATCCGGAGGGTCCTCAGGTTCCCGATACGGCCAAGCTTGCGGGCACGAACTGGGTGCCTGCAAGGGTTAAGAAGATATCTGACTATGTATACCTGGACGAGAAATACCAGGTGGTGTATGTAGTGAACCTTCCGGCCCCGGATGTTGGCAAGGGCGCCTCAGACGGGCACCGGCCTATAGGTTTTAACTTTGACACACGCTCGGCCATTTTAGGCGACAACCATAACGGCGCTGTGGATGTACGCTATACCTGGTCGTCGGCCCAAAACTGGCATGTGTATTTTGATGACATGTATAATTCGTCTGTACACTCGAACGCTACGACGGTTGACTGGCAGGAGGGCGAGGGCAAGATCAAAGTAGTGGCTACTGCTTTTGATGCGCTTAAAGAAGCACCTGCCGAAGCTTTCATCAGAAGTTTGATACCGGTTTCACTGGACGAGTTCTCGCCAATTCTGAGCTGGGGCTTCTACAGGCTGGGTACGCACGCCTTATATCCGCATAAGGACAATACGCTGGTATTTAAACTCAGGGATAACCGATATGTAAAAATGCAATTGGTGAACCTGTACAAAGATAATCCGGGAACGCCTCCCTGGTGGGAAGACCCTAATGCGAAGACGCTGGCGCCCTTCCTCAATTTCAGATACTTTATTCAGCAAACGCCGGGCAGCCGGAATATATCCACCAATTAATCCCTTATTAATGATTTGGTATGGCAGCGTCTAAATTTCTCAGGTCTACACGCTGCCAGGACCAGTAAAAACACAAAATTATGAAAAAAAACTATTTTAAAGGCAGCATGCTTGTTGTGGCTGGCCTTCTTGTCTTGTCATCCTGCAAAAAGGAATCTGCGGATGCTCCCGAAAGCGCTAAACTGAAACTCAGAGGTGCGCAGGCGGTAACCATAACGCCAGGCGCCAGCCCGGTTAGCATTACCGATGGTGGGGGCACCATTTCGCGTGATGCGAATAATGTGGAATGCCAGTCGTACCACGTTCTTAATTTTTTCCAGGGAACGGTGAACCCTACACCTTCCGATCCGCACGACCGGGCAACAACCTACTACTTTAACCTGTTTGATAACAAAGGGGGTACGTCATCCCTCTACGATCTGCGCTTTACCGGTACGGCTAATGGAGACATTTCGGCAGGACCTGATGGTGAGCTGGCTTATATCAATAAGGCCTATTGCAGCGTAACGCGTTCTGATTTTCATGCCGATAGTGTACAATCTGTGATAGGTAAGGAAAACACGATCAATTACCCGGTACCTCCAACCACGCGGTACACTGGTCCGGGTTGGTACAATTACAACTTTGCCGTTCACATTGTGTCTCCATTAAGCGGCCGTACGCTGATTTATAAGAGCGGCAGCGACTATTTCAAAATCGAAATTCAGAGCATCTATCAGGATGGAACGCCTGATTCGCCGATCATGGCTACGGATTTCCCTTACTATAAGTTTAGGTATACACCAATTTAACTTAAATCTTAATTAACAGCGGCTAACGAAGCACTTGCTGAATAAAGTTTTTCATATAAATATTCTTTAAACATGAAATTTAACCACTACACCCTGCTATCATCTGTACTATTGTTATTTTGCCTGAACGCGTGTAAAGACGACGACGTGGCGCCTGAAAAGCCTGCCCCCGAACCTGAGCCTAAAGAGGTTATTGTGAACGAATGGGTAACGATCGACAAAAAGAAGATCGTTAACGTGAAGGATCTTAAAATAGAAAGCAGCAGAAGGACTTTTGTGTATTTCTCGCTGGAGGGGATGAAGATCATCGATGCGGAAAAGGTGAAGACCAATGAATGGGACATCGCATTCACGCTTGCAAACGCAGCGAACATTTATGCGAACACAGGACAGACAACCAACACGGATGCACCATATTATCAGGGTGCTGGCCGGGCAGTTATTGCTTTTGTAACGCAAAATTTCGATGATGTTACGGCACCTCCGGCCGACGATCAGTTTGACCAGACCGGTAAGCTTGCTTTTGGTATACGAAGCTCGGGAGCGCCGGAAGAGCCTTTCTTTTGGGCCAATTATATGTACGATGAAAAAGGCTTTGCTACGCATAGTGTGCCTTATCCTAACAAGACCCTGATCATTAAATTGACGGATGGACGCTATGCTAAACTTCAGTATCAGAGTAATTATAAAGGGGGACTGACCAATCCGACTGCTGCTGATCATATTGCCGACAAGCTGGGGTATTGTTCGTTCAGGTACTTCATTAGTAAGGCAGGCAGTAAGGACCTGACTACGAAATAGCATGAAATTTTGCGCCTGGCTAAAGTTTGCGCTGCTGACGGTGACAGTCAGCAGCATTGCGGCTTGCAGAAAGCCAGACGTAGCTGAGCCGGAGCTGGAATCGCCCGCCTCAGGAACTCGCGCTGAACTAACGCTGGACTCTGTTTTTCTTTATGCCCGGCATGTGTATGTCTGGCATGAAGCGTTGCCGGACTATCGCGCATTCAATCCCAGGAAATATCATTCGGCTGCCGCGTCGGAGCTCCTCAATCTGAAAAAGACGGTGTTTGACCTGACGACTTATGCTGTGAATCCGCTTACTTCAAAACCCTACGAGTATACCGCACTGCCGGGTTTTTCTAAATACAGTTTCATCGAGGAAAGCGATGGTTATGGCCGGGTGGCGGCTGCCAATGGGCAGTCTGACGAATTATCGGCCACAGGCCAGTTGGAAGCAGTCAGACAGGGCGATATTGGTTACCTCAGGTTTACCCAATTCTATGTGTTATCGTCAATGACCAGTTTGCTGGATGAAGCTTTTGAGCTCTTTGCGCAGCCACAGGGCATCACCTCCCTGATCATTGATTTACGGGGGAACATGGGCGGATATACGGAGACGGCAGAGTATATTGCAGATTTGCTTGCACTGCCATCGATGAACGAAAAGACGATGTATACACAAGAATTTAACACTGAAATGCAGTCGGGTAGGGCAAAGATCTTAAAGCATCAGCTATACAAAGATGAAAACGGCAGGGTTGTTTATGTTGGCGGCCGGCCTGCAACGTATGCGGACATCGACTTCTCCATTGCTGCCAATACGATCCGTTTCCAAAAGAAAGGCGCGCTGACATCCTTAAAAAGGCTGTGCTTTATTGTGAATGAAAACACCGCATCGGCCAGTGAATTGTTGATTAATGTGATGAAGCCCTATGTTCCGGTCACCCTGATAGGGACAAAGACTTATGGGAAACCGGTAGGCTCTTTCGGTATAGTTGTAGATCGCTATACGCTGCATGTGCCGAGCTTCTTGATTTATAACGCCGCTGGAAAGGGAGGATATTTTTCAGGTTTTACACCAGATATTGAGGCTAGCGACGAGCAGTTGGGCAGTAATGCAGGGGATGTGCTGGATAAAGTTGGCGCCCTAACCGGCGATGGACCGGAAGGCAGGATAAGGATGACACGCACGGTACGAGCAAGTCCTCTTAAGGCTATAGATTTTCTTAAAGATCCTAACATGCTGCGTAAAAGATTTAAAATTAGACGCTGGTTCGTTCCCCGTGTAAGGGATTTTATTCCTAGTTTGGCATTTTAGCAAGCAAATGGAATAAATGAAAAGAATTTTGTCTCTTTTTTGTGGATGCTTCCTGGTGTTTTCTGAGGCAGGTGCACAATCTGATCTGAAATTTACGGTTGAAGAAGCTCCCGAATGGTCGGCCTTGTTTACCCGCACCAAGGGTTGGTTTGGCGGCGACGGTATTTACGCGATACCCTTCAACGGTTCGGAATCTGGCGGTAGCGCTTCTGCAAAAACCATGTTCATCTTCAGCGACAGCATGGTGGGTGAAATTACAGCGGGTAAAATGGCTCCCGGTGCGGTAATGGTCCATAACTCTTTTGCAATCATGAGAGGCCAGAAGCCAGTCGGCGATAGTCTGAACTTTTATTGGGACAAGCATCCAAACGGAAAAGCAGAGACCGTCTTTATTCCGAAAACGCCGAAGACTGGTCCGACCGACTATTTCTGGCTGGGCGATGGTTTTTTTAATACGGCGCTGAACCGCATGTTTATTTTTGGCTATCGGGTGAAACAGGTATCTGACGGTACATTTGGCTTTGAAGAAGTCGGAAACACCTTGTTGAAGATAGATCCTTCAGCAATTGGTGCAGTGGAAACGCAGCATGGCAGTTTTAAGTCTTCCTGGTACGATCAGAAAGACACGCCCTTTTTTATTTCGAAGGAGACAGGTGAGATGGGTTCCTTTGGCGCCGGAATTTACGTGAACACCAAAGTGGCTGGCGCTCCGGCCCCGGATGGCTATGTTTATGTATACGGTGTGAGGGGTCAGGCTAAGAAAATGCTCGTGGCGCGCGTGAAACCGGAAGATTTTGAACGTTATAACCGCTGGCGGTTTTGGGACGGCAATGCCTGGCAGACCGATATGATGAAGTCGGCCCCGGTTACCGACAGGGTTTCTAACGAACTCAGCGTATCAGCGCTACCGGATGGAAGATACGCATTGGTTTTTCAGGAGGGAGGCATGGGCCGTCATGTTGCTATGCGCATAGGAGACACACCAGTAGGGCCCTTTGGACCTATAATAAGGTTGTATGACTGTAGCCCGGCACTAACCAAGAAGTCTTATTTTGTGTATAATGCTAAAGCGTATCCGCATTTGTCTGCTCCGGCAGAGCTTTTGATTAGTTATAATGTGAACTCTTTTGATTTTTTAAAAGACCTCGCTGATGATCCGCAGATGTACAGGCCAAGGTTTATCAGGGTGAGGTTTAAGGATCAGGCTGAATAGTAAAATAAAGTCTACTAATACTGTAGATTTTTATATCTTTGCCCCAGATTGTTCGGTTGTGTATTAATTATCTGAAAAAGTCGTACTTTAGGATATCGGTCGCACCGCAACGTATAATGTTTTACTTGATAACAACGGGAGTGAGGGTTCCCTTTGGAAAATGAAAGATAAAGCTAACATTAGTGATTTTGAACTTCTATCCCGGTTGAAGGCCGGGGATGAGCTTGCTTTCAATGTAATTTATGAACGCTACTGGCAATTGCTATATGTGGCGGCAAGTAAGGTGCTTAGGTCCGGGGATGACGCTAAGGACGTGGTGCAGGAAATTTTCATGTCTTTTTTAGCCAAGGGTCCGTCTATAGAGATCACTGGTTCCTTATCGAATTATTTGTACAGTGCCGTAAGGTATAAGGTATTTGACGCTATGAGTAGACAAAAGGTGCGCGACAACTATGCTGACTCATTTAATAATTATGTAGAGGCGGGTAATATCAGTACTGACAATGCTTTAATAGAAAAGGAAATCAGGGCAGAGATGGATCGGGAAATTGATAATTTGCCTGAAAAGATGAGAGAAGTGTTTTTGCTGAGCCGGAAGGGTGAAATGTCTCACAAGGAGATTGCCGAAACCTTAAATATTTCGGATAAGACGGTTAAAAAGCAAATCAGCAATGCGGTAAAGTTGCTAAGACCCAAGTTTCAGAACTATTATATGCTCGTTTTGGCCTTTTTTGCGGCATATTTCAGGTGAGCATTAAAAAATTGATTTTTTTTCAAACTTTATCTACTACCAAAGCGGCGCACAACCGACATATAGGAAAGGCGAATAGCTTTTTATGTGTAACCTAAATGAAGAAACCCGATTTTAAAGATATTTTAGAGAAGTATGCGGCAGGCAAATGCACGGATGAAGAGCGTGCACTTTTGGAAGGCTGGTACTTGTCGCAGCTAAAAAATGGTCAGCGCCCTTCAGAGGAACAGCTTGCAAAAGTCAAGGAAGAAATGTGGAACGAGCTGTCTGAGAAGTCTCTTGTTGAGCGGTATAGCGTAATGCGGATCCTCAAGTGGTCGGCCGTTGCAGCAGCACTTGCGGCTGCCGTATTATTTACATACAAACTGGATTGGAAGAAGGGTGCACCCAGTTCTGTTAAAGAACAATCGACACTTGCCGCTCCCGGAAAAGCTGAAGTTAAATTGCTTAAAGCCTCTGACGTAGAGAATACCATGATGAAATTGCCTGATGGCAGTATGGTGATACTGGCCAAGGGGAGTAGTCTTACGTTGTTTTCTGATTTTAACGGCGCATCCGGCCGGAAAGTTAGGTTAGAAGGCAAGGCGTACTTTGATATTGCCCATGATCCGTCCAGGCCATTCATAATTCACACAGGCAACGTTCTCACGAGAGTGCTGGGTACTGCTTTTGATATTACGACCTCTGCCGGCAGTAAGACGGTCAAGGTTAATGTGATACGGGGCAAGGTGGAGGTGAAAAATACCGTATCCCGCCAGGTTACTTATTTGCATAGAGATATGCAGCTTGTATTTGGAGAAGATAACCGGGTAACTCTGAGACAGGAGGTAAACGCGGAGCAGGAACTTGCCTGGAGACAGCAGGATCTGGAATTCAATGATATTTCACTGGAAGATGCCGTTCAGCGTCTGGAGGAGCAATTCGGATATAAGATTGTGGTAAGTGATCCGGATTTAAGGAAGCAAAAATTTACCTACTCAATGCGTAGCAATGAGTCTCCAGACTCTTTTATGAAGAGTTTTTGTGAGTTTCTAATGGCAACTTATAGCATCAATAAAGAGCTTAAAACCATATCAATTCAACCTTTAAAACCAACAAGTACATGAAGAAATTCTACTTAGCCTCAAAAAATTCGACATAAAGAAGGGTAAGGTAATCTGCTGATATTGCGAGTATCAAAAGATGAGCCTTACCCTCCGGGCTGTTGCTATCAAGGATAGCGGCCCGTGATGTAATTCCAAGCAAACGTTTAGTAATCACATAAATTCGAAAATATGAATTTTTCTGCAGATGCAGCAAGAATCAGGAATTCTTTGTTCCTGACAAACCACCATTTCTTAATTCACTGTATGCGTATAACCTTACTCATCGGCATTATCCTCTCGCTTTCATTACAATTTGCCTCCGCCTCCGGCGCGAAAGGCCAGGCGATGAATGCGGTTACCTTAAGTATTAAACTTGAGGATGAAAGCCTTATAGATGCGATCAAGAAGATCGAAAAAACTACGCCCTTCAGATTTCTTTACCGGAGCTCTGATGTAAAGGGTGTTGATGGCCTTACATATAATTCGGCTTCTGTTAGTGTTGAAGACCTGATGAAGCAGTTGCTGCAGGGCTCTAATCTAACTGCCCGGCAGGTAGATGACCGGATTTTAATTACGAAGAGTGCAGCGACGCAGAAGAGTATTTCGCGGTCTTTCCGCGAGATTCTGGTACAGGATACGGTGATCACAGGTACAATATTCGATGCGAAATCTAAGGACCGCATTGCCGGAGCCACCATATCGGTAAAGAATTCCAATACCCGCGCGCAGACAGACGCCAGAGGTAACTTCAGAATAATGACCTCACAAGGGGCTGTTTTACTGGTGAGTTATATCGGTTACGAAACTCAGGAGGTAACTGTAACCAAGCCTGTGCTGGAGATCCGGCTTGAGGAATCTGCTCAGTCGCTTAAAGGCGTCGTGGTAACTGGTATAGTAAACCAAAGCAAATCGACCTTTACCGGTGCAGCTCGTACATTTAACGCTCAGGAGCTTTCGAGAGTAAGTAATAATAATGTGCTGAGTGCTTTGAAGTCGCTCGACCCTTCGTTCCAGATTCCGGAAAATCTTAACATCGGATCGAATCCAAACGTGCTTCCTGACGTGGTTTTGCGGGGTGGAAATACGTTAGTCGATATCAGGCAGCAAGGAGCAGCAGATCCGTTTAACTACCAGTCGGCCCCTAACGCGCCTTTATTTATCCTTGATGGTTTTGAAACGACTCTTCAGCGTATCAATGACCTTGATATGAACAGGATTGCCAGTGTAACAGTACTAAAGGACGCTGGTGCTACTGCTATTTATGGCTCGAGAGGAGCTAATGGCGTAGTAGTTATCGAACAATTAAGACCAGTTGAGGGTAAACTTAGATTTACCTATAATGGTAGCACGCAATTGGAAGCGCCCGACCTGACAGGCTATGATCTTCTGAATGCAGCGGAAAAATTCGAGCTGGAAGACCGAAGCGGCTTCTTTAAGAACACTTTTAACACCACACAAAATGCACTGGATCTTGTTCGCGAAAACAGGCTGATTGCTGTTCGTTCAGGCGTAAATACCGATTGGATAGCTAAGCCACTTAGAACGGGTATAGGTCAAAAACATAATCTTTATGTAGAGGGCGGCGCTGAAGCTGTGACTTACGGACTTAACCTTACTTACGATCAGAAAACGGGCGTTATGAAGGGGTCTGACAGAAAGACCACTACTGGCAACTCTTTCTTCTCGTACAGACTAAAGAACTTTCAATTCAGAAACGACCTGACCCTGTTCTTTAATGATGCTGCAAACTCGCCATATGGTTCTTTTACGCAATATACCAGGCTAAATCCTTACTGGAGCCCTTACGATGCTAATGGGAATTTAAAGGTTTATCTGGAAGAGGTGATAGACCCGGTTACCGGTTTGCGTGTGACAAACCAGGATTTTTATGATAACCTGAACGGCTATGTAGGCCGACCGGTTAACCCACTTTACAACGCTTCTTTGAACATTACAGATCGCACAGGTTATCGGGGTGTAACGAATAATTTTGAAACTCGCTGGCAGGCCAAAGAATGGCTTCGTTTGACGGGGCGTTTGTCTTACACAAAGCAGAACGACGACTCGGACATTTTCCTTCCTGCTCAACATAGTTCATTTGCAAACATTCCAACATTTGAGAAGGGCTCTTACACCAAAGGAACAGGGGATCTGCAAAGAATCGAGGGATTCCTGACTGGTGAAGCCAACAAGAACTTCGGAAAACACTTCCTTTCAGGTTCGGCAACTTTGAACATCAAAGAGGTTAACTATAATACGCAATCGGTACGTGTGATCGGTTTTCCAAATCCTAACCTGGATCAGTTCATTTTGGGTAACCAGTACCCAACCAATCAAAAGCCCTCAGGAACGGAGAGTATAACGCGTTCTTTTGGTACGCTGGGCAGGATAGCTTACAACTACGACAGCCGTTATCTGTTTGATGCGACTTTCCGTCTAGACGGTTCATCACTGTATGGAACTGACAGACGCTATGCACCTTTCTGGTCGCTGGGCGCTGGTTGGAACCTTACCAATGAGGAGTTCCTGAAAAATCACGCTGTAATCAATGATGCCCGCCTGCGGTATACCATTGGTACTACTGGTTCAGAAAGTTTCGAGAGTTATAAGGGTATTACCACCAGTCAGTATTATACCGACAGGGAATATCGCGGAGTGATTGCTTCATATTTACTCGGCTATGGTAACGATATGCTGGCATGGCAGAAGACCTTGAAGCAAAACATTGGTATTGACCTGACTATCTTTAACAGGTTTACGTTAAATGCTAACTATTTCCTTGAAAGAACAAAAGGAAGTATTGCATTTATCACCAGTGCCCCTTCTACTGGTTTTGCGGGCTATTACGACAACATGGGTGATGTAGTAAATAAAGGATACGAACTTTATGGCCGTTTTAACATACTTGCAAACCCAAGCAACCGCAATAACTGGTCGGTATTTGTGAATGCTTTTCATGTAACCAACCGGATAGAAAAAATATCATCTACCATTAAGGCATTAAATGAGCGGGCAAATTCTTCGCGGTCGACAGTACCTTTGCCGAAGTATGCGGAAGGCCAATCTGTAAACGTGATCTGGGCTGTACCTTCACTTGGTATAGATCCGGCTTCCGGAAACGAGCTGTTTCTAAGCAGGGATGGATCTGTAGTGAATGCGTATAACCCCGCCGATCAGATCATCGCGGGGGACAAGACGTCGACGATCAACGGAACCATGGGTACAAACTTTGAAATGAAGGGCATTGGATTTAATATTTACCTGCGTTTTGATTTCGGTGGCGACACTTATAATCAGACGTTGGTTGACCGTGTAGAGAATGCTAACGTGGCTTTGTATAATGTGGACAGAAGGGTGTACGAATCAAGATGGCAAAAACCGGGGGATGTTTCTTTCTATAGGGGTATTGTAA
Source organism: Pedobacter faecalis (assembly GCF_030182585.1). Lineage (NCBI taxonomy): Bacteria > Pseudomonadati > Bacteroidota > Sphingobacteriia > Sphingobacteriales > Sphingobacteriaceae > Pedobacter > Pedobacter faecalis. The sequence goes on along the minus strand of NZ_JARXOW010000001.1, from coordinate 612,364 downwards.
ACTATACGAATAACGTTAATGCACCGATTACGTATACAACTTCGCGTTTTGTTCAAAAGAACAATTTCATCGCAGGTGAAAGCGTTTCTGTTTACTATCGTTTTTCTGACAACCTGAACAAACGTTTAGGTCTGCAAAACACTAAAGTAACTCTTTTTGGAAGTGATATTTTCCGTGCCTCCAGTATTAAACGCGAAAGGGGTCTGGATTATCCTTTTGCGCATAACTACACTTTACAATTACAGACCACTTTCTAAATAGACATATCATGAGATTTAAAAAAATTACTTCATTATTTCCGATTTATCTGTTTGCCATGATGATTTGCCTGTCGTCGTGCAAGAAATGGTTAGACGTAGATCCTAAAACCCAAGTGAAAGAAACGAAGCAGTTTAGCACCAGGCAGGGATATATTGATGCCTTGTTTGGCGTCTATCAGGGGGCTGCGTCGAGGGAAACTTACGGTTCGTGGCTCAGTTTTTATATGCTTGACATCATGGCTCAGCGCTACGAAAATAAGTCGTCTACAATAACCACCATTGGTAAACTAGCGCGTTATAACTATGCCGATTCGGAGATACAGACGATGATCGCTAACATGTTTAAAAAGCAATATTCCAATATTGCACAGGTTAATTTCCTGCTTAAGAATATTGACCAGAGCGCTGGTGTACTTGATGAAAACACAAAAAACATCATCAAGGGTGAGGCACTGGCAATGCGTGCGTACCAACATTTTGACCTTGCCAGGCTTTTTTCTGAACGCTACGATGGTGGTGCCAACGCCGGTAAGCCTTCGGTTGCTTATATGAAAGATTTTACTGTGGTATCTCAGGCCAGACTTTCGCTTGGAGAGGTGATTGGTCTATGTGAGGCAGATCTTAAGGAGGCTGAACGCTTATTGTCTGTGCACCAAACGATCGATCAGATAAAAGACAATCAGGGAAGTACTAATGCTGACCTCTTTTTGCAATACAGACAAAATCATATGAACTATTGGGCTGTAAAAGCATTACTTGCCAGGCTTTATTTGTATAAGGGTGATAAGGTAAACGCATTGAAGTATGCCAAGGAGGTTATTGACAGCGATAAGTTTAAATTTATCACTTCGGCTGAAATAAATGCAGATGCAGGTTCCGTTAATTCTGACCTTACTTTCAGTACGGAACATATTTTTTCAATTTATGTTTCGGGCATGAAAGCGATTGCGGACGATTTATTTAAGAACTCTAACGCAACAGGAGAAACTACAGATTTGTGGTCGACGCGCGCTAAACTGGATGCGACTTACCAGGCTTCACTTGTGGGTTATGGTACCGATGTGCGCAGACCTGGTGCTTCTAAGAGTTTGTGGAACGAAATCGCAGCAAGTACGGTGTATACCAAGAAATACTGGAGCGATGCGCCGACCAATGTGAAGCAGCGCCTTGTACCGCTTATTAAACTTTCAGAGATGTATTATATCGCTGCCGAGGCCGCACCCACATTGGCTGAAGGGACCGCTTACCTAAACGAGGTACGTACCAGCAGATTGATTCCGGAATTGCCCGTGCCTGCTACCCAGACGGCGCTTGATGCGGAAATTCAGTTTGAATATCGGAAGGATTTCTACGCAGAGGGTCAGTTATGGTATTACTACAAACGTATGAATGTTACCACGCTGCCTGATGGGATATCAAATCCTATGTCGACTGCTAAATACGTTTTCCCGATCCCGAATGATGAACTGGAATTTGGAATTGAGGGCAACTAACCATTTTATGACAAGAGAAATGAAAAAGATATTAAAAAATTGTTTGATGTTGATGGTGCCTGTCTGCATCATGGCATCCTGCGCAAAGAATGAAGAGTTGTTGTTTAACCAGGCTGATCTGGTCTATGTAGAGTCATTTCCCGACAGTACAGACTATACTTTTGCAACGAGTCCGGCTAGTGTGGTGACCGATTCTATCTTCGTAAACTTTCGAATTATTGGCAAGGCAGCCGACAGGGACCGGACGATTAATCTGGTACCCACGCAGGCAAGTTCTGCAAAAGCAGGATACCATTATAGGGTTGGTAGTGCTATAGTCAAAGCCAATCAATTTACCGCAAGGGTTCCTATTTATGTTTACCGGAAACCAGGGCTAAAAGACAGTACGCTTACGGCAACGTTGCGTGTATCTGAAAACAGCGACTTTAAGCCCGGATATCCTAACAGACTTCGGTATAAGTTCACCCTGGCCGACATTCTTTCTAAACCCACTAATTGGGAGACAACATGGTCGGCCTATTTTGGAAGTTACTCTGAGGTAAAGTTCCGTTTCCTGATCACTGCTACCGGTAAGACGAACTGGAACGCAGGTCCTCTGCCTCAGGATTCCCGCTTCTTATCCCAAAAGGCAAGAAATGCCCTGCTTGAGTACAACCAGCAATACGGACCTCTGATAGATGAGTTCGGGCAGCAGGTATTTTTCCCATAATATAGTCTAAGCAGAAATACAATTAAAGCAAATACAATGAATGCAATATATAAGAACCTAGCGGTAATCGGTTTGGGAATAGTTTCCTTAACGAGCTGCTATAAAGATGACAGTAATCTGGATATAAAGCCGGTTAATCAGATAGGTTTGAGCGATCCAAAGTCAGCCACTCAAATGACAATTTTTCAGGGAGATAGCTTAAAGCTTAAACCCGCTCTAACTCAGAGCCTGGCAGAAAACATTTCCAATGTGGAATTTACCTGGCTTCTTTACAATAACAATGGGGCCGTAAGTTTGGCCGCCCCAAGAGAGGAGATTGCCACCGGACATGAATTGAAGATTGTCGTTAAGCCCGAGACTTTTACTTTAGGCGAACCTTTTATTATTAGATTACGTGCTACCGACAAACAAACCGGAGTAAGCTCTTACCTGAACTACAGCGTCCTGGTAGGTAATAAATACGCGACCGGATGGATGGTGCTTGAGGATAAGGCGGGCAAAGGCGATCTGTCTTTCATTTTCACAGATTATACTGCTGAGCACGGAATCTATAACGACCGTAATACATCTGCCATTACTGGTCCGCGGAAGCTTGAGATCACGACCTATCCCGTTACGGATGATATTTCTGCAACGGGTAAAAGAATGTACATTCTGGCCGATCAGGGTAGTCAGGAATATAATTACCTGACGATGGTTAAGAAGTTTGATTACAGCTTTCTGTTCTTTAGTGCGCCTTCTGTAATTAATCCGACTGTAATGACCTGGACAAGCCAGTATACCTACAGTGGGGTACGTTCTCCTTCGCTCGGGATAGCAATAAATAATGGAAAATTGCACAGCAACCTCGTAGGTGGTTTCCCCGGCGTTAAAAAGTGGGGCGACATCGCACTCAATCCACAGGGAAACAGGAATTATTCACTTGCTCCATTTGTGGTTGGGGGCGAGACTTTCCCGGCTATTGTTTACGATAATACTGATAAACGTTTTTACAGGATACAGGCGTACAACCCGACTCCGGTAGCAGGTACGCTTGAAGCGTTTCCTTCGGGAGCAAGCACGGGTGTGAGCAGTGTTTTTGATATGAACGATGTTGGCATGACCATGATTTTCCAGGATTCTGCTGATGTGGCGCACGACTATAATGCGATCATGAAAGACGCTAACAATCAGCCTTTCCTATTGCGGTACAAGACAAAAAACACTACTGCTTCCCCGATCATTACACTCGGTAAGACACAAATGAATGCACCCGGTATTCTGAACTTCAGTGCAGCAGCTGGTTCTACCCGCACGCCTCATATTTACTATGGCAACGGTAACGTTTTGTCGAGATACGAGACCAGCTCCAATACTGTAGTTGAAACTTATAGTTTTCCAACTGGTGAGAATATTACATGTGTTAAATATGCGAGAGACTATGTCGATCGCGCCGGAGCTAAACTTGCTGTAGCTACTTGGAATGGGACACAAGGTAAGGTATACTACTTCGCCATAAATACTGTGGGAGGTATCGGATCTTACACCAAAGTGGTTACGGATTTTGCTCGAATAGTGGATATGGCTTATAAGTATTAATCATGCATTTAATAAAATCATCCAAAAAGAATATGAGATCAAGAAAATTGTTAACCGTTGCTATATGTATGATGGCAGCGGTTACCGCAAATGCGCAACAAACTGCATCTTACAAAATTACCGGTCGGGTTGAGGGCTTGGGAAACGGCATGGCTTATTTAAATGCCAGCTACGGCGATAAGCAGATTAAGGACTCGGTTGCGGCGTCAAATGGCACATTCTCTTTTAAAGGGGAAGCTCCAGACGGGCTGATCTGCTACCTGCGGTTCGGGAAGAGTGGATTTCTCAGTATACCCGTTGGGCTGAAGGAAAACATCAGCATATCCGCAAATTTTAATGACATGACCTCAGCTAAAGTAACCGGTGCAAAGCATTACCGCGTTTGGACGGAATGGGCGTCTGCATGGAGAGCTGTAACGTCTCGTGCGGGTGTGTTGTATAAGCAGGCGGATAGTTTGGATAAGCTTTCAAAATCGACCGGTAAACCCGCCGACCGTTCTGTCGTCGATGCCGGATTTGAACAGTTAAACAAAAGATTGATCGATTCTGTGGAGGCTTTTGTAAAGAGATACCCGGCTTCGCCTGTGCTTCCCTATATTATCATCGACCGGTTCGTAAACTATCCCAACCCTGAAAAAGCGGCAAGCACTTATGCAGCGTTGGCGCCGCAGGCTAAGAACTCTTATTACGGACTTCAGTTGGGTGAATCAATCAAGATCAATGCTAAAACCGGTATTGGAGTTACCCCTCAATTCTCCGTGCCCGACAAAAACGGCAAAGCTGTGTCTTTGGCCGATTTTAAAGGGAAAGTTGTGCTCGTTGACTTCTGGGCAAGCTGGTGTGGTCCGTGTCGCAAAGAGAACCCGAATCTGGTCAAGGCATATGAGAAATATCATGATAAAGGCTTTGAGATCATCGGTATTTCACTGGATGACAAGAAAGACAGGTGGCTGGCCGCGATTGAAGCGGACAAGTTGAATTGGGTTCATGCCTCAGATCTAAAAGGATGGAAGAGCGACCTGGCCTTAGAATATGGAATAAAATCCATCCCGATGAGTTTCCTGGTAGATGCCAGCGGGAAAATTATCGCCAAGGACCTTAGGGGAGACGCATTGGAGAAAAAACTTGCTACACTTTTTAATTAGTTCAGCTATGAGATTATTTAGATTATTGGGCATTTTCGCGTTGCTTTTATGCAATCTGATCGCGTCATCTGCAGCGCCAGGATATACGATTAAAGGAAAGTTTACAGGTTTGGCGGATGGCACTGTGCTGGAACTTATTCCTTCCGGAACGCACGACGACGAGAAGCCTGTGGCTACGGCCGTTTTGAAGGGCGGGCAGTTCAGCTTCAGCGGCAGCATACCGGGGCCGAGGCTGTTTAGAATTTCGGTGAAAGGCCATTACGGGGGATGCCAGGTGATGGTCGACAACAGCAGCAACATCACTATTACGGCTACTGGGAGTACCGCAGAACGTTATAACAACAAGTTTCTTGATCTGCAGGATCTTAAGGTTTCCGGGAGCAAGCTCCATGAGGAATACCTGAAAAAGACTTCCTACCGGGAAAAGCTCAATCAGGATCATATGGATTATAACCGTCGCGGTGAGGCTATCATGAAGCAGGTTAGTGCGGCCAGACAGGCCAAAGATTCAGTAAAACTTGATTCTTTGTATAAGACTGCAGCTTATAAAAAGTTTGAAGCTGATGAGAAGGCTTTTTTTGATAAAGTTGAGGTGACTTTTGATTCTCTGATTACGGCCAACAAAGACAGCTGGTGGGGTGCGTTTCTGATGTTAAACGCTTACTCGTATTTCACGCCCGAACAGAAACCTGTTTTCAATAAATTGTCGCAGACAGCGCAGGAAAGCTACTATGGGCAGAAGATAAAAGATGAATTGTTTCCTAAAGGATTCTTAGGTGAGAAGGCTCCGCTGTTTGAAGCGATGACCAATGACAAGAAAGACGCTGATCTGAGTCAGTTGCTGAAAGGTAATAAATATACCTTGGTCGATTTCTGGGCGTCATGGTGCCAGCCCTGCCGCAAGTCAATCCCGGCATTGAAGTCTCTGTATGCCGATATGAACGCGAAGGGACTGCAAATTGTAAGTCTGTCTATTGACAAGAAGGAGGCCGACTGGCTGAAAGCTGAAAAAGAAGAACAGCTGGCCTGGCCAAGTTTTCTGGACAAGGGTGCAACCTCAGCAGCCTGGAAGATCAGAACGATTCCGGCAATGTTCCTTCTGGATGAAAAAGGTACCGTTGTAGCGGAAAATGTAACTATTGCACAAGTCAGGGAGTTAATGAAATAGTCGAGGTGCAATATCAAAAAAATGGGCGGTCATTTGACCGCCCATTTTTCATTAACGGCGATGCCTGCCATGATGTGGGTGACGCTTGCCATGATGTTTATGATGTTTCTTTGTATACTTCTTGTAGCTTTTCCAGCTTGGCTGTGATTTGTATTTAACCGTCCGGACGTAATGCGTAGCTACCGGACGCGTGTAAACGACAGGTCGGGTATATACCACTGGCCGTGTATAAACTGGTCGGTAGGCCACGGTTTCATAATAAACGGGACTCCATCTTGGCTGCGCACCAATGTTGATGTTGACACTGACCTGCGCGCTGGCGGTTGTTGTTGCGGCGACGGATGCAAATCCGAGAGCCACCAGTAAAATTAATCGTTTCATAGATTCATGGTTTTAGTATTTGTGTATCCTTATAACGCTTCAAATGGTTATGTTTGTATATTTAAATTTCAATTGATAAGTAACTGCTAGCCATAAATGAGTCAACCACCCGAAGTTTCTATATCTGAATACGAATTGGTTTCAGGCCTGGAAATACACGTACAGCTCAATACAAAGTCAAAGATATTTTCGTCAGACAGTGCTGCTTTCGGCGCTGAACCAAACGCCAATATTTCGCCTGTATCACTTGCTTTGCCAGGTGCGCTGCCAAAACTGAATAAGGAGGTTGTGGCTAAAGCCGTAAGAATGGGCCTTGCACTGAACTGCAGCATCAATGCGGTTAATTACTTCGACAGGAAAAACTATTTTTATGCAGATTTACCTAAAGGTTACCAGATCACACAGGATAACCAACCGATCTGCCAGAACGGGTTTCTAAACATAACCTTGGGTGACGGTACGGAGAAGCGGATCGGTATTAACCGGATACACCTGGAAGAGGATGCTGGTAAAAGTATGCATGACCAGCATGATGCTTATTCATTTGTAGATCTGAACCGCGCCGGCGTGCCGCTCATTGAAATCGTTACCGAGCCGGATATCCGTTCATCTGAAGAAGCCTCGGCTTTACTGACCGAACTGCGGAAACTGGTGCGCTTCCTTGATGTCAGCGATGGCAATATGGAGGAGGGAAGTCTGCGCTGTGACGCAAACATCTCTATACGCCCTGTTGGTACCCTGGAATACGGTACCCGCTGTGAGGTGAAAAACCTGAACTCCATAAGAAACCTGCGAAGAGCGATAGACTTTGAGTATGGACGCCAGACGGCCGTTGTCAGCGCAGGGGGAAAGATCGTCCAGAGTACGTTAAATTTTGATGCTGATAAGGGCACAACTGCTCCAATGAGGAGCAAGGAGGAAGCCAATGATTATCGCTATTTCCCTGATCCTGACCTGGCCCCGATACATATATCAGAAGAGTGGCTGGCGCAGATAATGTTTGACATGCCCGCCCTTCCTGCTTCAGTAAGCAAGCAGTTGGTACAGGAACATGGTGTTGCGGCGGCAGATGCGTTGCTGATTGCGGAAGACATTTATCTGCTCAAGTATTTTAACGATGCAATAACGCATGTAAATAACGTTAAGAGTTTAGCAAATTGGCTTGTAGGTGCAGTAAGAGCTCTATTGAACGAGCGGCAAATCGACATCGCTGCGTTTAAGATCACTCCGGAGCAACTGGCAGATCTTGTGAATATGGTAGACGAGAAACGGATCACCCAGCAGGTTGCCTTACAGCAATTGTTGCCCGCTCTTTATGGAAAACCCGAAGCCGATGCGGAGCAATTTGCAGCGCAGTTAAATCTGCTGATTTCGAACGATGTGGACGAACTGGCCGCTCATGTAAATCTGGTACTGGAGAAATATGAGGCACAGGTTCAGGCTTACAAAAAGGGTAAGAAGGGTGTGCTCGGACTGTTTGTAGGTGAGGTCATGAAACTCGCAAAGGGTAAGGCTGACCCGCAAAAAGTAAATCAATTGCTACAGGAAAAATTAAACTAATCCCAATAATATCTTCATCCAATGAAAAGATTATCATATATCATTATGCTTTGCTCGGCTTTTATGGCCTGCAAAAACAAAGACAGCTTTACGATCAGCGGCACTTTTAAGAATGTAGACCTTAAAGGAAAAGTTTATTTATACGGCCTTCGGCAAAATAGCAACACGCCGGTCGACTCTACGGTACTTTCCGAGAAAGGTGAATTTAAATTTGAACATGAATCGCCGGAGGCTGATTTTTTTAGGGTGGCTGCCGGAGATAATGAATATCTGCTGATCGCAAAAAATGGCGATGATATTGAAATAGAAGCCGACCTCGCGGATCCCTCACTAACTTATAATGTTTCCGGCGCACGCGAAGCCGAGAAACTTCATGAGCTGAATAAAACGAAGAATGAGTACGTCATTAAAATAAACCGCATCCAGCAGCAGTTCGACAAGAACGTAGAGGCTCAGCCCGATAAGCGCGACATGATCATGGAGCAAATGCGCCCTGCTTATATGGCAGAAGTTGAGGCAATGAATAAGGCCGTTTTAAAATTTGCTCAGGAGAATTCTGAATCACTCGCCGGCTTCTTCGCTATTAATATGTTAAATCCGGCCGAGTATGAACGCGAAATGGTTGCCTATGCCGATGACATCAAGGATCGTTTTAAGGGGAACCAGGTGGTGAGCGACTTTGTATCGAAGATGGCAGGCTTGAAAAAGGTGCAGGTGGGGCAACAGGCGCCAGACTTCACGCTTCCCGCGCTCAAAGGCGGCCAACAAATTAAACTTTCCGATTTCAAGGGTAAATACTTGCTTATAGATTTTTGGGCTTCCTGGTGTATGCCTTGCCGCGAGGAAAACCCTAACGTGGTGAAGGCCTATAACAAGTATAAAGACAAGAATTTTACGATTCTGGGCATTTCGCTCGACAAAGACGCGATCGCATGGAAGAAAGCTATCGAAGATGATGGCCTTACCTGGACTCATGGAGGGGAATTGAAAGATTTCGAGGGTCCTGTAGTGCGCATGTATCAGATCAACTCCATCCCAAGCTCTTTCCTGTTGGATCCAAATGGGAAAATCATTGCCAAGAATCTGAAAGGTGCTGAATTGGAAGCCTTTTTAAGCAAGACATTATAAAAAGCTTGTTAACGGTAGTTTATGCTTTAACAATTTGTTAACACACACTTAACCTAATATTATAACCGAATACCTATTTTCGTAACAAATATTTAAAGTTATGAGTGTTGTGAAGCAAAAGATATTGATCGTTGATGATGAACCGGATATTCTGGAGCTGATAGAGTACAACCTGAAAAAGGAAGGTTATCAGGTGTTCACGGCCGGTAACGGGCAGGAAGGGATTACCGTAGCCAAGAAGGTTAACCCGGACCTGATCATCCTAGATATCATGATGCCTAAGATGGATGGCATTGAGGCCTGCAGACTTATGCGCGCTATACCGGAGTTCAAAAACACTTTTATGGTGTTTCTTACAGCAAGGAGCGAAGAGTATTCTGAAATTGCTGGCTTTAATGTGGGGGCAGACGACTACATCGCCAAACCCATCAAACCACGGGCGCTGGTAAGCCGGATTAACGCCATTTTGCGGAGAAATGCCGGCACAGAGGAACTTTCTGAAAACAAAGTGGAGATAGGCGATCTTGTTATAGACCGGGAGGCATATCTGGTGTACCAGAACGGGCAGAAGGTGGTGCTGGCAAAAAAAGAATTCGAACTTCTTTACCTGCTGGCTTCAAAACCCGGAAAAGTTTATACCAGGGAATCGATATTGAAGAATATCTGGGAAGATTCCGTAGTGGTAACTAATCGTACCATCGACGTTCATATTCGTAAACTCAGGGAAAAGCTCGGCGAATCGTACGTTTCTACCGTAAAAGGCGTAGGCTACAAATTCGAGTTGGCTTAAGTTTCGGTTTCCCGCTATTTTAGCTAATTTTGCGGCAAACGAAAAGCCATTGAAATACCCTTCTTTTAAAGATTTGATCCTGTTTGAGAACGATGATTACATTGTTGTCAATAAACCCCCCTTTGTAGCATCGCTCGACGAGCGAGGCGGCTCAGGCGATGTTAACATACTTCGGCTAGCAAAGCAATATGTGCCTGACGCACAAGTAGCGCATCGTTTAGATAAAGAGACCTCTGGCGCATTAGTGATCGCTAAAACCCCGGAAGCTTATCGTCATGTATCCATCCAATTCGAAAAGCGGAAGGTCAGTAAAGTATATCACGCTGTTGTTGGCGGACAATATAGTTTTAAGGATCTACTGGTGGACTTGCCTATTCTTAACGACGGCAATAAAAACGTGACCATCGACAGGAGGGAAGGAAAGCGTGCAGAAACCTGGTTTAACACCATTAAAAACTACCGGCACTACACACTGGTAGAATGCAAACCGGTTACCGG